>DATJPT010000006.1:0-300000 GCA_035506275.1 Bacteroidota bacterium
TTAAAGCGGGCGCTTAGCCAGTCCTCCTGAAAACGGAGGACTTCGCTAAAAACCCTGTCTAAGTTTAAAGCGGGCGCTTAGCCAGTCCTCCTGAAAACGGAGGACTTCGCTAAAAGCCCTGTCTAAGTTTAAAGCGGGCGCTTAGCTCAGCTGGTTCAGAGCGTACGCCTCACACGCGTAAGGTCGCAGGTTCGATCCCCGCAGCGCCCACAAGATGGCTAGATACAAAATGAAAATCCGCCGTTCTTAAGCGGATTCGATTCCCGCATCACTCGCTCCCGCCTCTTGACTTTCAATCCCAATATCGATACTATCGTACGGGCAGATCGAGATTCAGCTCCGATCTGCTGATCATCGGCTCCGGCCATCTCCGCTTGGGAGGAGATATGTCGGTCAATAATTCGCACAAGAAAACCTCTGTGTCCCCCTGAGCGGGGAGGCCAGAGGATTTTTCGTTTCTAGGCCGGAGCCCCACGAGAGGAGGTTAATAGCCATGCTTAATGAGAACTCGACACGATCGCTCAGGAGCATCCTCAACACGCTCGCCATTTTGAAGTCTACGAACCAGCATCAGAAAGTTCTTCATCACATCGTCAACCAGCTGTTCCAGATCTACAGGTGCCAAACGGCGGCTGTCGTCATCATCGACCCGAAGACAGAATACCTTCATATCGAGAACGACTACGGTCTGTCGCTGACCTTCTGCAAATCATTCCGGACGCGGCTCGCTACCGGCGCCATCGGCAAGCTCCTGTGGACAGGGCACCCCATCCTCATTTCCGACAGCGCGTCCGACCCCCTGCAAGCGGCAGAGATCGCCCTTGAGTATGCATTCGGCTCTGCGGTCTGTGTCCAGATCGAGGTTGACCACCGTACGTTCGGCTACCTGCACGTCGACAGCACGGAGAAGGGCAAGTTCACCGAAGAGGACCTCGGGATGATCCAGGGCTTTGCGGACATCGCCGGACTCGCGCTCGTCAAGGCTCAGCTCCATGAGGAAAACATGCAGCTTGAAGTCATCGACCGCGAGACTGGGCTGGAAAAGTACGTCTCCTTCATCAAGAAGCTCGACGCCGAAATGGAGCACGCGAAGGAGTTAAGCGAGAGCTTTTCGCTCGTTCTTCTGGACGTCGACAACTTCAAGGATGTCGTCCACACGTACGGGTATGACGCTTCGAAGAAGCTCTTGAGGGAAATGGGGTGCCTTGTGAAATCGAAGTTACGCCCCATCGACGCCTGCGGGCGCTACGGGTTCGACGAGTTCGTCATACTTCTCGCCAACACGAACTTGCAGGAGGCGATCGTCAGGGCGAAGGAATTTTCGGTCGACATCGCTCACACGCTCTTCACTGAACAGAAGATTGAGTCGGCGGTGAGTATCGGGGTCTCGGCCTATCCGGTCAACGGCCGAACGACCTCCGACCTGCTCCTCATGGTCAAGGAAGCTCTCTTCGAGGCGCAGCGGGCAGGCCGGAACACCGTCTACTTCTACCCGACGATCAAGCAGGCGAAGGGAGAGCTTGTCAGTTGACCTCGCCATTCGGGCAGTCAGACACGTGTCTCGGAGTCCGCTGTCGGAACATATCTGGAATGAGCATCAGCTGTACTTTTGCGGATGCACTCCCAGCAGCGCCCGCAAAAAAAGGAAAGACTCGTTCTTTCCTTTTATTGTTCCGACGGCCGGCGTTCAATGCTTATGCTGCTTCCGTTTTGTCCTCCCGGACACTCTCATTCGTCCTCTCGGCTGGACTTACTTCAGGAACAAAATTCGCGTCAGACGCGACTTGACCCCTCCGCCGACAAGATTTGTGGCTATCATCCGGACAAAATAAACTCCGCTGCTGACCGTTCTATTCTGCTCGTCCGTCCCGTTCCAAAAAACCGTTCTTCTCTCGCTGACAACCTCGTTGTTCAGCAAGACCTTTACACGCTGGCCAAGGATGTTGTAGATGACGAGATAAACCTTTGACGCCGGCCTGACATCGATCTGAATTGCAACCTGATTATTGAATGGATTCGGATATGCGCCTAACCCCAAGGTGTCCGTTTCCGGAAAAGCGTGTTGGGGATTGACCGGCGTTCCGTTGGAATTGTTCGGGTTATTTTCAATTGTGGTATCAAGCACCAGCAGCGCAGTGAAGTCACAAAGGAGGTTGTAACGCATCGCCCGTGCAACGATCGTTGCTGTATCGAAGGGAGGCGTCATGAGCAGGTTTTTGATGTCCTCGTTCGCCAGGAGCGCCGGAATGAGCGACTGGCTCCCCGTTGTATCGTTCACAGGATAATAGCTTAATTTTTTGGTTTCGATCGAGTCATCCCCCGCAAATCGTGCATTGATCGCGAAATCCAATCGTTCATGCCCTTTGGCGGCTCCGATAAAGAATCGGGGTTTGGAAGGATCATTTTGCACAGGGTTGACCTCTCTCATCTCGAGGACCTTCCCGGCCGAGTCGGCCGTGGCGGCTATGATGTTTAAGCTGTCGATAACGGGAACCGAAGAAGGCGAAAGTGCGCCGGCAATAAAGTTCCAATTATCAATATGGGTCTCGAAATGAATCCCGTTTGTCAGCGCTGCGACAGTTTTGAGGAGATAACCTCCGCCGTAATAATCAACTCCGCCGTCGGAGACCGAAGGAGGAGTATACGTGGTCCCATCCAGCAGATTCACGGTATAAAAAACGGGCACAGAGCCAGAAAATTTTGATACGTATGTCGTTGCCCAGCTGAGCGCATAGGTTTTGGCAAAAGCGGAGTCGGTGTTGGAAAAGATCAGGGCTTTGTCGAACGGGTCGGCCAATCGATGGGATTGGACCTCGTTCAGGAGGCCGATCATCTGCTCTGAATGGGAAATAGCGTTCAGGCCGAGAAGTGGAACTCCGATGATTTCTTTTGTGGCCCCGTCATCCCTGAACGACCAAATGCTGCTGACGACGAGCAGACCGTTATTGATTCTTTTTGAAATGACCGCCACGTTGCCGCTTGAATCCTGCACCTCGACTTTGGTATCGGGGTCCGTATAGACAAGGTCGTCAAAACCGTAATGGACAAAGGACGGGGGAAAATACGCGCCGATGTTTCCGGAAAGATTTCTATAAAGCGTCGTTGACCCGTCTGTCCTTCGGTTCATTGTCAGCCCGCTGATATAGTGCGATGCAAGCAATTCACTGCCGACACGGTTATAGTCATAGTACGTCAGGAATCTCCCCCCTTTCAGAAACAACGAGTCAAACCGGCTGATCAGATTTGAAAGAATCGACTTCGTTTCATTCGCATCTTCAAACCCCTGATTATATGCGGCGACAATAGGAACAGAAGTAATAGCATCGATCGCACCGCCCAGGGTCGAAAAAACCCGCGGCACGCAAAGGCTATCAATCCCGGGAAACTGCCAGCAGGTCACCGCATTCGGGTCTGCGAAAATTACGGAAGGAATTGTGGACTGGCCTATCGTCTTGCCCAGATCGCTGTTCGCGAACCTCTCCAGGATGTTATCGATCGAGTCGGGTATCCCGTATGTCCAGTTGCTCCCGAGATATTGCATTGCACCCGCCCCGGTCACAACAATTTTGAATTGATCTTTTGTACGGAGCGCGGATATGAGCGTGGATTTCAAGTTCGGGAGCAAGGTCGAGTAATTTTTGTTTTGGAATCCGCTTAAGTCGATCCCGACCAAAAATTTTTTCGCCGTCGTATCCGATCGCGTGGAAAAAAATTGAGGCGGAACAAATCCCAGCTGGAACGCTGTCGTATCGGTACTGTCGACAGCACTCATGAACGAAGCGCCCCCCTGGAACTGGGTTTGGAATTGAAGGCTCAGGCTCTGAAGGTTCGAGATATCGGCAACGTCGACATATTTGTATGAATACCCGGCGCTGTCGGCCAGACTCTGGAAACTGAGAAGAGGCAACTCAAGCACCGTCGGTACCCCCCAAATATTCTGCGCCGTTTTGAAGTAGACCCTAAGCGGCTTCGCGGGAGAATTATTTGCCAGCAGCATTCTGATCGGCAATTCCGCTCCCCCATTTTGGCCGATCCATTGCGTGGGGCTGACAAAAGTGATCTTCACTCGACGGTAACTTCCGGGGCTCAAGGGATAGACATGCAATTCGTACTGCGTCCCGATCTTCGAAAGAAACGCAGGGTCTCTGTGTTTGCTGACGATGCTGTCATAAATATGCTGCGCCTGCCACGTCGCAAGCATCTTTCCCCTGACAGGCACATTGTTAATCCAGAGCCACAGATCGTTGATCACCGCTCCCTGCGGCATCTCGAAGGCATGGACCACTTCTATCTTTGTGCCCGCAGCAAATTGAAGATGATCGGCATAATCGAGAATGAGCGTTTGCTCGACATACGCGCCATGCGGCTCAACATAGAGGGTTGCCTGGTCGATGTAGCCGAGCTTTGACCCGTAGACATCCGGGTCATGAACCGTGAGTTGATTGACGGCGAACATTCTTGGCGAGTGCAGCAGGAGCGCAACTACGAGGAATGCAGTAACCCGAGGATGCTTTTTCATAGGAACCCCTTTCTCCGTCCGTCTAAGGCGGGTATACATCGGACGGCTGGAATAGAATACACGAAGGGCGCAGATTTAAGTTCTCTGCGCTTGCTGCAAGTATAGAGAGGTTTTGGATGAAATGCAATGGAGACGCTAAAGGTCGATCGAGTTTGTTGAAAATGAAAAAGCCGACATCATCCACAATGCCGGCTTTGAGTCAATTTCCCCGGATCAGCTACCCTTCATGATGCCTTTCGAAATGATGGGTCATTTCGTACTCCAGTTCCGGATCGATTTTTTGCTGTTCAATTTTCTTTTCCCGCTCCATCAATTCTTCGTGATGAGACTGCAAGTACTCCAGCTCTTTCTTGCCGTACGACATCCGGGTGATGATGACGAACAGCACGGGAACGATCAGAATCGCAAGGGTCGATGCCGCGAGCATTCCGCCAAGGACGGTAAAGCCGATCGTATTCCTTGCAACTGCGCCGGCCCCTGTAGCGAGCGCAAGCGGAAGAACGCCCAAAATGAACGCCATTGAAGTCATGATAATGGGACGCAGCCGCAGTTTCACCGCTTCGAGCGTCGACGCAATAAGCTCTTCGCCGCGGTCGACGCGGATCTTCGCGAACTCTACGATTAAAATCGCATTCTTTGCGGAAAGTCCGATCAGCGTGATGAGACCGATCTGCGCATACACATTATTCGTCAGCCGCGGGATGAACATGAGCATCAGGATCGCGCCGAACGCGCTGATGGGAACGGGGAGAAGCACGGTCAACGGCACCGACCAGCTTTCATAAAGCGCCGCCAGAAAAAGGAAGACGAACGTAATGGAAAATATAAAGATATAGACCGTCGCCGACCCCGCTTTGATTTCCTCGTAACTCAGCCCAGAAAATTCGTACGTGTATCCGTGCGGCAGCACCTTCTCCGCGGTCGCGCGGAGGGCATCGATTCCTTCGCCGGTGCTGTATCCGGGGGGAGTCGAGCCGTCGACTTCCGCGGAACGGAAAATATTAAAATGTGTTATCAGCGGCGGCGCTTCGGCGGCTTGATAACTGACCAGAGTGCTCAGCGGCACCATTTCCCCCCGCTGGTTGCGCACAAAATATTTGTTCAGGTCGGAGATGAGGGCACGGTACGTCGTGTCCGCCTGAACGACAACATGGTAGGTACGGTCGTAGAGAGTAAAGTTATTGACGAACAAGCTTCCCATGTACGCCTGCAGCGTGGTGAACACGTCCGCGATATTCACGCCGAGCCTCTCGCATTTTTCCCTGTCGAGCGTCAGGTTGTAGCTCGGCGTATGGGCGCCGTAGTAGCTGAACGCCGTCGAGATCGCCGGATTCTTGTGCGCCTCCGCGACAAATTTCTTAACGACGCCTTCGAACGCGTGGACGTCGTCGCTCGTGCTCCCCTGTTCGATCTGCATGCTGAACCCCGCCGCCTGCCCGATACCGCGGATCGGCGGAGGGGGAATGACAACGATGTTCGCGTTGTCGATGCCGGCAGCGGCGATCCTTTTTCTCAGCACGTTCATGATGCCGGGAATTTGCTCCTCCGGTTTCTGCCGTTGTTCCCACGGCTTGAGCATGCAAAAGATGCTACCGGCGTTCGACGTCGCGCCGAAATTCAGTATGTTCAGCCCGGAGATGGCAGAATAATGATTCACGCCGGGGGTTGCCCCGACGATTTCCATCAACTTCGTGATCACTTCAACCGATTTCGTTGTGGACGTTCCCTCGGGCATCTGGTACGTAACATACAAGCGCCCGTCATCTTCGGCTGGAATGAACCCAGACGGTTTCTTCTTGAACAGAATATAGGCGCCAACGCAAATGCAAAGGAGCAGGATCACGACATACCGGGCGCCTCTGATTCCGCGGCGAACGGTGTTGACATAATCCTTCGTCATCACATCAAACCAATGGTTGAACCGGCTGAAGAACATGTCGCTCCATTGAGGTTTGCTTGCATGCGGCTTCAACAGCAGCGTGCAGAGCGCCGGAGTCAGCGATAATGCGATGAACGCCGACAGCATGACGGAGATGGCGATCGTGATCGCGAACTGCTGATACAATCGTCCGACAATTCCGGGAATGAATCCGACCGGCACGAAAACCGCAGCGAGAATGAGCGCGATGGTAACCACCGGCGCCGAGATGTCTTTCATGGCCCGGTACGTCGCTTCCTTCGCCGAGAGATGATGTTCGTCGATGTAATGCTGCACCGCTTCGACCACGATGATGGCATCGTCGACGACGATGCCGATCGCAAGGACGAAGCCGAACATCGTGAGCGTGTTGATGGTGAAGCCGAGCGGGAGGAAAAAGCAAAACGTGCCGAGGATGGAGACCGGGATCGCGAGGATCGGAATAATCGTGGACCGCCAGTTCTGGAGGAAAAGGAAAACAACGATGGCGACGAGTCCGAGCGCCTTCAACAATGTTTCCAGCACCTCCTGCATCGATACTTTGATGATCGTGATCGACTCGAACGGAACGGCGTAGTCGACGTCCGCCGGAAAAGACCTCTTTAATTTCTCCAGCGTGGCGTATACGTTGTTCGCCGTTTCAAGTGCATTGCTTCCGGGGGTCTGATAAATGAAGAGGATTGACGCCCTTTTTCCATCCACAAACGAATTGCTGGAAAAAGTAAACTTGCCGAGTTCAACTCTCGCAACATCTTTGAGATGCACGAGCTCGCCGGTGGCGGGAATGGTCTTGACGACGACGTTTTCAAAATCCGGAACTTTCACAAGCGGCCCGTTGACGAGAATTCCAAGCTCGAACGGCTGGTCGGTCAGCTGGGGAGGAGCGCCCGCAGCACCCGCGGCAACCTGGACATTCTGCCCGTTCAAAGCGGCGATGATGTCCTGCGGAACCAGGCCGTACGCCGCCATCTTCTCCGGGTTCATCCAGATGCGCATGCTGAAATTGTCCGTACGCGTATTGACGTCCCCGACTCCAGGCACCCGAAGGAGCGCGTCCTCGATAAAGACGTTGGTGTAATTGTCAAGGAAGGTGATGTTGTGCGTTCCCTTCGGAGAGAAGACCGCCACCTGCATCAGCATGCTGGGATTGCGCGCGCGGACTGTGAGCCCGAGGCGGCTGACGACGGAAGGAAGAAGCGGCGTCGCGATCCCCACACGATTCTGAACGTTCAATGCGGCGATGTGAACGTTGGTGCCGACGTTGAACGTCACCGTGATCCCCATTGAGCCAGTGTTGGTATTGGTGCTCTGCATGTATTCCATGCCGGGCGTTCCGTTAACCTGTTCTTCGATCGGCGTGGCGACCGTCTGTTCGACTGTCTGAGCGTCGGCGCCGGTATATTGTCCGCCGATGGAAACCGCGGGGGGAGTAATATTCGGGTATTGATCGACCGCGAGATTGGCAATACAGATGATCCCCGAGATCATCAGTACAAGCGAGATGACGATCGCAGTGACCGGGCGCTTGATAAAGGTATTGGCAATCATTCCTGGTCTAGGTTATAGATCTCGCGGGACCGGTGCAGATCATATTCCAGCTCGGGGTCGATGTTCTGTTCTTCCACTTTCTTCGCCTTTTCCATCAATTCCTGATGATGGTCCTGAAGATATTCGAGCCGCTCCTTGCCGTACGAAAGACGCGTGATGATGACGAACAAGACCGGGACGATGAAGATCGCCAGCGTCGTTGCCGCGAGCATTCCCCCGAGCACAGTGAACCCTATCGTCCTCCGCGCGACCGCTCCGGCTCCCGTCGCAAAAACAAGAGGGAGAACGCCGAGAATGAATGCCATCGAGGTCATGACGATCGGGCGGAGCCGAAGCCGGACCGCTTCCATCGTCGATTGAATAAGCTCTTCTCCCCGATCAACGCGCACTTTCGCAAATTCGACGATGAGGATCGCATTCTTCGCTGCAAGTCCGATAAGCGTGATCAATCCGATCTGCGCATAGACATTGTTCGATATGCCCGGCAGCAGCGTCAGCGTGAGGATCGCGCCGAACGCTCCGATAGGAACAGCCAACAGGACCGAGAACGGGACCGACCAGCTTTCGTACAGCGCTGCAAGAAAAAGAAAGACGAACGTGATGGAAAAGACAAAAATGTAGATCGATGTCGAGCCTTCTTTTATTTCTTCATAGCTCAACCCTGAATACTCGTAATCATACCCTTCCGGCAGGACTTTTCGCGCCACATCTTTGAGCGCGTTCAGTGTTTCCGTACTGCTGTATCCTGGCGCCGACTCGCCTTCAATTTCTGCGGAACGAAAGATATTGAAGTGAGAAATGAGCGGCGCCGCTTCTGTCGGCTTATAGCTGACAAGCGTCCCGAGCGGGACCATCGAACCGGCCTGATTGCGTACGAAATATTTGTCGATATCAGACACGGAGGCACGGGACATCGTATCTGCCTGGATCACCACATGGAACGTGCGATTGTAGGTGGTGAAATCGTTGACGTAGATGCTCCCCATGTATGCCTGGATGGTCGTAAAAACGTCGGCAACATTCACTCCCAATTTTTCGCATTTTTCCCTGTCCACCGTCAGATTATAGTTCGGCGTGTGCGCGGAATAGAAACTGTACGCGTGCGAGATGGCGGGATTCTTGTTCGCTTCTTCGATAAAATCATTCACGACCTTTTCGAACCCATGGATGTCGTCGTTGGTGTTTCGCTGCTCGATCTGGAAGCTGAATCCGACGACCGAGCCGACGCCCGGAATCGGCGACGGCTGGATCACCTGCACATTTGCGTTGGTGAGCCCGGCATCGTTGATCCTCTGCTGCATCACATGAATGATTCCGGGAACCTGTTCGCTCCGGGTTGAACGCTCATCCCATGGCTTCAGCTGGCAATAGATGGTTCCGCAATTCGAATTGGTCGCGTTGGTGACGACATTCAACCCCGACAATGCCGCGTAATGACCGACGCCGGGAGTCGAGGCCACGACCGACATCAGCTTCGTCATCACGGCGACGGACTGTGCAGTCGACGAAGCCGGCGGGAGCTGGAACGTAATGTAAAGGTTTCCGTCATCCTCCGACGGAATGAATCCGGTCGACTTGTTCTTGAACAGAAGGAGCGTGCCAATGCAAATGCACAGAAGCAGAATGACCACGTACCGCGAGACCGTAATGCTCCGCTTCACGCCGTCGGAATATTTGTCCGTCAGTTTCTCGAACCACCTGTTGAATCCGCTGAAGAATCTGCCGGCACCGCGGGCTTCCGCATTTTTCTGCGTCGGTTTGAGGAGCAAGCTGCAGAGAGCCGGGGTGAGCGACAACGCAATGAAGGCGGAAAGCATGACGGAGATCGCAATGGTAATTGCGAACTGCTGGTACAAGCGTCCGACGATCCCTGGAATGAATCCGACCGGAACGAACACCGCCGCCAGGATAAGCGCGATGGCGACAACAGGGGCCGAGATATCTTTCATCGCCTGGTACGTGGCCTCCTTTGCCGAGAGATTATGCTCATCCATATAATGCTCGACCGCTTCGACGACGATAATGGCGTCGTCGACCACGATGCCGATCGCCAGCACAAAGCCGAACATCGTCAGCGTGTTGATCGTAAACCCGAGCGGTATAAAAAAGCAGAATGTGCCGAGGATCGATACCGGGATGGCGAGTACCGGGATGAGCGTCGTCCGGAAGTTCTGCAAGAACAAAAAAACGACAATGGCGACGAGCCCCAGCGCCTGAAGCAGCGTAATGACAACCTCGCTCATCGAAACTCGTACGACGGTCACGGATTCAAAAGGAACTTTGTAATCCACGTCCGTCGGGAACGATTTTTTTAACTCAGCGAGGACGTTATAGACCCCTTTCGCCGTTTCGAGAGCGTTGCTTCCCGGCGCCTGATAGATGAGGAGGCACGATGCCCTCTTCCCATCAACAAAAGAGTTGCTTGAAAAGGTGAATTTCCCAAGCTCGACTCTGGCCACGTCTCTGAGATAGACAAGGTCCCCCGTCGCCGGATTGGTCTTCACGATCACGTTTTCAAAATCCGACACTTTGCTCAAACGCCCGTTGACGAGAATACCAAGTTCAAATGTCTGCGTTTTTTGCTGCGGCGGAACGCCGGCGGAGCCGGCCGCGACCTGGACATTCTGCGCGTTCAACGCGGAGATGACGTCGGTCGGAGTCAGGTTGTACGCCGCCATTTTTTCCGGATCCATCCAGATCCGCATGCTGAAATCGTCCGTGAACCTGCTGATGCTTCCGACCCCGGGAACACGGAGCAGCGCGTCCTGCACAAAAATGTTCGTGTAATTGTCCAGGAAGGTGATGTCGTGCGTCCCTTGCGGCGCAAAGATCGACACCATCATCAGCATACTCGGATTCAGCGCACGCACGGTCAGGCCGAGACGGCTCACCGCGGCCGGCAGCAACGGGGTAGCAATGCTGACGCGGTTTTGTACGTCGAGGGTGGCAATATCGATGTTGGTGCCGATGTCGAAGGTGACGTTCATCGACATCAAGCCGTTGTTCGTATTATTGCTCTGCATGTACTCCATGCCGGGAGTTCCGTTGACCTGCTGCTCGATCGGCGTTGCAACGGTCTGTTCGACGGTCAGCGCATCGGCCCCGGTAAACTGGCCGTTCACCTGAACAACCGGGGGAGTAATCTGAGGGTACTGCTCAACGGGGGAATTGAAAATGCAAATGATGCCGGTGATCACGAGGATGATCGAAATGACAATAGCGGTGACCGGCCTTTTAATAAAGGTATTGGCAATCATACTCTACTTCGAGGACCAAAATGGATTCATTCGTCCAACGCGGGGCCTACTGTGCGTTTGGCTTGCCTCCGTGCGGAGCAGAATGCCCGCCGGAAGGAGCGACCGGAGAGCCATTATGCAACGATTGGATGCCGTCTGTGATGATGTCGTCCCCTTCTTTGATTCCGTCCTTGATGATCACGTCGGGCCCGATGACAGCGCCGAGATGGACCTTCTTTTGAAGCGCAATGAACCGCGGGTCGGAAGCGCCCGGCGATTTTCCGCCGGTTTGATCTCCGCCGCTCATTACGCTATCCTTGACGAGATACACAAAATATTCGCCCATCTCTTCCACGACGGCTCTGTTCGGAATCAGCATCTGGGCGACCGAATCCTGATTGTGAACGCGCACAACGCAGCTCATGCCGACTCGGAGCGAAAGCTGCGGGTTGGGAAACAACAGCCGGATCCTGATCGCGCCCGTCTGGGGATTGACGGCGCGGTCGATCACAGAAAGAGATCCCGTGTAGGAATACAGGGAACCATTCGGGAGGATAAGCGTGAACAACGAATCAATTACTTGGTGATTCGCGTTTTGAAGGTTGTTAAAGAATGCGAGCTGTTTCTCGTTGATCAGAAAATCCACCGCCATCGGGTCGTCGGTGGAGATCGTAATGAGGACTGTTTGTCCGACGCTGACAAGATCGCCGAGTTTCACCATGCTGAATCCGACGGTCCCATCGAACGGGGCCGTGATCTCGGAGTATGCCAAATTCGTCTTGGCAATCTTGAGAGCCTCGAGCGCGGACTTGTATGCATTGCGCGAGTTTTCCAGGGCGATCATCGCATGGTCGTACAATTGCTTCGCCACGGCTTTATTGTTATTTAAATACTGATAACGGTCGGCGTCCTGCTGGGCCTGCTTCAGGTTTCCTTCCGCAACGTTCGCGTTTGCCGCGGCAGTATTGTAGTTGTCTTCGTAAATGCGCCGGTCGATGTCGTACAGCTTTTGTCCCCGTTTGACGTGGCTTCCTTCCTTAAAGTAGATGCCAGTAATATAGCCTTGCACTTCGGGAAGGATGTTTACCTGGTTCAGTGCCACCGTCGTTGCCGTGTACCGGTCATAATACGTCACCGGCTGCGCTTTTACGGTAAGCAGATTCACCGGAACAGGCGGAGGAGGAGGGGGCTGTTCCTGTTTGCACGAGACAACGACAAGAGTACCGATCAAAACTGTATTAAGAAATGTTCTCTTCATAAGACTCGGTCATGGGGTAGATTAATAGCGCACCGGAATTTCGCCCCTCGCTTTTTCAAGATCGATCTTGCTCGACAGAAGCTGGAAAAGCGCATCGATATATCCAATTTCCGCCGAGATGAGGTTCGATTCCGCAACAATAAGATTGAGATAGGCGACGATGCCTTGATTATACTGAAGCGAGACAACGCGGTAAACGCTTTGTGCTCTGTCTTTATTATCGTTCAGCAGACGAAGGTTGTACAGATTGCTCTTATAGCTTGCCAGGGCAGAAGTGTACTCGGAGTAGATCTGCGACTTCAGATTCATCTCTTCCCAGTTGACATTCTCCTCCTCCAATTGCGACCGCTGCACAGATTCTATCCGGGAGAGTCCCGTAAAGATCGGAAAATTGAACGACAATCCAAAATACGAATACGGGTATGCCCCCTTGAAAAGGGTCGACGCTGCCGGGCTTTCGTATTCATAGTAGTAATCGTAGAACACGGACACCGTCGGCAGGTACGCAAGCTCGCTTGCCACGGTCTGTTGATGCTGAAGCTGCCGCTCCGTTTGAAGCTGCTGGTACTCGATCCTGTTTTCATACACCAACGGCTTTGTCGTGTCGGAATAGATCTCGCGCATCATTTGCGCCGTATCGAACGTCACGTGAAAATTCTTCTCGGGCGGAAATCCCATGAGCTGTTTCAGCGCGGCATATTCCGGAACGACATTCTCAACCTCCTGCCTTAACTGCGCCTTGGAGTTGTTGAGCGTGATGACGGCCTGCTGGTAATCCGTTTCATCGACGATCCCTCCTACAAATTGGCTGTGGGTATCGACAATCGTCCGCGCCAGGCGAGCAGTATCTTCCTTCAGCACGTTGATCTCCTCGAGTGTCAGCAAGAGATTGTAGAATGATTTGCTGACGGTCGAGACAACGAAAATTTTCTCGCTGTCGGTGACCTGTTCCGATTCTTTCGTCAGCAACGGCGCTGATGCAGCTGCATAGTACAGCTGAGGTTCGAAAATTGTCTGCGAAGCAGTGAGTTGCGGAATCGCCGTATTGGCAACCCCCGTGTGTGTCGGGATCGGTGCCCCGCCGGGTACCGGATTCGGCACCAGTGTCGTCAGCAGCTGGGTATAGTGAACCATGCTCCCCGCAAGGTCGAGCTGAGGAAGCCAGCCTGACAGGTTGATAGCGTTCGTCGCCTTCGTTATTGCCGTATTGACGATGGACTGATTCAGGCGCGGCTGATGCTGCAATGCGTAACGAATGCACTGGTCGAGCGTGAATACCTGGGATGAATCAGTTCTGGCTTTGATTTGAGGATAGGAAGTGACCGGGAAGGTAACAATGACTGCGAATAAGAGAAACCACCCTGCGAGTCTGTCTTTCTTCTTTGGCTCTTTTATGACAGAAATTTCATTTGCCCATCGATAACTCTTATTTACACAACCCGGCCTCAGGTACGTTTTCTTCCCTGTTCTGAATTTCACTAGTTCATTTCCATGCGATAGTTATACATTGCAAGAACATCTTAGACAATGCTTGTTCCAGAGCGGTTTAACCAGCCTACTCCATTGGCATTGCAGGTCCGCTCACAAAAGGAAAATACGCCGTCAAAAATTTCAACAGGTTCCTCTTTCTTGTTTCTTGATTCAATTCAATATACTATATTTGCAGTGATTTTTCATCATCGCGAGGGGGAAACAGCACACACTTCCCATAAGGATACCCTACTATGAAGACAATTCTAATCAAGATCGCCTCATGCCTTATTGCGGCCGTTCTCTTCACCGGTCTTGCCTCATTCGTAATCTCCGGCACCGCGTGTGCGTCGGACACGCGAAGGGCCGACGACTTCTCTAAAAACTGGAAATTTCATCTTGGCGATGTTGTCAACGGCCAAGCTATCCTCTTCGACGATGCGCAATGGCGTGCGCTTGATGTGCCGCACGACTGGAGCATTGAGGGGGAGTTCAATAAAGACAATCCTGCTACCGTGGGAGGAGGGGCGCTCCCGGGGGGTATCGGGTGGTACCGTAAGTCTTTTTCAGTGCCGGCGGCAGACAAAGACAAGTTGGTTTTCATTGAGTTCGACGGCGTTTATCGGAACAGCGAGGTTTGGATCAACGGGCATTACCTCGGCAAACGGCCGTACGGATACATCACGTTTCAGTATGAGATGACTCCGTTCTTAAAATTCGGCGGCGAACACAACGTCGTTGCGGTGAAAGTGGATAATTCGCAGCAGCCGAATTCGCGCTGGTATTCCGGTTCCGGAATTTACAGGAATGTGAGGCTCGTGACCGTCGATCCGGTGCATGTGGACCATTGGGGGACATACGTGACGACGCCGGAGGTGACGCCCCGATCGGCAAAAGTTTCGATCAAGATTCGCACTCGGAACAGCTCGGAGCAAGATCAGGCGTTGACGGTCAGGACTGTCATCATTGACGGGGATGGAAAGAAGGCCGGCGAAGCGGAATCGAAGACGACGAGCAGAAAGATGTCTGTTTCTGAAGTTTCCGAGGAACTCACCGTTGCCAATCCCGTCGTATGGACGCTCGACAGTCCGCGGATGTATACTGCAGTCACAACGATCGAATGCAACGGAAAAATCTGCGACGAATATGAAACGCCGTTCGGCATCCGGACCTTCAACTTCGACGTTGACAAAGGGTTCTCGCTTAACGGAAAATCGATGAAGATCAACGGCGTCTGCGACCATCATGACCTGGGATGTCTCGGATCGGCGGTCAACAAACGAGCGCTCGAACGCCAGCTTGAGATCTTGAAAGGGATGGGATGCAACGCCATCAGGACGTCCCACAATCCCCCGGCGCCTGAGCTCCTCGATCTCTGCGACAGGATGGGATTCATCGTCATGGATGAAGCATTCGACATGTGGAAGGAAAAGAAGACGGAGTTCGATTATTCGCTGGATTGGGATACGTGGCATAAGCAGGACCTCACCGATATGATCCTCCGCGACCGCAACCATCCGAGCGTCTTCATCTGGAGCATCGGAAATGAAATTGTGGAGCAATGGGACAGGCAGGACAGCAGCGGGATAGCGATCGCGCGCGAACTCGGAGGGATCGTACGATCGCTCGACACGACCCGGCCTATCACTTCGGCGCTCAACAACCCTGTTCCTTCCAACCCGCTTTACCGCTCGGGGGCGCTCGATCTGGTCGGCAACAACTACAATATCGACAAGTACCCCGACTTTCCGAAAAATTTTCCGGGAAAGAAATTCATTGCCACCGAAACAGTCTCCGCGTTGGCAACGCGCGGCCATTATGACATGCCGTCCGACAGCATCAGACGATGGCCGACCAGGTGGGATGTTCCTTTCAACGGCGGAAACGTCGACAACACCTGTTCCGCGTACGACAACTGCAGCGCTCCCTGGGGCTCGACCCAGGAAGAGACGTGGAAGGTCATCAAAAAGTACGATTTCCTCTCCGGCCAGTTTATCTGGACGGGATTCGACTATATCGGAGAGCCGACGCCGTACGGGTGGCCGTCGCGCAGCTCATATTTCGGCATCATCGACCTCGCTGGTTTTCCGAAAGACGTCTATTATATGTATCAGAGCGAATGGACGAACAAACCGATGCTCCATATTTTTCCGCATTGGAATTGGAAAAAGGGGGATACAGTCGACGTGTGGGCATACAGCAACTGCGATGAGGTCGAATTATTCCTGAACGGGAAGTCGCTCGGCGCGAAACGGAAAGCCGGCGACGAACTCCATCTGGTATGGAGAGTACCCTTCGTGCCCGGGACGTTGAAAGCCGTAAGCCGCACCGGCGGAAAAGAGATGCTCACGCAGGAGATCAGGACCGCGGGTGCGCCTGCAATGGTCGTTTTGGAGGCCGATCACCGGATGATCGCCGCGGACGGCAAAGACCTTTCATTCATCACGGTGAAGATTGTCGACCAGGCAGGGGTGCTCGTCCCAAACGCGGACAACCTTGTTCATTTTACAGTCTCGGGGGAAGGGAGAATTGCCGGCGTTGACAACGGACTCGAGACAAGCCACGAATCCTTCAAGGCTCACGAGAGAAAAGCGTACAACGGCCTCTGCCTTGCGGTACTTCAGTCGACAGATAAAGCGGGGACCATTACTGTAAGAGCAACATCCGACGGCCTTACGGAATCGTCGATCGCTATTGACTCGAAATAGAAGATGGCAGTCTAGGACATTTGGGTCCTTCCCCACTAACGATAAAGCCCCGACTGCGGGGCTTTATCGTACGCCTTCTATCATCCGACTATTTTCCCATACGGGCAAGTATTTCTTCCATTTCGTCCATCACGCGATTCATCTTCTTCATTGTCAGCTGGAATGGAACCGAAGTGGTCATGTCCACCCCCGCATTTTTCAGCAGCTCTATCGGGTAAGCGGACCCGCCGGCGGAAAGAAAATCAAGATAGCGTTTGGTCTCCGCTTTATCTCCCGCCAGCACTTGCTCCGAAAGCGCGCATGACGCCGTGAATGCCGTGGCGTATTGATAGACGTAGAAGTTATAGTAAAAGTGCGGGATATAGCTCCACTCGGACTGAACTTCGTCGTCCACGATGCAGATGCCTTTGTCGTGCCCGTAATATTTTTTTGTGATCTCCATATAAACTTCGTTGAGCTTGTCGCCCGTCAGCGCCGTGCCGTGTTCTGCAAGGTCGTGAATGCGAAGCTCGAATTCTGCGAACTGCGTCTGCCGGAAGACCGTCCCCTTGATCCCCTCCAGGTACTTCCCAAGCAGCGACAGCTTCACCGTGTCGTTCTGAATTGTCTTCAACATATGATCGATGAGCAATGCTTCATTGAAGGTCGACGCCACTTCTGCCACGAAGATCGGATAGTCGGCCGTGGGATAGGGTTGTGTCTTGTTCGAAAAGTAGCTCTGCATCGTATGGCCGAGCTCATGGGCAAGCGTGCTCATGTCGTCGTACTTGCCGTTATAGTTGAGAAGCATGAACGGGTGGACGTCGTATGCCGAGCCGTTGGAGTATGCCCCGCTCCGCTTCCCGTCAGTCGGATACACGTCGATCCATCGTTCCGAAAATGCCTTCTTCGTCACCGAAAGATATTCATCGCCGAGTGGAGCGAGTGAAGCAAGGACGTTCTGTTTCGACTCATCGAGTGAATACTTCAGCTCGACCCCCTTGAGCAGCGGGGCATACAGATCGTAGTAGTGAAGGGTATCGACACCGAGAATTCTCTTGCGCAGTTTCAGGTAGCGATGGAATGTCGCGAGGTTGGCGTTGACGTTGTCGACCAGGCTGTGATAAACCTGCACGGGAATATTATTGGCATCCAGCGCGCTTTCCAGGGATGAGCTATACCCGCGCGCTTTCATGTAGAACATGTCCTTGTTCACGTTCGCGGCGAGCTCGGCCCCGTACGTCGTCTGGAATTTTTTCATCGCCCCGAAAAAGGAGGCGAAGACTTTTTTACGGTCGTCACGGTTCGCCGAGGTTCTGTAAAGGCTGAACCCGGCCTGGTCGAGCTTCACCGTGGTGCCGTTGCTCAATACCAATTCCGGATACGGAAAATCGGCGTTCGAAAAAACATTGAAAATGCTTTCGGGACCGTCGGCCATCAGTCCGGCATCGGCGATGATCTTTTCTTCCCCCTCGCTTCCCGTGTGCGCCTGACGCCGCAGAATATCGTCGAGATAGTGACGATAGACACCAAGCTTCTTTTCCTTCTTCATGAATCCCTCAACGGTCGCCCGGCTGATCTTGAGGATCTCAGGCTCGATGAACGCGGCAGCCGCTCCGATGGTCGAACCAACCTGGCTCATTTCCTGTTTCATCGCCAAGTATTTGGAATCCCGGGTATCCTGGTCCGAGCTCATCGAGGCATAGGAAGCAAGCCGCGAATATTCTTTCGTCAGCGTGCTTCCGAACTCCAAACACCCGAGCAGGCTCTCTGCGGACGAACCGAGTGTCCCCTGAAATTTTTTTATCCCCGGGATTTCTTTTACAAGCTTCTCCTTGGCCGCTCTCCATGCGTCATCGGAAGGATAAATATCGGTGAGATTCCATTTATCCCGGTCCGGAATTTTAGCCCTGTCCCGTTCCTGAGCAACGGCTGCCTGGGATTCCGCCGCCAAAAAACCGAAAAGAGAAACAGCCACAATGGTCAAAGGATGCATAGGAACGCCTTTCTTGAATTATTGAAAAAATATCCGGGGGTATAAAAACCTTTTACGGCAGCATTGACCGCAGGTTTCATTCTCAATGAGAAATGTAACGAAGAGCTGTCATGTCTCGACCTAACGAACGAGAAATGAGGCTCTTGCGTTCAGCGTGTACATAAAAAATGCGATGCATCACCGCGATTCATCGCATTTTTTTGAAAAATCTCTAATTCCAAACTTTCAACTCAACCTTGAATATTCGGAGGCATCGGGCTGCTGGTAGACGCGCTGCAGGGTCCACTTTACTCCGTTATATTGCAGAATCGCCACCATTGTCACCTGGAATCCGTTGTAGGTCCCCGTTGAGGTGATTCGCATCTGGGTCGCGCTTAGTCCAGCCGGCCGGTCCCCGACGTAGGAAGTGGTACCGCCGCTGACGCTTACCGTGCTCGAAGGAAAGTTGGCCGCAGAGTTGCCTCCCACATCGCCGATCGCAAATTTCACGCCAGCGTTTGAAATCTGCCGCGCCTGGTCATGAAATGACTGAGATTGGGCGACATTATAGAGGTTCTGGTCTGTCGATGTGAACAACAGCGCAAAGGCGCCAATCATGACATAAGCGCCGAGACCAATGATCACCTTTGATGTTCCCATACGTTCCTCGCTAAAGTGGCTTTCCGACGTGAATAAGCTTCTTGTGAACCTAACAGCGGCTGTACAACTACATTCAAAATAATATCCCGGCCGGGAATTACAATACGGGAAGATACGTATATTGACAAATACGGTATCCAGAGGATACCCGCTTCCTGGGATATCAGAGGTTTTGCGGAAAAACAGTGCGCTCCCAGAATGCCCTTACGTATTTGGTCCCGAAATTGGCTGTCACCGTATCAGTGGAGACCTGTTTTGAATATAACCCGGACCCAGACGGAGCAGTCGTAATCTCATCCGCTACCTGCGCGTTCGACTCCATCACCAGGCTCACTTTGATCGACTTGATCCCTGAAACATTCGTTCCGCTCAGACTGTTCCCGTAAACGTCGTAATACGTAAAGCAGAGCGAATCGACATCCCGTGCCAACTCATACGGCGCGCCGCCATTAATAGAGCTGACGACTCTATAAAGGCTACGATGGGACGAACCGGTATACGTCGGTCCTAAATAATAATGCACATTCTCAGCAACACTGTCGTTGTTGATGTCCGCTGAAAATTGCATCTCTTGAGACGCTGCTGTCGTAAACACCTTTGAAGTGGTCGGACCGTATCCCGCAAGCCGAATATCGTCCGTCAGCACCTCGGCAGGAATAACGGTCTTTTGTTTGACAGTATAAAGCGTATTCTTGTAGGTGTAGGCACTTTGCAAGCTGACACTCAGGTAGAGGGTCATAAGAACGATGGCGCCGCGGATCACCATCGAACCGATTATATCCAGCATGACGCTCATCAGTAAGTCGCAATCGCGCTAAAAATAAGGGGCTTTGTCAGATAGATCGGATGGGTGACACTAACGTCGATCTTCTTGTAATACGTTTGAGAACCTGACGTGACAATAGAAACAGTGCCATTCACCGTCACTTTATTTACATAATAAACACTTACCGTCAATTGGTAGCCCGAAATGTCGGCAGAATTGGCGGTTCTGACATATCCTTTATAATCATCCACGTCGTCAAACCAGCTGGGGCTGTCTCCCCTCACCGACCGGTACGGAGCTACGTCAGGATTTCCCCCCGGCATCACGTTGTCTTCAGTTGCTGCCGAGGTACCCATATTTGCCGGCGCATCGAAAAGGGTGGGACGCGTCGGCCACGGCAAGTTGGAGCTATTATACGGCCCTGTAATATTCCCGGAGGCGTCAGTTGTTACCTTTGAATCGAACTTCTTTGTCAGGATTTCACCGATCAGGGCGTTGGCGAAATTCGATGCCTGCTCAACCGCTTCTTCCTGAAGATAGTATTTCGTATTCTCGAGGATCATTGTATTGGCACTCAGCACTGCAAAGGTCAGCAGTACGAAGAACGCCGCCGATATCATGGTCTGCCCCAGGCTCATACCATAGCCTTTTCAAAAGAAGAGCCGGAAAACACTATCTCGTAATGTAATAATATAGCGCAGCCGTCAAAATATGCAGTGAGATTTGTCACAGAAAGCTGGGACTGTCTCGGCGTCCGTGAAACCATTTCATCCAGAGTTTGATACGTGGTGATTTGATCTCCCCTCTTCTCCGCCACAAGGCGCCCCCGGCACAGGAAGCGCTTGAACACAAAGATCCATCGCTGGGGATTGTTGCAGCTGGGCACAGCCTTGCCGTCAAAAACACGAAAGACTTTTAATCATCGTCCGCAGTGACACCGGCAACTTCCTCGATAGTAGTGATGCCTCTCTTCAGAAGATCGGTGGCATTCATGCGCAACGTCCGCATCCCGTTCTTGAGGGCGGCCTGCCTGACAGCTTCCTCATTCACGGACGAGCCGGCATCGAGGATCATCTGGCGGATCTCTTTGGTAAAATAGAGGGCTTCGTGGATCGCCGTGCGCCCCTTATACCCCTTGATGCATTCGCTGCACCCGATCGGCTGATAAAATTTCGTGGAGGTGATCTCTTCATCCGACAGACCCAGCTTTTTGAGCAGCGGCACATCGGGGTCACTGACGGGGCTCTTGCAGCGTTCGCATAATTTCCTGACAAGCCGCTGCGCAACTATAATGTTGATGCTGTAGGCAATAAGGAACGGTTCAATGCCCATTTTGTACAACCGCGAGACAGCGCTCGGCGCATCGTTCGTATGAAGCGTCGACAGGGTAAGGTGACCGGTATTTGCAAGCTTCACCGCGATTTCAGCCGTCAGTTTGTCGCGAATTTCGCCGACCATGACGATGTCGGGGTCATGACGAAGTATGGCGCGGAGGGCTCCCTCAAAATCAAGCTTGGAATTCAGTTTCACCTGGCGCGCCCCTTCAATAAAGTACTCAACCGGGTCTTCGACCGTGATGATATTGAGGGAAGAATCCATCACCGTCCGGAGCGCCGCAACCAGCGTCGTGCTCTTCCCGCTTCCGGTCGGGCCGGTAACGATGATGATGCCGAACGGCTTGGCAATGGCTTTACGCATCATGCTCTCGCTGTACGGATCAAACCCAAGGTCCTCGATACTCCCCCCGATCACCGGTTCCATGAGCACGCGGATGACGATCGATTCAAATTTGTTCTTCAGCTCTTTCCCGATCAACGGAATGACCGAGACGCGGAAACGGACGGTTCTCTTGTCGATCATCAGCTGTGCAAAACCGTCCTGCGCAGTGTTCCGTTCGAACCGGTCGAGATTCTTCGCGCGGTCTTTGACGACGGCAGCGACCGCCTCGGCGCGCGTCTCGCTGTTGGTGTACCACCGCGACAGCTTGCCGTCGACACGGAAATGGAATTCGGTCACCTTATCCCCGCGGGGGATCACGTGGATGTCGCTTGCGCCAACGCGGACAGCGTCGACAAAAATACTTTCGACGAGGTCGACGAGTCCGCTCTTGCTGATCTCCTCTTCAAGCGCCTGCTCATAATTCGCAGAATCCTCTTCCCCTTCATCGACGAACGATTCTCCCCGCAGCATCGTTTCCTTGTCTTTATACATCGCCTTGTCGATGCTCACCCGCTTCCACAAGCTGTCCCACTGGCTGAAGGGAACGTAACAAATCTCGAATTTTTGGTAGTGGAACGTTCTTGCGATCTTGTAGACTTCGGGCTTCGTGGGATCGGGCGTGATCACGAGAAGCCTTCCGGGGCGTTCAGGGTCGATCGAGTACGGGAGGACGTTATTCTCCTGTACCATCTCTCTGATCGAATCCGGAAGCGAGCTTAACTCCTTGCGGATGAACCCGAGCACGCCGTCGTCGATCGTCTCCATCGAAATATCGAGCGTACGGAAGGCATAGTAATCGGCAACCTCGCGATAGACAAGATCCCTGTCCATCTTGAATTGTTCGACGAGAATCTGCGGAAGCTTGCGGCGTCCCTTGTTCTCCTCCTTATTCAGGACGGCCACCGCCCGCTCAAGGACATCGGGTTGGATGATGCCCTTGTCGATCAGGATGTCGCCAAGCTCTTTTTTTGCGCTGCGTGTCTGCATTGTGCAGTCAGCTCATGCCGTTGCTGTGGGAAATAACCTCACCGCCCAAATCGCTGGACGGCTTACATCGTTCTAATGTTCATCGACGCCGTCTCCGAGGAGAGCAGCGTCAGAAAGATCATCGCCCCCATGATGATCACCGAAATCATCACTTCGATGAAGTTCACAAGGTTCTTCATGGCGTAATGATTTTCCATCTGGTAAAAATCGGCGAGCTGGTTCGCCGTGTCTTTCACGGCGCCTGTTTCGGTCGCGGTCTTGAACCTCGAAACGAACATCTCGGGGAAAAAATTCACCGATTCGAGCGCTTTTGCCAATTCGGTTCCGTATTTCAACATCGTCGGAATCGCCACTGTTTTTATCTGAAGAGAAAGCCAGCGGTTCCCGCTCGACTCTCCGGCCAGCTGGATCGCTTCGATGTTTTCGCCGGCCGACGTATACATGATCCCGAGAACACGGCAGAAGATCTCCGTGCTCGTGTTGCGAAGAATGTTTCCGACGTACGGAACTTTCACGATATACTTATGCATCATCAAGCGGCCTTTCGGCGTGATGATGTAAGAATAGAATCCGCCGATGATCAGGACAAAAAGCACGATGATAAGTGCGAGGTGGTTCTGCACCCCATCACTGAAACTCAGCGTGAACTGCGTCAACGGCGGTACCTCGTCGATGAGCGGTCCCATCAATTTCATCATTTTTGGGAGAAGAAAAAGAACGTAGAATGCGATCGCCCCGACAAGTGTCAAGGACGTCACCGCCGGAAGGATCAGGGCGCTGGTCAGCCCCTTCTTGAACTCCGCCTGACGTTCCACCAGCGCCGCAACGCTCTTAAAGATCGTCGTCATGTCCCCGCTTTTCGATGCAATGCCGAGCATCAGCGCGGTATGCTCTCCAAACACCTTCCCCTGCTTCAAAAACGCTTCGCGGGAATCGAGTCCGTTCTTCAGGTCAAGAATAATATCGCGCAGCGCGACCTTCATATTCTTGTCCTTGACGCTGTTCACCATCACCTGGAGGACCTCGGTATACGGCAGCTTCTGTTCCAGCAGGCGCGCGCTCGTCCCGACGAACGATACGATCTCATTCGAGGCCGCTTTGAAGCGAAAATCGTAATGCCGGCGTACCCAGCGGACGTCGAACCCTATCCGCTCCAGCGCTGCGACAACTTCCTGTCGTGTATATGCGCTTTGAAAACCGTCGATCGTTTTCGACCCGTGCCGCACTCGATACGCAAAATTCTTTTTCCGCCGTGCAGAGACGACTATCGTGTCGCGAAAACGAGGGTGAAGTTTCGCCCGCCGTTTTGCGTCGGAAGGAGAACTCGCTGTGACAAAACCCTGAACCGGTTTGCCCGCGGCATCCCGTGCGACAATCTGATATGATGACGTTTCAGCCAAGACCTATTCGCTCAAGAATGTTGTGAGTGTTTACCCCGGCACGGCATCACCGCGCCGGATGATCATCGACACGCGCGTTGCGAAAAGCGCTTCCACGTTTGGGAATCGGACCTGATAAAGTTCGTCTTAAAATACGAAAACAATCAAATCTGGGTTATCAGTGAAACTACGGATATTTTCTGTCGGGTAATGTACGGATATTATCCGAGTTTGACAATCCCTTTCGTCAACGCATACCGCGTCAGGCCGGCAACGGTATGGATGTCGAGTTTCCGAATAATCCGCTCCCTGTGGGTCTCGACCGTGCGCACACTGACAAAAAGTTTCGCGGCAATTTCTTTGTTTCCGAAACCTTCCGCGATCAACGTCAGAACCTCCGATTCGCGCCGCGAGAGTTCGGCTCCCCCTTTCTTCCCCTTCGTCCGCGTGCTCTTTACCAAATCGTTCAACACCGTTTGAGAGACTTTCGGGCTGAAGTACGTCTCCCCCCGCTGGACCGTCTCGATTGCAGCGATGAGTTCCGACGGCGACGAGTCCTTGAGGACGTAGCCCTGCACGCCGGTGGAGATCATTCTGCTCACATATTCCTTCGTGTCGTGCATTGTGAGGATGAGAATTTTACTCTTGGGGACCGTCTTCTTCAGAAGGCGGGCGGTCTCTAAGCCGTTCATGCCGGGCATATTTATGTCGAGCAGAATGATCTGGGGAAGGAGATCTTTCGCGATCCGGAGAGCTTCCGCACCGTCGACCGCTTCACCGACGATCTCGAACGCCTTTTCCTGAGCAAGGTACGAGCGCAACCCCTCGCGGACAAGGGGATGGTCGTCCACAAGAAGCAGCGTGATTTTTGATTTTTTCATTGTTCGAGTTCCTTTGTCCGATTTAAAGAGGGAGTTGGACTTCAATTTCAATCCCCCCTCTTTGAGAAGAGTGAACAAGCACTGTTCCCCCGACGTATGCGGCGCGCTCTTTCATATTCAATAACCCCATCCCTGATTTCTTCGACGGATGAACAACGAGGTCGCGCTCATCAGCTCCTTTTCCGTCGTCCTTAATGGTCAGCTGCAAACGCGAACGTTTCTTTTCGCACCGTACGGCGAGGTGTGTAGCCTCAGAATGCTTGGCCACGTTGCTAAGGGCTTCCTGGATGATGCGGTACATTGTCACCTCAATTTCAGGCGAGAGCTTTTTGGGAAAACGGAGGAACTTCAGGTCCACGTCCACCTTCGTCACCTCTTCAAACTCCTCGCACATGCTCCGCACGGCGGGGATCACGCCGAGGTCGTCCAGCTCGCTCGGTCGCAGATTCTGAGATATGCGACGGACTTCCTGCATCGCCTTCTCGAGAGAACTTTTGGCGCTTGCGACGACGTTCAGCAGCGCCTTATTTTTGCGCGGCGTCCGTTCTTCAACTCCTTCGATCCTGAATTTGACCGAAGAGAGGATCTGATTCACGCTGTCGTGGAGCTCGCGCGCAACACGGCGGCGTTCCGACTCCTGGGCGTTAATGATGCGGATGGGGAGCTCGCGAAGCATTTCATCCGCAATTTTGCGGTCCGTAATATCGCGGAAATTGACAACGATCGCGCCGATCGCCGGGTCGTCGAGCATGTTCTTCCCCACTCCCTCGATCCACCGCCATGAACCGTTCTTCTCTTTGTAGCGGATTTCCGCCGACATGATCTTTGAGGGCTCCCGAAGAACTTCGCCAAGAAGCCGTTCTGTGGCCTCGAGGTCGCCGGGATGAATCAGCATAAGGGCGCTCCGCCCGATGAGTTCATCCGGCGCATATCCCAGCACTCTCGTGATCGACGAGCTCACGTATGAAAAAGCTCCTTCGCTGTCGACAAGAGCGATCACATCCGAACTCTCTTCGATGAGCGCGCGGAACCGCTTCTCTCTCGATGCGAGTTCATCGCGGACGTGAACACGCTCGCTGATGTCCCGTACAACATTCCGGTACTCGACGACGTTGCCCGCGGGACCGCGAATAATCCTCGTCGACTGTTCCACCCATGCGGAGCTTCCGTCTTTTCGTTTCCCCCTGAATTCGCACGTCGTATCGACGGTGCCGTCGGCCGTCCTCTCCCGGTAAAATCTCAGCACGCGCGGCCGGTCCTGCGGTACGATGAGATTTAAGAAGGTTCTGCCGAGGATTTCTTCGGGCAGGTAGCCGGTTTCCGAGAAGAAATTGGGACTGCTGTAGGTAATGCTGCCGTTCTGGTCGCAGAGAAAATAGACCTCGCTGATGTTCTCGACAAGATCACGGTATCGTTTTTCGCTTTCTCTCAGCGCCTGGTCGGCTTGCTTTCGTTCGGTGATGTCGATGATCGACACAAGGACTTTCGAATAGTCCAGCTCATGTCCCGGCACGACGGACCATTGCAACAGAATGTCTTTCCGTTCGCCTGTCAGCGTCCGGTTGAAATCTTCCGCTTCAAACGTGGACTTGTTGGAAGCGATCGCCACCATCTCGTCGACGAACGCTTCATGAACTTCCTCGCCCAACACAGCGCTCAACCCGGCAAAGAAGTCCTTTTTGCCATCGACGTTGTACATCTTCATCGTCGCTTTGTTGACGTCGAGGATCTTGACCATGCCGGCACAGGCCGTGACCTCGCCGGGGTGATTCAAAAAGTACCGCTTAAAATCCTGAACCCCCGATTTTCGAAGCCGCTCAACGTAGGCTTTGACTTCCGAAAAATCCTCTTCCCATAATGAAAGGGGGGAGTTCTCAAAAAAGCTGTGATACCGCGCTTCGCTCTGGCGCAACTCCATGTCCTGACGACGCTGACGGAGAAGCGAACTCCAGAGCAGGATCGAGAATCCTACGAGGAGCAAACACACGGGGAGAAGAAAGCTGAAATGTGGTATCATGAACTTCCCGCGATGAAATCAAATAGGACCGCTGATCACCCTTCTGCCTTAGCGGGCTCCTCAAAATATTCCCGTATTTTCGCCGCGACTTTGTCTCCGACAATTTCCGACAACTGGGCCTCCGTTGCGAATTTGACTCCCTGCACCGAACCGAACGCCTCCAGCAGTTCTTTTGCCCGCTTCTTGCCGATCCCTTCGATCAGGTCGAGCTCGGTCTGAAGGGTCCGCTTGTCCCGCAACGACCGGTGGAACGTGATCGCAAATCTGTGCGCTTCATCGCGAACTTGCTGCAGCAGTCGGAGGGCGGACGATGATTTCGGGATCGGTACCGGGTCGCTTTGTTCGGGCACAAACACTTCTTCCAAGCGCTTTGCGAGACTGATGATCGGCTGTTCCTGAAGCTGCAGTTCGTCCAGCACTTCACATGCGCTCGAGAGCTGCCCCTTGCCTCCGTCCACCATGATCAAATCCGGAAGCGCTTGCTGCTCTTCCAGCACGCGCGAATACCGGCGGCGGACGACCTCCTTCATGCTGGCAAAATCGTCGACCATATTGGTCTCGGCCGCGGTCCGGATTTTGAACTTGCGGTATTCACTTTTCTTCGGCTTGCCGTCTTCGAACACGACCATCGACGCGACCGTCTCAGTCCCCTGAAGATGAGAGATGTCGAAGCATTCGATGCGCCGCGGGGGATTCTTCAAGCGAAGGTCCTTTTGCAACGATTGAACGGCGTAAGGAATGAAATCATCGCGCTTCATTTTTTGGAGTTTCAGCTCGTCCAGGAGATACTGCGCATTCTTGCGGCACATGGAGACGAGCTTTGCAAGCTCTCCTTCGGCCGGCGAAGTCACCTCCACCGGTTTCCTTCGCTGGCCGCTCAGCCATTCCTTTGCCGCGCCGGCAGATTCGATCGGAGAGGAGAGAACAACTTCCGAGGGAATGTCGTTTGACTCGAGGTAATACCGCTGGACCAGCGCCTCGATGATTTCCGCCTCGTTTTTCCCTTCCACCCTATTAATGTAGTAGTGCTGCCGGCCAAGAATTTTTCCTTCGCGGATCTTGAATACCACCCCGCATGCGTCATCTCCTTCGGCGGCGACCGCAATGATATCCCGGTCATGCAGTTCGATGTCGACGATCTTCTGAGTCGAGGAATAGACCTCCAGTTCCCGCAACCGGTTCCGGAGTATTGCCGCGTCCTCGAACTTCAACTCCGCCGCCGCCGACCTCATCTGCGCGCCGAGCGATTCAATGACACTGTTGCTTTTGCCGAGCAGCACCCGAGCAACCTGGTCGATCATCTGATTATAGCGTTCTTCCGACACCAGCCCTTCGCAGGGTCCTTCGCATTTTTTAATATGGTAATCGAGACAGACGCGGGTCTTCTTCTTCGCGATGAAGTCCTGGTCGATATGGTAGTTGCAGCTTCTGATCATAAAAATATCGCGCACGGTCTTGAGCGCGGACCGCATCGTGTGAACGTCGGTGTACGGCCCGAAATAGTGCGACCCGTCGCGGGACACCCGCCGCGTTACAAAAACGCGGGGATACGGCTCGTTGGTAATGACAATGTACGGATAACTCTTGTCGTCTTTGAGGCTGACGTTGTAGCGGGGCTTTTTCGACTTAATGAGGTTGGCCTCGAGGATAAGCGCCTCAACCTCAGAATCGGTCGTGATAATTTCAACGTCAGAGACCTTTTCGACCATGAGGGCGATGCGCGGGTCGAGCGCTCGCGATTTGTGAAAATACTGGCGGACCCTGTTGCGAAGTATTTTGGCCTTGCCGACGTACAGGACCGTCCCCTCGCCGTCCTTAAACTGATAGACCCCCGGCGACGTCGGGAGATTGTTCAATTTCTCGTCGAGCGAGATCTCATCCCGCGTGAACGAAACTATTTTTTCTTCGCCTGACATTATCGGTCAACTCGTTCCTTTTTGGAGTTTTCCGGTTCACTCAGTTCGATGAGCACACCGTTGGTCGATTTCGGGTGCATGAACGCGACCCTGCAGCCGGCACCCCCGGCAAACGGGGCCGTGCTCGTAAACTGAAATCCGAGCTTCTGCAGCCGATCCATCTCCTGTTGGATATCGTCAACCTCGAGACAAATATGATGGACTCCCTCACCCCGCTTTTCGATAAAGTCAGTGATCGCGGAACCGGCTCCCGATGAACTACGGGCCTCGACCAGTTCGACCGAACTTTCTCCGATCGGATAAAATGACACCGTCGCATGCTGCTGTTCAACTCTTTCCGTGCGGGGAAGATCGTTCTGCAGCAGTCTTGAAAAAAGCTCTTTTGACAGCCCCAGATCTTTCACGGCTATTGCGACATGAGCAATTCGTTTGATCATAGCGGTTCATATTTTGGGAAATGACGGCGACGACGGTACTGCAGGAAAAATAACAAAGCGCAGACTATGAAACAACCGCCGTCTGCGCTGTTCGATCGAAGCCTTCTCCAGATGTTCCCGACCCGAGGTTAAAAAGATAAGTCCATAAGGAGCTTTCTCCGACGACCCGTGGGGTGAAACACAGTTATTTTACCAGCAGCATTTTTTTTGTCTGGACAAATTTCCCGGCAGTCAGGCGGTAGAAATAGACGCCGCTTGCCGCTGAGGCGTTGAAGCGGTTCATGCCGTTCCATTCGACGGAATGGGTTCCTGCCGTCATGAAGTTGTCCACCAGAGTCGCTACCTCCTCCCCCAATGAATTATAGACAACAAGAAGAACGCGGGACTGGGCCGGAATCTGAAAATCAATCTTTGTAGAGGGGTTGAACGGATTGGGGTAATTCTGTCCCAGCACAAACTCCGACGGAACCGTGCTCACCGTCCTTTCAACTCCGGAGAGAGCCCCCGAGAACGCCGCGATATCGCCGCTCGAGCTTACGATCCAGCCGAACGCGCTTGAACCGTTCGACGCAAAATCCAAGTGATTCAAACTGCCGATCGATCCGGTAAAGGAAGCGGTCCATGTTGCGCCGCGATCGGAACTGTGATACACGGAGCCCCCTTCTGCCGCATAGAAATCGACTCCAGCCCCCGACACACCCCCGACAAATCCGCTTCCCCCAATGGAGATAGGCGTCCACGTGTTTCCCCCATCGGTCGTCCGGACGGCGGTGTTTGAATCAGAACCGGCAACTCCATACGCTGCACTGTTGAAGCTGACGCTCACGCAATTTCCGAACGGGACCTGAGCCGACGACCACGATGCTCCGCCGTCCGTAGAATGATAGATACTCGACGCGTTGGTACCAAACCAGATATCCGATGTTCCAAAGACCGCCACTGCGTTATTCCAGCCGGCCTCTTCTCCCGCCTGGGCGGGCTCTGTTGCGATGCGCCCCCACGTCGCGCCGCCATCCGTGGTTCTTAGGATCGTCCATTTCCCACCGACCGGGTCGCCGACAGCGATGCCGTTGTTCGCATCGATCATTTTGATGCCGTCGATAAATCCGTCGACAAGGCTGTAGACCTGCGTCCACGTTGAACCGCCGTTTGTCGTTCTATAGATATAGGTGATCGAGTCCGGTGTCGACGAAACGAATGCAGTGTTCGCGTCGAGGGCACTCACTGTGTAAATGTCGGCGCTGCCGATCGGTCCTCCACCTGCCGGTTTCCAGTTCGTTCCGCCGTCGGTCGTCGCCAGAACCTGTCCCTCGCTCCCGGCTGCCCAGGCAACCGACTGGCTCACGGCTTTCACCGTGTAGAGCTCAGTGTTGACGCCTGAATTTTGACCCGTCCAACCGGGCGATACGTTCAATGATGGCGCGGTCGAAAAAGCTCCGCGTCCGTGTGTAAACGCAAAAATTGCTTTAGTGCCGCTTTGAATGACCAGCTCGTCGGTAGGTACATACAACGGCATTCCAGAATTGAACGGTGACCATGTGGTCCCGTTATCCATCGACGTATAGACACCCGTTTCGGTACCACAATAGACGGTTGAAGGATTATCCGGGTCGAGCACGAGAGAATGGACGGGAACGTTGGGAAGCGTCAGCGATACGTCCGACCAAGTTCCTCCCTGATCGGTTGAATACCAGATGTGACGTGATGCGAGCGTTCCGCTGGTGTTGTAGCCGCCATAGCAGGCGAACAGCCGGCTTTTGTTTCCAGGGTCGATGGTGATCCGTCGTACCCACCCTCCGTTGTTTCCGGGAGGAGTGATCTCCTGCCACGATGAATCTCCAGCAGCAGGGTTAAGATCGGTGCATCGAAAGATCTTTCCGCTGGTAGTTCCGGCAAAGGCCAGATAGTTTGTGGTTCCATTGACGATCGTCACTGCGCTAACGTGATAGTTAGATGAGAGCACACCGCTGGCGGCAGTCCACGTCCCGGCCGAATTATTCGTAAACCATACGCGGTTGGAACCGGCGAGAAGGACGGCGGAATTTTCCGGATTCATGGTGAACGGAGCGATGAAGAGCGATTTATTCTGGTCGTTGGCATCACTCAACCCGGTTGTGCAGTTGTTCCATGTAACGCCTCCATCGGTGGTTTTTGCCATCGCAAGATTGACGTATTCTTCATACGCGATGGAGTTATTGGTCTGATCCTGTGCAGAGTAACCCCCGTCGCCGCTTGCCGCTTCTATCCAGACAGACCCATTGCCGCTGTATTTCAAATGACCGTTGTCCTGCGTCCCCCCATAATATGTCGGCCCGCTGGCGAAGACCGCACCGCTGTAAAATTGCGTGATGGCGAGTCCGTTGTTCAGGTTCGTCCAGGTCGAACCTCCGTTCGTCGTTCGGTACACTCCTCCGTCGTTCCCTTCTATGATCGTGTTAGGGTTATTCTTATCGAACACAATGGCATGATGGTCGCAATGAACATACGGGGCTCCGTAAAATAGATCCCAGTATGAGATTTGCGCCCACGACGAACCTCCGTTGGTCGATTTCATGAGGTCGATTCCGCCAACGTAAATATTGTCGGAGTTGTTCGGGTCGACGGCGATGACATTGTCATACCACCCCTGGTCTTTCAGGTACGACAGGCCTCCGGTTGATTGAAGTTTCGGCGGAGAGGTGAGCTGAGACCAGCTTGCGCCGGCATCGGTCGATTTGAATATTCCCTTCAGACCGCCGTCGCCGGAAGCGGACAGGTCGAGCGATTCGAATACGGCATACAGCGTGTTCGGGGTAGTCGGGTCCTGCGTCATTGCAATTCTTCCGTAGTTCGACGACGGCATATGGAGAGTATCCTTCGACCAGGTCGCACCGCCGTTCGTCGTTCGATAAATGCCTCCCCGCGTCAATCCGTTGGACTCCACGGAAAAGACAATGGTCGAAGAAGAAACCGCTACGACATCATCCGGCGTGAAATAATTCGTCGACTGGTCGGTTGAACTGATTTTTGCCCATGAAGTTCCGCCGTCGGTCGACATAAACAGCCCTCCCGAGAGCGTATATTCTCCTCCGCCGTATTTATAGGTATAATCCTTCGTCGCGGCATAAATATTCCCGGCGGGATCTGCGGTGATCTTCATGACGTCCCTAAAATCTTCGACCGAGGCGCCGGTCGTACTCGGGAGAAGCGTCCATGTGTCGCCGAAGTCGGTCGTTTTGTAAATTCCGCCGCCGTACACCGCATCTTCGTTCAGCCACCCTTCGCCCGTACCCGCGTAGACCACATTGCCGTTTGTTGGATCGACAACCATCGAACCGATCGCCATCACGTCGAGCGAATCCGACCTGGGCGTCCATGTCGCTCCGTCGTCGGTGGTCTTCCAGATCCCCCCTGAAACCGAGCCGATAAGGATTTCCGCGCTGTTCTGCGGATTGATGACGATCGAACGGACCCTTCCGCCGATATTGCCGGGGCCGAGAGCCGACCACGAAGCGGCTGAAGTTTTTCGCAATGCGCCGGACTTCTTCATTTTTTGGGCGGTGTACGTCACGGCTTCGCGCCGCTTCTGCTGGAAGTCGACGTTCCGCTGGTTCCCTGCAAGGATCGCATACCGCCATTGATACGCCGCATCAGGATTGTCCCGGTCGCCGGCGGCAGATTCCAATGGCTCGTCGTTATCACGAGACATTTTATGCGTCGCCGTTCGCTGTATAAAAAGAAAGGCCGCTACGGCCGCAAGAATGGAAACAATTGCGATGTTCTTTTTCGTAGAATAACTCCTATCAATCTGAGAACAAAATGAGAAGCGGAGAATGAATCGACCTCTTCCGGCAACGGGACGATGAAAAATTATAGCTATTTATGGAGGGAATGTCAACCAGGCGGGTAACGGCCGTCACGCCGCGGACTGTCGGTTCCGGATGAAATATTTCACGAACTCGGCGTAGTTAGAAACCGCGAGCCCGCCGAGAACAAACGATGCGCCGAGAAACGTCCGGCCAGAGAACGGTTCCCCCAGGATCACAACGCCAAGGATCACGGCAATGATAGGGGTGATGAACGAGGTGAGCGAAAGGATGACGGCTTCGACTCTTTTGAGGAGCCAAAAATAGCTGACGAACGTCGCCACCGATCCGAAAATTCCAAGGTAAAAAATTGTAAGGATGGCACTCGGCGTGAACGCAACTTTTGAGTACTCCTCGAGCGCCGCGCTCGCCGCGAGGAGCAGCACTGCCCCGATGAGCATCGGAACGAACGTGATCACGAACGGGTGAATGGCGTGGCCGTGTTTCTTGATGACGATGACCGAATACGCCTGCAGAATTGCGCTCAGAAGGATCGCTGCCATCCCCCAAGAGGCGTTCGGATTCGAAACGTGAACGTCGTTCGAGAAGATGGTGAGGATGCCCAAGAAACCAAGGACTATTCCGGAGATCTTCCACCCCGTAATTTTCTCATTCGGAAGGAAGAGATAGGCAAACAACGCCACCATGAAAGGGTAGATCGAAAAAACGATCGATGTCAAACCGGAGGGTATGAATTGTTCCCCCCAATAGACCAGAGCAAACGGCACGCTGAACGATGTGAGCGCGACGACAACGTAAAAAATCTGCTCACTCCTGTCGAACGGAATTTTGACGCCTTGAACTTTGATCAGGGTAAACAGGAGTGCGCTAGCAACGGAAAAACGGCATCCCGCCGCCAGCAGCGGCGTCATCGTTTCGAGTCCGATCTTAATGACGAGCCACGTCGAACCCCAGATGGTGCACACTAAAAAGTACGCAAGATAAACGCGGAACCGTTCGCTCATTTACTCCGCCATCTTATTGAGCACCAACCCTGAAAGGAGCTTGGGATAAAAGAACGTCGATTTTTGCGGCATCGTGTGTCCCGCTTTTGCGACGGCGCGCACCTGTCCGATTTTCGTCGGATTCACGATGAAGGCAACCTGCGCAACTCCCTTCATCACTTCGCTTTCGCAGTCCTCAACGTTCTGGAGATAGTGGATGTTCAGTTTCTTTTCCTGTGCTTCGACGGAAATGCCGAGGACGCCGCCGAGGAAATACGAATGGAGGAGAACGACGTCGAGGTCTTTCACTTCAGCGGGCAAGTTCGGCGGCATCAACGTCTTCAAAGCCGAAACATTCTTTACGGTTGCGATCCAGAACTTTGCCGGTCCCTTCGCGATAATTCCGTAGGCATATTTTGCCTGATCTCCCAGCGTTCTGACCATCGCCTCGCGGGAAGGAAACTCAGTCATCGTAAAATATTCTTGGATCGTGGAGGAAAATTCATTCCAATCGAACTTGGGAAGGCTGTGGATCACCCGGTGTGTCGGGTAAATGACGAGCCCTTCGTCATCGAGGTTGGTGAAGAACATCATCACATAATTGTACAATTCTGTCCCGTTATGTCTCGGATTATTGGATTTCATCAGGTCGCGGTAGGCGAGCGCCGTTTCATAACGATGATGGCCGTCGGCGATGAGTACCTGCTTCGGTTCCATTTCCCGTGCGATGTTTTCGATCGCCGCAGCGTCGCTGATCACCCACAGTTGGTTCCGGACATTTTCAAACGTCACATCGACAGCGGCCGGCGTCGACTGCGATCGACCAAGAATGCCGTCGACTTTTTTCGCTGCATCGGAATACAGGCTGAAGATTTGGCTGAAATTCGAGTTCGTCGCCTTAAAAAGCTTGAACCTGTCTTCCTTCGCCTTGGAGAGCGTTTTTTCATGAGGGAGGACGATCCCCTTTTCAAATTCTTCCAGATGGCATAGCGCAATAAATCCTTTTCGCTGGATCACCGCCCCTGCGGCCGTCCTAAAAGTCTGGACAAGAGGATAAAGGGCCGGCGCTGGCTCGCGCATGAGGACGCCATTCCTCTGCCACTCGTCGAACGCTTTCGCAGAGGAGGAATACCTGTCCTCTTCCCGGCCGAGGATCAACCGCACGACGTTATGCGGGTCGATGTCATAGAATTGATCCTGCTGCTCGGGCGAAATAACATCGTACGGCGGCGCGACGACGGTATTGATATTGACTGCGGATTGATTGTATCTGATTCCCCGGAATGGTCTAATGATCGGCATACGCTTTTGTTTTTAGAATAGAGATACTGTTTCAATATTTAATTTTTCATTTTTCATTTTCCTTCATACCCCAGCCGCTTCAGCCACACGTCTTCTCCCCGCCAATTTTCCCGCACCTTTACATGAAGCTCGAGAAAGACCGGGCGCCCCAAAAACCCCTCGATATCCTTTCGGGCTTTCTCGCCGACCGCCTTCAACGCCGACCCTCCCTTGCCGATAAGAATGCCCTTCTGTGACTGGCGCTCAACAAATATTTCCGCGCTGATGAAGTCTTTCTTCTTCTCCCGCTCGTTGAATGCCACGATATCAACGGTCGTGGAATACGGGATCTCCTGAGAAAACAGCTCGAAAATCTTCTCCCGGATGATTTCTGCAACGAAGAATCTCTCCGGAGCCGCGCTGACCATCTCCGGCGGATAGAACGGAGGGTGATCGGGCAAGTACCGGAGGAGCGATGTTGTTAATTCTTCCGTCCCTTCATTGCGAAGAGCGGAGATCAGGAGAATTTCTTCAAACGGAAACGCCTTGCTCAAACCGGCGATCATCGGAAGGAGCTCCGCTTTTTCGATGCGGTCGATCTTATTGATCGCCAGGAGGGTCCTCTTTTTCGCGCCGCGAATCTTCTCGAACGCAATCTCATCGCTCGAAAATGCCTCTTTTCTGATCTTCTCGGCGTCCACAAGCAGAAGAACCACGTCGGCCTCCACGAGCGCCGAGGTCGAATAGTCCATCATCACTTCCTGGAGCCGATATTTCGGGGCGATGATCCCCGGCGTATCGAGAAAAACGATCTGATAATGATCGCCGGATAAAATCCCAAGGATCTTATGCCGCGTCGTCTGGGGTTTATTGGTGACAATGGAGATCTTTTGCCCCAGCAGAGAGTTCATCAGCGTCGACTTGCCGACGTTCGGTTCGCCGACCAAGGCGACGTATCCTGCTTTGTACTTCGTCGATTCCATTCAGTAAGACAATGTACTCAAAACCGGGGGGAGTTTCAACGGAAAGGAGTCTCACGGCGACGGGGGGAATCAGGGGTTGGAGATGATTGAAGACAGAAGAGGGACGCCGGGAACATCATGCTCTGCCGAGCAAAATTTCCAACGGGTTGTTGCCGAAAAATTATTTCGCTATCAATTTCTTGTAGGCCTCGACATCCAGCAATTGGTCGAGTTCGGCAGGTTTCTCAATCTTCACTTTGATCATCCATCCCTGTTCGTACGGGTCTTTATTCACTAATTCGGGAGAATCGTGAATCTTCTTGTTCACTTCGAGCACCTCGCCGGTAACGGGTGAGAAAAGATCCGAAACTGCCTTCACCGCCTCGACGGTCCCAAATGCCTGGCTGTGCTCTACTTTCTTCCCTACGGCGGGGAGCTCGACAAAAACGATGTCGCCCAATTCTCCCTGGGCATATTCGGTGATACCGATGAATCCGGCATCCCCTTCTACGCGGATCCATTCGTGGTCTTTCGTATACTTTAGCTTTTCAGGAAAATTCATATCGGCCTTTCTTTCTCACTTCCGCTGAACGACCTATGCTGCGAACGTTTCTATAAATTTTGTATCGAAGATGCCGCTGCGGAATTTATCGTTCTTCATAACTTTCTGCTGGAATGGTATCGTCGTATGGATCCCCTCGATGATACATTCCTCAAGAGCGTATTCCATTTTTGTAATCGCTTCGTCGCGCGTATTGGCATGCACAATCAACTTGGCAACGAGCGAATCATAATAAGGGGGGATCTGATAGCCGGCATAAATATGCGAATCGATCCGAATCCCAGGCCCGCCCCCAAAATGGAGGCTGGTGATCCTGCCGGGAGACGGACGGAAATCATGATCGGGGTCCTCAGCGTTGATGCGGCATTCGATCGCATGCCCCTGGAACTTGACTTTTTTGCTGCTCAGCTTCTTCCCGGCGGCGACCTCGATCTGGGCTTTGATCAGGTCGATTCCCGTAACATATTCCGTGACCGGATGCTCGACCTGGATCCTCGTGTTCATTTCCATAAAATAAAAATTTCCCGTCTTGTCGAGAAGGAACTCGATCGTTCCCGCGCCGAGGTACTTCACACTCTTGGCCCCCTTAACGGCGGCGGCCCCCATTTTCTCGCGCAGCTCGGCATTGACCGCGGGGGAGGGAGATTCTTCGATGAGCTTTTGGTGGCGGCGCTGGACGGAACAGTCGCGTTCGCCGAGATGCATGACGTTGCCGTGCGAATCCCCCAGCACCTGAATTTCGACATGACGCGGCTCCTCAAGATATTTTTCCATGTAGACGTCGGGGTTGCCGAAGGCGGATTCCGCTTCGTGGCGTGCCGTCTGAAACGCGTTTTCAACGTCGGCCTCCGTGCGCACAATACGCATCCCTCTTCCGCCGCCGCCAGCCGATGCCTTGATAATGACCGGCATACCGATCTCATGCGCAAGCTTTTTTGCCTGTTCAATGTCCTTCACCACTCCGTCGCTTCCGGGAACGACGGGGACCCCTGCTTTTTTCATTGTATCTTTGGCAAGCGATTTATCCCCCATCGCAGTGATCATTTCCGGCTTCGGCCCGATGAACTGCAGACCCGAGGTCAAACAGATCTCCGAGAACTGCGCGTTCTCCGCGAGGAACCCGTATCCCGGGTGGATGGCGTCCGCGTTGGTCACTTCCGCTGCGGCAAGGATGCGCGGGATGTTGAGATAGCTTTCTCTGCTCGGAGGAGGACCGATGCAGATGGCTTCGTCGGCAAATCTCACGTGAAGTGATTCCCGATCCGCTTCGGAGAACACCGCGACCGTTGAGATGCCCATCTCACGGCAAGCGCGAATGACGCGGAGCGCAATTTCGCCCCTGTTCGCGATGAGAATTTTTTTAAACAATCGCATGTTCGGAAATCACCAAAGGGCTTTTGAAAGAAAGTAGCTGTACACCGTGAATAGGATCAAGCGGGATACACGTCAGGCGGTTTCGATGAGGAAAAGCACCTGGTTATATTCGACCGGTTTGCCGTTCTCGACGCAAATCTTCGCAATTCTTCCTGTGCCGTCGGATTCGATCTCGTTCATCAGCTTCATAGCCTCGACGATGCAGAGCACTGTTCCCTCCTGTACTTGCTGCCCCACTTCGACGTAATTGGAGGCGTCGGGAGCCGGCGCGCGGTAGAACGTCCCGACGATCGGAGATTTGACTTCGTGATATTTCTTGTCTGCTGCCGGAGCAGGCTCAGGGGGCGGCGGCGGAGCGGCCGGTGCCGGAAATTGTTGTGGAACAACCGGCTGAGGCATCTGCTGAAGAACGCCCACATTGCCGGCGCTCTTCGTGATCCTCACCCGAATGCCCTCTTCTTCCAGCTCTATTTCGTTGACGCTGCTCTCCTCAACCAGCTTGAGAACTTCCTTAACAAATGCCAGATCCATTATGGCTCCGTCGTGATCGTGATGGATGGGTTGACAGCAACCTACTGCTTCACACGGTCCAGATACTGTCCCGTGCGGGTGTCGACGCGTATCACTTCACCTTCGCTGATAAAAAGAGGAACATTGACTGTCGCCCCGGTCTCGACTTTGGCCGGCTTTGTACCAGGGTTGGCGGTATCGCCGCGGACGCCGGGGACCGTTTCAATCACTTTCAATTCAACGTTGAACGGGAGCTCCGCTCCTACAGGATCGGCGCCATCAAACATCACTTCAACCGTGACCCCTTCCTTCAAGAACCGCGCTCCTCCGCCGAGAATTTTTTCGTCGATCGGAATCTGCTCGTAGGTTTCCTGGTCCATAAAGTGATAGCTCTGCCCGTCGTTGAACAGATATTGGTACTGCTTGTGTTCGACGCGGACAATCTCCACTTCCTCGCCCGAGCGGAAGCGATTTTCCATGATCCTGCCGTTACGAACATTGCGCATTTTCGCCTGGTAGAATGCCCGCAGATTACCGGGCGTCCGGTGCTGATATTCCTCAAGAACATGAAGCTCGCCGTTGAACCGTAAAAAAGTGCCTACCTTCAAATCAGAAGTTGTTGCCATACTTTACCCTAGCTTCTCAAACAAGAAATGAAAATTAGCTGAAAAATTTGTAAAATGGACGCGGTTTCCGTATTTTAGCGGCAAAAATATAGTCAGATTGGCATCGAAAGTCAAGAAGGAACCCCCGGCGTGCGTACCACAATCGATCGACTGCTTTCCATTTTTCCCTTCGTTCTTATCATCCTCGCCGGATGCGGCACACCTGCATCAAAAAAATTTTCTCCCGAGACGGCGCGCACCTATGCGGAGCTGCTCGCATTGCACGAAAAGGAAAAAATCGTCGGTTCAACACCCGATTCGCTCTACCGGCGTGACGTTGCGGATTTCTTTTCAGCGAGAAAAATACACGAAGAAGATTTTCAGAAGGAGATCGCCGACATTTCACACGACGATCTGGCGTGGAAAGAATTTCTTACAAAGTCCCTCATCCTTCTCGACAGCATCAAAGCCGCGCGGGTGCAGCAGCATTGACCGTCGGCATTGCCGCTTAGTTCCCTTTCTTCAGGGTGAACATGAACGAGCTCCCCACCCCGACCTCGCTTTCAACCCAGATTTTTCCTCCGTGAGCCTTGATAATTTCCCTGCTGATCCACAGCCCTAAGCCGGAACCTTTGATGTTGCTCACCTCGGCGGAATCGACGCGGGAGAACTTCTGGAAGAGGCGCTCCATTTGATTTTCGGGAATGCCGATGCCGGTGTCTCTGACGGTCAGCAAGATTTCTTCGCTGCCGTGGTTCACCACCGAAATTTCAATCATGCCGCCTCGGGGAGAATATTTCACCGCGTTCGACACCAGATTCAACAGCACCTGCCGTAGTTTGCTTTGATCCCCTTTCACGAACGATGCATCGAGTTCAATATTGTACTGAAGCTGATGCCTGTTTGAAAACTTCACCATTGAAACGGCCTCTTTGACGAGCGCCTCAATATTCACCAGCTTGAAATAGTAACTGAGCTGCCCGGATTCCATCTTTGTAATGGTGAGCGTGTCTTCGGCGAGCTGGCTCAGCTTCGTCGCCTGGTCGATGATGATGCCGAGGTACTCCTTGAAGTGCTGGTTGGCCGCAACGAAATCTTTTTTGATGAGGGATTTCGCCGCAAGCATGATGCTCGAGAGAGGCGTCCGAAAATCGTGCGAGACGATGCCGACGAAATCCGATTTTAGTTTGTCGAGCTCCAGCAATTTCCTGTTCGACTCCTTGATCTCATTATAGAGCGTTGCGTTGTGAATCGCGCTTCCCAGCTGGTCGCACAATGTCCCCAGGACCATCACGTCCGTTTCATCGAACGCGTGAAGCTTGGTATCTTCGATGTTCAGGACGCCGACCACTTCCGTCCCGACTTTGATCGGGATCGCGAGCTCCGAATTCGTATTATGGTAGGCGAAGGAAAGGTACCGGTTGTCGGTGGAGACGTCGTTGGCCAGGATCTTTTCGCCGTACATTCCAACCCAGCCGACAATGCCGTACCCGGATTTTTGGCGGTAGCCATGGGGGAGAAAATCGACATAATTCCCCGAATGGGCGACGAGGACCTGATCCTTCGTTTCCTGATCTGTCAGAAAGATCGTGACGTCGAAGTAGGAAAAGTTCTTTTGTATTGCATCGGCGGCGAATTCCAGCATCCGGTCGAGGTCGAGCGTCGACGTCAGGCGCCCTGCAATGCGGTTGACGAGCTCAATTTGAGCGAGCCGCTTCTGGGCGTTGTCAAACATCGCCGTATGACGCAACGCCATTGCAACGTGGAAGCTGAGCAATTGGGCGAGCCACATATCGGGCTGGTTATACGCACCTGCTTTAGCACACCCGAATCCGATCGAACCGATCACTTCTGTGCTTGTGCGCAGGGGGACAATAAGCAGTGATTTGATCCCAACCTCGACGAACTTTCCTTCAAGCGCGGGGGTGAAGGCGGGGGCCGATTCAATGTCAACAAATATTCCTGCCTTGTTCTGGATCGTCCAGCCCGGCATCCCCGCATCCACAGCAAACAATTCGTGATTGATATCGAGCGCATCGGCAACGCGGCTCAATGTGTTGACGCTGTAATGCGATTTTGCCCGATTGAGGAGACACATAAATATGCATTCGCCTTCGATGAGCCATGAAAGCTCAGCGCGAAGGACCTCGATAATTCCCTCCCGGGAAGTCGTCTCATCGATCTTTAACGAAATTTCATTGAGGGTGCTGATCTTCTTCGAGAAACTTTGGGCTTCAAGAAGCCTGATTCGCAACTCTTCTTTTGGCAATTCTAAATTATTTGAAGACTGCCAATCGGAGGCCATTTCTTTAACCATTTATCCTTTCACATTCTTCGTCTTCGCCCCCAGTTATCGCGCTTACTTCAATCTTCCCTTCTGTTCCGTGTTATTTATTTTTTAACCACTTGACCCATCAACACCGGCTTTTCTTTTTGCGCCGTCAGCGCGTGAAGCGCTTCTTCCGCATTCCGCCGTGCTACGATGAATATCAATCCTATGCCGAGATTGAACGTTCGCCGCATATCGCCTTCGGGCACGTTTCCGCTTGCTTGAATCATCGAGAATATCGCAGGACGCTTCCATGCCTCCCAATCGACCGCAAGCTGGAGACCCTTCGGTATCACCCGCATCGTGTTACCGACAATCCCGCCTCCTGTGATATGGGACATGCCTTTGACCACCCCTTTCGCCAGCAGCAACCTGATCGGTGAAAGATATGAGCGGTGAACGGCAAGCAGCGCATCGCCGAGAGAGCCGTTCAGTTCTTTATGAAATTGATATAGCGAATGCTTTGGCGTAAGGACCTTGCGGGCAAGCGAAAAGCCGTTCGTGTGAAGCCCCGTCGATGGAAGTCCGATCAATACGTCTCCCGCCTTTATTTTTTTTCCGTCGACTATCCGTTTTTTCTCTGCGACGCCGACGATCGTTCCGGCAATGTCAAAATCCGCTTCCTTATAGATTCCCGGCATCTCGGCTGTTTCTCCCCCGATGATCGAGCAGGAGTTTTCTTTGCACGCTTTGACAAACCCGGAAATCACTTTTTCAGCGACGATCGGTGAAAGTCTCCCGGCGGCAAAATAATCCATGAAATAAAGGGGGCGTGCTCCGCACACCGCAATGTCGTTGACGCAATGATTCACCAAATCCTGACCGACCGTGTCGAACCGCTTCATCTCGATCGCGATCTTCAGTTTCGTCCCAACGCCGTCAACGCTCGATACGAGCACTGGGTCCTTTAGGCCTGGAAAAGATGCTCTGTAGAAAGCTCCGAATGATCCAATGTCGGCCAAGACATTCTTGTTAAATGTAGACCTAAGGTTACGCTTGATCCTCTCAACAACCTCTTCACCCGCCGCGATATTAACGCCAGCTTTTTTATACGTTTGCGCCAATGGTACCCTTTAGTATTTCCAGCACACTAATGTAGAAAATTTTTCCGAAAATTAAAACAGATTTTTCAAGAATTCTCTGTCGTCTTTGCACCGCCTTATGGTGCTTTACTTCAACACTCGCTTGATAAAGTCTCACCTCTTGACTATATTTTTAGGTGCTTACCATTACCATCAACCGTTGATGAAATCAGTAGTATTGCTTCCCGCCCAAAAAAGGCTTGCGGTGGGAAAAATTCTTTGCCTCGGCCAGAATTACGCAAAACATGCTAAGGAGATGGGTTCATCTTCCCCTGCCTCGCCGATTATTTTTCTGAAGCCGTCAACGGCGATCATCGAAAACGGCGAATCTATCGTTTTGCCCAAAATGTCGAACGATGTCCAGCATGAAGTCGAGCTGACGATTCTGCTCGGTGCCCGGGGGAAAAATATACCACAGTCAAAAGCTTTTGACTGTGTCGCAGGATACGGCGTCGGTTTGGACATGACGATGCGCGACCGGCAGAAAGAAGCCAAAGCGGAAGGGAATCCATGGTCAGTCGCCAAAGGGTTTGACACATCTGCTGCGCTTTCTCCGTTCGTCCCGAAGGAAAGCGTGGAAAACCCGGATGATCTGGAGATAAGATTGAGCGTCAACGGGAAAGAGCGGCAGCATTCCAACACGTCGAACATGATCTACAAAATAGATTTCGTCATTGCTTTTCTGTCGACGATCTTCACCCTTGAAGAAGGGGATGTTATTTATACCGGGACTCCGGAAGGCGTGGGAAAGGTCGTGGCCGGAGATCTCATCGAAGCTGAAATCCCGGGAGTTGGAAAGCTTCAGCATGCGGTTATTTCAGGTTAGGAATTCGACGGAGCCTGTGAGTTGATTCATTTGCCCAAAAAATATTCACTTGCTGTCACTGGTACGGCTGTGACGTTGTCGCTGCTGAGTTTCTCATACCGGCCGGCGGCTGACAGCGAAGCATTGAACGCGTCGTCGGTGGAATCGTTCTATGCGCCGTTCGATTCCATCAGAACGGACATCGAAGATTACGCCTGGCCGATCGATGCGCGGCCTAAAATTACTTCGTCATTTGCAGAATTTCGTTCCTCGCATTTTCACGCCGGAATCGACATCGGCACGGGCAACAGAATCGGGCTGGAAGTCTACGCTTCGAGGGACGGATACGTTTCGCGTGTTGAAGTTTCTCCCTACGGGTACGGACGGTATCTTGTCGTGCGCCATCCTGACGGATTTTACACGGCCTATGCCCATCTCAGCGCATTTCAGCATGACCTCGAGCGGGCGGTCCGGGACGAACAATTGAAAAAGGAGAAATTCTCTGTCGAGATGAAATTCCAGCCCGGAGATTATCCGGTCCGGAAAGGCGAGGTCATCGCATACAGCGGCGAAAGCGGAACGGGGGATGCCCATCTGCACTTCGAGATCCGCGACGAGGACTTCAATCCGGTCAATCCCCTTCTTTTCCCGAACATCAGGAGGTTCACCGATACGGAGCCGCCGATCATACGCCGGCTCGCCGTCACTCCGATGGACGAGCATTCTTTCGTCGATTATGAATTTTCTCCGAAAGTGTACCGCGCCCGAGCTCACGGAAGGTCCTCGTTCTCAGTTCCCGAAGTCATCCGGGGAACCGGTTCGCTCGGCTTTTCCATCGATGCCGTGGACAGGGTCAACAATACGCGGTACCATTCGAGCGTGTACGAGTTTGAATTCCAGGTCGACGGGACGACGATCTTCACGTCGCAGAGGAATCGTTTTCCCGAGGACGAAACCCGCCAAATAGGAATCGATTTTGACTGGGCTCTTTTAAAAGAAGGAAGAGGACGATTCCAAAAATTATACGTCGATGAAGGGAACACGCTTCCGTTCTATAACCGCAGGAATAAGTTCGACGGCGTCGTTGCGTTAAAAAACTTCTCCGAGGGGCGGCACGACTTCAAAGTGATCGCTTCAGATTACTCCGGGAATTCCTCCGAACTTACCGGCACGTTTGTTCTGAATCATCCCCCCGACGTGGAGAACTTCAGAGCGACGGCGACGGCGGTGACAGCGTTGATTCCGAACAGAAGAAATGTCTCGACGGTTGAGATAGGCACCAAAACATTTTCATCGAGGCGATGGACCGTCGAGGATTACGATGCTTACGGTCTGGATTGGAAGAACGATTCCTTAACGCTCCCCGCCCGCCTTCAAGGGGCGGATATTGTCAGGATGGTTGCGAAAAATATTTGGGGGACGCGATCGTTCCCCGCTTACTTCTTTCTTACACGACCGTCCGTTTCGGAATCCGCTGAGATTTCCGCTGACGTCGACGGGTCATTCCTGAAGGTCGATCTTCAATCTCAGGGGCCGTTCAGCGAAACGCCCTCGCTGCAGGTGCAGCAGGAGAACTCCGTCTCATCAATTCCCCTCCGTGCCGTGGACTGTAATGAATACACCGGGGTCTATAGACTTTCGTCGACACTGCAGGGGATCGTCTACCTGAAAGCGTTCTACGAATCTGCCGGAAAACGGGCCGAAGCGTTTGATTCTTTTGTGCTGAACACGATCTCGTCAGACCGCGAAGGGACCATACGGTCGGGCGACGGCAATTTTAGCGTAACCTTTGAAAAAGGGGCTGTCTTCGCTCCTCTTCATCCCACGATTGAAAAACTGAGCGAGACGCAGTACGACGTCCAGCCCGGCGACGTTATGCTGCACGGTTCGATCAAAGCGACAATGAAATATCCGGAGGAGTACGAATCAGACGAAAAGGCCGGCCTCTATGTCAGCGACGGCGGAGGCTGGAGGTTCTTGACTGCGGAACGGAACCGTCTCGCGCACACGCTGGAGCTGCACGAGGCGCATACGCTCGGGACCTTCGCGGTGCTGCGGGACGACCGGCCGCCTGTGATCAGCCGGTGGCGGACATCTTCCTTCAACGCCAAGGGGCGGCCGATCTTTTCGTTCCACGTGCGGGACAATCTTTCAGGAATTGACGACGGTGGAATCAATGCATTCCTGAACGGCGACCGGATCATTCCGGAGTATGACCCGGAAAAAAGAATCGTGTACTATATTCCCTTCGATCCGCTTCCGCGGGGACAGTACACGGTGGACATCGAAGTCAAAGACCGCGCCGGCAACGCTGCTCATCTTGCAAAAACGCTGACCGTATACCGATGACAAGGGAGCTTTCGCTGGCGGCCGCTCAAGCCGTCAAGCTATTGAGAAAAAATCAGCTTGCCCAGCTGATCGTCGTGATCGTTGCCGCGGTTCTCTCGACATCGCTCTTTGTTCTGCTGGCGGAGCGCGCTGCGAACGCCCGCCAATTCCAGACCTACGGCGATGCTCTCTGGTGGTCGATCGTTACGATCTCCACGGTCGGCTACGGCGATAAAGTACCGGTCACGACGGCCGGCAGGATTATCGGGGCCATCACCATCGTAAGCGGTCTGATACTCATTTCACTATTCACCGCGACGGTGTCGTCCGTGTTCGTCGCGCGAAAGATTAAGGAGAGCCAAGGATTGCAGGACATTGATTTTTCCGGCCACACGTTGATCTGCGGGTGGAACCCTCACGTCGAGGAAATCCTCCGCATTCTCAACCGCTACAGCAAAACTGCTGCGGCAATGAAAATCGTTCTGGCGAACGAAGCGCAGCCCGAGCTGATGGAGGTCGTCGGTGAAGCATACCCGAACCTCGACATCAAATTCGTGCGCGGAGATTATTCGCGCGAGCCTGTCCTGCACAGGGCAAATATCAAAGGAGCCGAGTCGGCGATCATCGTGCCGGACGTGACGTCGCAGTCGGGACAGATGTCCGACGAGAAAACGCTCCTTTCGCTCCTGACGATGAAATCGATCAATCCAAAGTTGAAAGTATTCGCCCATATCGCCAACCGCGAGAATTACCAGCACATCAAGCGGGCGAACGCCGACGATGTGATCGTCAGCGACCAGCATGTCGGATTCTTCCTGGCGAATCAGATCCTCTCTCCCGGCGCGTCCCAGGTCGCCGCGGAGCTCCTCGATTATGAGCACGGCAACGATATTCATCGGGTGAGAATCCCGGAGGCCTTTGTCGAGAAAACATTTGAGGAGCTGCTCCTCCACTTCAAACGGACAAAAAATTGGACGCTCATCGGCATTGTCACCGAGGAAGAAACCGTCAGCCTCCGCGACATCCTTTCGCACGACATGTCCGCCGTGGATACGTTCATCGAACGGAAATTCAAGGAGGCGGGAATCAGCGTTGCCGAACGGATGGGAATGAAAGTCGAAGTGAACCCTCCGCTCGATTATCAGATCCAGCGGAAGGACCTGGCCGTCATCATCGGCACCCTCGACATCGACAAGACGTAGAAACGACGACCGAATGAAAAAGATCGACATTGGCTACCTGAAGAAAATTCCGATTTTTGTCGGCCTTTCCGACGACAAGCTGGAGCGGGTGAAGCAGGTCATTAAAGAGAAAACCGTCGAGGCCGGGACCATCATCATCAAGGAAGGAACGCAAGGGACCGAAATGTTCATCCTTCTGGAGGGCGAAGTGGAGGTTTCCAAATCGCTCCTGTTGAAGGTGGCCGGCCGCGGCATGGACCAGCGGGACAAATCGCTCATCAAACTGACCGGCGACGATCATGCCTTTTTCGGCGAGATGACGCTTTTCGACACGACAGCCGAGCGCTCGGCGAGCGTCATCGCAAGGACAAAATGCACCATTGCTGAAATTGCCCAGGCCGATTTTTTCAGGCTCACGGAATCCGACCATGAAATCGGATATTACGTCCTCAAGAACATCGTGACAATCATCAGCAACAGGCTCGATAAAACGACGAAAGATGTCCTCAAACTGACGACGGCTTTGAGCCTGGCCCTGGAACGATAACTTCCTTATCCGCGCGTACCGCCCTTGGTTCCCGCGTCTGTCATTCAATAATTTTTCTCACGACCAGAGCGACAATGCAAGAACTTCCGAAATCGTATACTCCGCAAGAAGTCGAAGACAAATGGTATCAGTACTGGGAATCGAACGGCTTTTTCCATGCCGTTCCCAAGAGCGGCAAGAAGCCGTACACGATCGTCATTCCGCCGCCCAACGTCACGGGCATGCTGACCATGGGACATGTGCTCAACAATGCGCTGCAGGATGTCTTCATCCGATGGCGGCGCATGGAAGGATATGAGGCATGCTGGGTTCCGGGCACCGACCATGCCGGCATCGCAACACAGCACGTCGTGGAACGATCTCTTCTGAAAGAAGGAATCTCCCGCCGTGAATTGGGCCGCGAACAATTTGTCCAGCGTGTCTGGCAATGGAAAGAGCTCTACGGCGGCATGATCATTAAACAGCTCCGAAAGCTCGGGACATCCTGTGACTGGGAACGAGAGCGCTTCACTATGGATCCGGGCCTGTCGAACGCCGTCCAGGAGGTCTTTGTCAGGTTGTACGAAAAAGGATTGATCTATAAAGGAAAATATATCGTCAATTGGTGTCCAAAAGACCATACCGCACTGAGCGACGACGAGGTGAACTTCTCCGAAAGCAACGGACATCTTTGGCACATTAAATACCCGATCGAGGGCTCAAAGGAATTCATCACGGTGGCGACCACGCGCCCCGAAACGATGCTCGGCGACACCGCCGTGGCCGTCAACCCAAAAGACGACCGCTACAAAATTCTTATCGGGAAAAAAGTCCTGCTGCCGATCGCAGAGCGTTTGATCCCGATCATCGCCGACGATTTTGTCGATGCGGCGTTCGGCACGGGAGCCGTGAAAGTGACTCCGGCACACGACCCGAATGATTACCAGATCGGCGAACGGCACGGGCTCGAAAAATTGATCGTCATGGATACGTCGGGGAAGATGAACGAACGCGTCCCGAACAAGTACCGCGGACTGGACCGGTACGAATGCCGGAAAGAACTCGTCCGCGAGCTGGAAAAGAGGGGGTTGTTGGAAAAAATTGAGAACCACACCCACAGTGTCGGACACTGCTACCGCTGCGATACGGTCATTGAACCGTACCTCTCCGACCAGTGGTTTGTGCGCATGGCGCCGTTAGCCCAAAAAGCGCTAGAGGTGGTCATGAACGGAGAAATAAAATTCTATCCGGATCGCTGGACAAAGGTCTACGAGCACTGGATGACGAACATCCGCGATTGGTGCATCTCACGCCAGCTCTGGTGGGGCCATAGAATTCCCGTTTATTATCTTCCCGACGGAACGATGATCGTGGCGCGGAATGCTGAAGAGGCGGGACAAAAACTTAAGGCCGAAAATTCACCGTATGGAATCGAGCACTTAAAGCAGGACGATGATGTTCTCGACACGTGGTTTTCGTCGTGGCTCTGGCCCTTCTCTGTTTTTGACTGGCCGAATGAGAACGAGGATGTAAAATATTTCTATCCGACCGACACCCTCGTCACGGCTCCAGATATCATCTTCTTCTGGGTCGCCAGGATGATCATGGCGGGGTTGGAATTCAGGGGAACAATTCCGTTCAAGCATGTTTACTTCACGAGCATCATCAGGGACATGCAGGGACGGAAGATGAGCAAGTCCCTCGGCAATTCCCCCGATCCGCTCGACGTGATCGCGACCTACGGAGCCGACGCACTCCGGTTTACCGTCCTCTATCTTGCGCCGATCGGACAGGATGTTCTCTATTCGAACGAGAAGTGCGAGATGGGGAGAAATTTTGCCAACAAGATCTGGAATGCGGGAAGATTTCTGCTCATGAACCGGGACGCCGTCGCCGCGGAAGCGGCCGCCGAGATTCCGATCGTCGGCGCAACGCCTTCCAGCGATTTGTCGGATGCGTGGATCGTCTCGCGATTCAATGCGACAGTCAAAGAGACGACGGCTGCGCTGGAAAATCTTCGCGTGAACGAAGCGGCAAAATTGCTCTACGACTTTATGTGGCATGACTTCTGCGACTGGTACGTCGAGTTCGCGAAAAACAGGATCGCCGAGACGAGCGACGTCAACATGAAACGGGCGATCGTCAACCGCGCCATCCGCTTGTACGAAGAAACGCTGAAGCTCCTTCACCCCTTCATGCCCTTCGTGACGGAGGAGATCTGGCAACATCTCGCCGAACGCAAAGGCGGCGAGAGTATTATGCAAGCAGCATGGCCGGCGGCGGACGAAGCCCTTATCAATCCGGGCATCGATGGTGAAATGGAATTCCTCCAGAATGTCATCAGCGCCGTTCGAACAATTCGAAGCGAGATGAACCTGCCCCCCACGAAGGAAGTTCCCCTTGTCGTGAATTGCGGCGATACGGCCAAGCTCGGCGTCTTGGAATCGAACCGCCCGTCGCTCGAACGGATGGCAAAGGTCAGATCGCTGACTCTCGGCACCAACCTCTCAAAGCCCGGTTATTCCGCGAGTTCCGTCGTTCAGGGACAGGACGTCTTCGTTCCCCTGGAAGGACTGATCGACATTGCCGTCGAACGGTCCCGGTTAGAAAAGGAAATTGCCCGATTGGAGGGGCAGCTAAAAACCGTTCTGGCAAAATTAGACAACCCAAATTTTGCCGGCAAGGCTCCCGGCGATGTCATTCAAAAGGAAAAAGACAAGCAGGAAAATTTCGAGCGGACACTTGTAAAACTCAAAGCGAACCTGGATCAATTAAAGAATTGACAAGGACGGCTGCGTGCGTCTCATTACAACAGCAGCATTGGTTTTTTGCTTTCACTTGGCCTTAGTTTCCAGCGTGAACTCACGGCCAGCCGGTGAGTTTGCTGCGCTCATTCGTCGTATCGAGACTGAAGTCCCTCCCAACCGCACTTCCATTGTCGACAGCTTTGTGATCGCTCAAAAATCGAAAGGCTTCCCCGTCACCGCCGATTCAATGGCGTACTTTGTGTACTATGGGACGGTGGATTCGGCGATCACCGTAACGGGAGATCATCTGCAGTGGTCGGCACACGGCGAGCCAATGATCCATATCCCCTCAACGGATCTGTACTATCTCGGAAAGAAATTTGAACCCGACGCCCGCATCGATTACAAGTTCATCAAAGATGGAATGTGGATTCTTGACCCATTGAATTCGAACATCGTCGGCAGCGGATTCGGGGAGAATTCAGAGCTGGCGATGCCTTCCTTCCATCAGCCCGCATCGATCATTTATAACGCCGCGATCCCCCACGGGATGCTCTCAACGACTTCCTTCGCAAGCAGATCCACTGGGGATACCCGGAAGATCACCGTATACCTACCGGCCGGTTACAATGCATCCCCTCGACGATATCCAACGCTCTATGTCCACGACGGCCCTGATTATCTATCCCGCGCGTCAATGGCAAACGTCCTCGACAATCTGATCGCCGCTCAACAGATCCGGCCGATAATCGCGGTCTTCGTTCCGTCGGGAAAAGACCGGGAAGGCGAATACCGGCTGGGAAAAATATCGCAATTTGCAAACTTGATGGTGAAGGAATTGGTCCCATACATCGATTCCGTGTATAGCACGGATCCCCGCCCGTCCGAACGAGGAACGATGGGAGCATCAGATGGAGGGCATATCGCCCTGTATCTCGGGACGAATTATCCAAAAATCTTCGGCCTGTCCGGAAGTCAATCCGGGACCATTACCGACCTCATTCGTTCGCCGATCCAAAACCGCAAAAGAATTTCGACCAAATTTTACCTCGACGTCGGTACATACGACATCGCGACTCCTGAATTTCGACTTCTGGAACTGAATCGCGATTTCCATCGCCTGCTTCTCCAGAAGGGGTATGCTGTTTCATATGCGGAATATCACCAAGGACACAGCTGGGGGAATTGGCGTGCCCATCTCGACATACTTTTGAAAACGTTCTATCCTCATGCCGTTCCGGACAATCTTCAACAATGAACTTTCCGGTCGAGTTATTTTTGGGCGCGCAAAATAGGCTGTTTTCACGAGCGAATGACCGCGGATCTTCTCCGTGATCTTCGTCTCACTCCGGTGTTGTTAATTTCCCAATTTCTCCTATATTAACAACGATGTTCTCATCCTGAACTATGCACAGTAGTCAGAGACATTCCTTTCCGGATGTCGGACGCAACGTTAGGCATCTATGAATTCGAAGCAACGCGCCCTACGTTGAAATCTCCAGAAACGAAGCCACTCATTCCATGAATCGGCAACAACTTATCTCTCAGATCGTTGAAGACGTTTTGAAGGACAAAGGCCTTGCGCATATGTGCTGTAAGGACGGCATATGCACCGACGGTTTATGCGTTGTCCATAACAAGGATGGCGTAAAGAACATCGTCTCAAGCGGCGCAACGCGTGTGACCGCCGGCGTCGGTGTGGATGCTGCGGGAGGTGTAGAGTCCGATCTCGCGCGGATGATCGATCACACGTTGCTCAAGCCGGAAGCAACGGTCGAGCAGATCGAAAAATTGACCGCCGAGGCGAAAAAATTTCATTTTGCAAGCGTCTGCATCAATCCGTCATACGTCCCGCTTTGTGCCAAGCTCCTGAAAGACACCGATGTTAAGGTGTGCACCGTCATCGGATTCCCCCTTGGGGCGACGTCGTCAGAAAGCAAGGCGTTCGAGACAGAACGCGCGATCCGGGACGGAGCGAATGAAGTTGATATGGTGATCAATGTCGGAAGACTAAAATCCGGCGATTATGAATATGTAGAAAGCGACATTTTCGCGGTGGTGAGCACCGCACGGCGGTACCGGGTGCTGACGAAGGTGATCATCGAAACAGGGTTATTGACGGACGAGGAAAAAATTAAAGCATGCATGCTGGCGAAGCGAGCGGGAGCCGATTTCGTGAAAACATCGACCGGCTTTTCAAAAGGAGGCGCCACGACGGGGGATATCGCGTTAATGCGTTTTGTTGTCGGAAGTGCGATGGGGGTGAAAGCTTCGGGGGGAGTCAGAAGCCGGGAGGATGCTTTGAAGCTCGTTGCCAGCGGCGCGGATAGAATCGGAGCAAGCGCCAGCGTTGCAATTGCCGGCGGAGCTACGACCGCGGGAGGGGGCTATTGAATAAGGTCGCTCAATTGCCGCTCAAATTTCTCCTCGCGTCGGTGCTTGCAGGAATGGTCGTATTCTGGGGCACGGAGGGATGTTCCTCGTCCAGCTCATCGCAAGGCGGCGCGACTGCTCTCCCCGATAGCACTTCTTATCAAAGCCAGCTGACTCCATCGCAGAAATCAGGGCGCAATCAAAGGTCATCCTCGGCGGGAAACCAGCAAGGGTTTGTCACTCAGGAAGATACGATCGAAGCAGAAGTCGTTACCCACGGGCAGAGCGCGAATCATACGAAGCCGCCGTCGCGCGGTTCGACGAAAAAGAAATACTACAGTGTGCAGGTCGGCGCGTTCAAGGTCTTAAGCAATGCCGACAGATCAAAAAAATCCGCTCAGCAGCGGTACAAAAAGCCCGTCTATCAGTTCTTTGACAAGCCGATAAAAATGTACCGGGTCACGATCGGAAATTTTGCGAGACTCAACGAAGCGCTGAAATTCTTGAAATCCATTCAAAAGGACCGCCCGAAAGAATACAAGGACGCGTGGGTTGCGGAGATGAGGCGATGACCCGGGGAGTTTTTCTGTTCTGCGCAGCCACGATCGTCGCCGCTTTTAGTCCGGGGGTCGCTTTCGCTCAATCGGGCCCCGACACGGCAGCGCCTCCCCGTAAAGAAAAGCTGAGCACGTTCGAAAGATCGTTCAAGCCGTCCGAATACGATTCCGACATCGTGCTTGTGCACAAAAAAGAAAATCAGCCCCGGCCGATCGTCGATGTTCCCGTCGAGACGTTCACCGTCGCGGAACCGGAGACCGTCCAGGGTTACCGGATCCAGGTATTCGCATCGAACAATTACGACGAGGCCGTTTCGGTCCGCAACGCGCTCAATATCGACCTTCCTGCCCAATGGGTCTATATGGTCTACGATGCGCCGACGTACAAAGTGCGCGTCGGAGACTATACGAACCGCGCAGACGCCAACCTTGCCGTGGACGGTTTTATCGAGAAAGGGTACAAAGGAGCCTGGGTTGTTCCCGACCGCGTACTCGCAAACCCCCGTGCAAAACCGCCATCCCAAGCCGACAGCACATCGACGGATAAAAACTAACCGCTGACCGATCAACAGTCATACCGCACCAGAGCATGTTCATCAAACGACGGACGCTATCTGAATTTTATTTTCACACCGTCGACAGGCCAGCGTGCGCGAACCTTTATTGAATCCGGATAGAGGGCAAATCGTTCGGCGGGAATAAATGGGTACGGTTTCCCCGAGAAGTATACACCGCTGCGGTCGTCATCCTGAAAAGCTTTCAATCGATACTCCCCCGGGTCAAGCTGCGGAAACAGGAATTTCTTTCCGCGTTCCGCTCGCGCGCGAATCACCTTCTTCATTTTTTTTGCGGTATTCTCAGCGACGACAACATAGTTGTCGATATGGGAAGAATCGGGGTCGAGCAGAACTCCCTCGATGCTGCTCAACTGTTCCGGGTCGATCGTGCGAATGGTGATCTTCCGGGTGCTGTCTTTCCAGTGATTTCCTGATCCATCGCGGAGCGAATCAAAACGGAGCAAAAAAAAGTAAGGGGTGTCCTCGCGCAGCGCTTCGCGCGGTATCACCGTGAAGCTCGCCGGAGAATTCCATGCGAACGAGACGGGGACATCGGTGGAATCCTTTCTCCGCAGCGTTATGGCGTGCTCCGCGGACGGCCGCTGAAGGGCGTCGTCAAAATCAAACTGAAATCGCTGGCCGACCGAAACGCGCGTTGTGGAATCCATCACCGTTGCAAAGATAAGTCCGGGCGGGGTCGTATCTGCTCCAGCCGAGGGGGTAAACTGTTTGGACGACGCCAGCGGATTGATCAAATGGCCGGCCAGATCTTTCACTCCAGTGACAGCGACTCTATAGAGACTGTCTTCACGCCTCGGCTCAACGATCAACATCACACGCGAAGGGTTCTGAGCGGGGGAAAAGAAATCGACAATGCTGACGCTCCGCGTCTGCGTCGTATCCGATATTGAAAACGCACTTCTATTCAGGGATGACAAATCGATATTCTCGCTGAACTCGAGCTCAACATGGCGGGAATCCTTCGCCGTCGCCGATACGAGGCGGGGCGGTGTCGTATCTTCCAACGAGAGCTGGAAGTTCATTTCGGTACGGAGGGAATCGTCTTCGGTCAACCGAATGTCTTCCGGGGCAGTGCTCATCGCATCGGTCTCAGGGTCGTACAGCAGATTGCGGAACTCATCCCGGACCGCCAGGACTCTAAAATTGCCGAACGAAAGATGCATCAATGCATAGTCACCGTTGTTCCCCGTTTGCGATATGTAATCCGGCTTCGTCGTCATCGGGTTGAGGGTATCGGGCTTCAGGCCGTCGAGCCGGTAAGCGAAAATCATCACACCGACCGGTTTATCATCAACGACTCTTCCGCGAATTTCACCCCGATCGATCTGTTGGCCTGTGGAGAACGCAAATGTAAACGCATGCGCCATCCTGTTCCGGTTGTTCACGTCGACGACATCGGTGCCGATCGTCACGACGTAGGTGGTATTCTTTTTCAGCGAGTCTTTGAAATCCAGCTCGACCTCCCTTCCGCTCCAATCGAACTCAATATCCTTGATGTACGGCGAAATGAAGATCGACTCTTCAACGGAGCGGCGCTCGACATACTTACTGAATTCCATTGAAATATGTTTGGAAGAATATTCCGTGGTGTTCGGGGGCGGGTCCACCGCGATGATCTCAGGAGGCGTTGTGTCGATCGGACCTCCACCGGGGGGACGCTCCCCCGCGCACCCGGCCACCGCCACAAGAGCTGCAACGAGGACAGATCCCAAGATGCTCTTGGTCGCAAATACGTTACGGCAGATAGCCGCGGAGAAGAATGTCGTCATCGCTTGGATGGGGAAAAATAGAAATTTTTTACCTCAGATGAAAGGCAGAAAGAGCGGGTCGGCATAACACTTGCCTTTACATTGCAGTTTTCTTACTTTGCATGCACAACCCTGCCATCACCAACAACGTGAAGAATCAAGTTTGAACGTTCGTTTACCGCAGTGTAATTTCAGCTCTCCGTCAATTCGTTCACGTCATCGTGAGAATCCTATGAATATTCGGTTGCTTTCAAAGCGAAACAGTCTGCGGCTGTTCCTCGCGCTGGGCTTGTTCCTGCTTGCGCAGGGATCGGTCTATCCCCAGGATGCGACATATTCATTCCTCCTCAGCGACGTCAGCGCCCGGTCGGCGGGAATGGCAGGCAGTTTTGTTTCGATGCAGAACGACGTCAATACGATATTCTACAACCCGGCAGGACTTGCTACGGTCACACAGGCAGAAGCTTCTTTCGGTTACCTCAAAAACCTGCTTGACATCAATTCAGGGTATGCCTCATATGCGCAGGATTTTTCAGGCATCGGAAAGATCGGCTTCGGCGTCAATTATGTCAATTATGGAACGTTCGACGAAACGGACGAATTGGCGAACAAAATAGGAACGTTCAGCGCCGGCGATCTCGCCGTCTCAGTCGGATATGCCGGAGAGTTCGAGGAGAACTTTTATTACGGCGTCGCCGGTAAATTTATCTATTCCTCAATTGCCGATGCGGCATCGTCGGCGATCGCAGCCGATTTCGGAATTCTCTACTATATTCCCGGGGCGAATCCGGTATCGCTCGGAGCGAGTCTTCAAAATGTCGGGACTCAGCTCAATCCGTATCTCACGACGCGCGAGAATCTTCCGCTTGATCTGACGATCGGCGGGACGATCAAGCCGCAGCATCTTCCTCTTCTCCTGAATCTCGATTTTCACCGGCTCACAGAAACGCAAAACAATCTTGCATCCCATTTCAGCATGTATTCGATCGGGGGAGAATTCACCCTGAGCAAAGAACTTCGCTTCCGTTTCGGGTTTGATAACGAACGGCGGAGGGATCTATCGCTCGGGGCGTCGCCGGGCCTGGCGGGATTTTCATTCGGCGGCGGGATCGCGCTGGAAAAGCTTCATTTCGATTATGCGTTCACGTCCCTCGGCAAGATCGGCAGTTTGAACAGCATTACTGTCGGCATGAATCTCTGAGCGTCCGGGGGCGATGCGTGCTCATCCCCCGAGAATGCTCGAAACAATTCTGGAACTGCAATAAAATAATATCATCCCCCCAAACACGGCGATCGGCACGGAGCGGTTCTCCGACCGATTGATCTCAGGGATCAGGTCGCTCGCACCCACATACATCCCGGCTCCTGCGGAAAAGGCGAATGCATAGCCAACGACTCCGCTGCCGATATCCTTCAAAAAGAACATCGCGATAATCCCAAGCATCGTTCCCGCCCCGGCTCCCGCCGATGCCCAGAATGCATTTTTGCGCGGATGGTCTGCTGCCAGCATGACGGAAGCGATCGTCAACCCTTCGGGAAATTTGTGAAGCAGGATCGCGACGAAGATCATGATTCCCAGCGAAACATTGTACTGCATCCCGGCAGAAATCGATACTCCATCAAAGAAGGCATGTGTAAACAACCCCCAAAATGCAGAATAGCTTGCAACCTTCGAGAGCATGACATCGGCATGCACTTCTTCGCCAAAATGCAGGTGGCCGACAATCGTGTGCTCGGCAAAATGCATGACGCTGAACCCCGCAAGAATGAGCAGCGGCGCTGCCTGACCGATGCTCGTGATGCTAACGGGAATCAGGTCCAAAATAACAAGGGCAAGAATAAATCCCGCCCCCAACGCCAGGAAATATTCTTGTATCCTTTGCGGCCAGCCGCGCCGCATCAACACGACGGCGCCGCCAAGAATTTCCGCGCACACCGTCACCAGGCCGAACAATAGAATGGTCAACGAAATGTTCATTTTGCGGGATACCGAGTTTTGAGGTACTGCTCAGCCTGGTCGTAGGAGTTTTCGAATTTTTTCATGGAGAGGACCTTGTTATACTGTTGAACCGCCAGATCACGCTTCATCTCGATATCATAGACGAAGCCGATGCGAAGATTGGCCATGACCATGAAACCGGATTCGCCGTTCTTATCGAGGGTTTTGCTCAATTCATCGCACCGGAAGAAATCATGCAACGCTTCATCAAATTTACCTGCATTCAACGCATAAACGCCGAGGTAGTAGACGGCTTCGCGTTCCGTAGAAGGCGTATACCCTTCCATCGCTTTTCCCGATGTGTCGCACCGCGACGCTATTTCACGAAACACCGCGCGGGCATTCTCCCATCTGCCGAGACTCACGTAGCACCTGCCGAGATAGCGATGGAAGACGACGTTCTTCGGATAGCGGTCGAACAGCTTCTGCGCGATTTCCAACGCCTTCTCGTACTGCCGTTCATGGGTATAGTTCAGCTGAAGGAGAAAATAGTCAGCTTCAACATCGGCGTACTTCGCTTTCGCGGCGGCGGCGGTGAGCTGCTCGATCCCCTTTTTCTTATCGCCGCTGGGAAAGAAGAGCATGAGGGGCTTGACGATCGGATATTGTTCGGGTATGGCCTCGGCATAGTAGTTGTAGATGCCCATGCCGAGGAGAATGTCGTAATTCTCAGGCGCGATGCTGTACGCGCGCCTCACGATCGGTAGCGCAAGCCGGCCGTCGTTCGCGGCTTTGATCCAGCTTCCGCGGTTGGCCCGGAGCCGTCCCCGGAATCCAAGAGCTCCCCCCTTAAAGAAGAGGGCCGTGATATCATCCGAGCGAACGTCCAGAATGCTGTCGCATTTGTCGATCACGACATCAAGTTTCGCCAAGAATTGATCGTCGAGAGACTCGTCGTCGAAGTCGAGCGAGATCTTCCACCAGTCGATCATCGCAAGGAAAAAATATCCAGCCGGATGTTCCGGGTGCGTAGCAATGATGTAATGGAATTCCTTTTCCGCCTGGTCAAACTCAAGGTTGTAGACGTGGTCGATCCCTTTCCGAGTATGCGAGTCAAAATCTGCATCCGTCAACCATTGAGAAAAGCTGATCCGTGGAAGAAAAAAGAGGACCAACAACGACGCTGCGATCTGCCGCAAAAAGAGGCAACAAAGTTTGTGTTCCACACGTTGAAAATTCGGGCGCTCGGTCACGGCGGGATGGCTATAAAGGTTGAGTGTTCGGTTCTGCCCCTGCTCCGGCCGCCGACACCTCGTTCATTTCGGCTTTCCACTTCTCGAGCGTCCATGCACCATCGGAGAGCCTGACCCAACCGGAGAAATAAATGAAGATCCCCGAAAGGACCAACATGACCGTTGCAAGCGCTCCCCCTTCAGGACCGAATGATCCCCCGGTCAGCCAAACGGGCCCGGTTTGTTTCAGGACTCCAAGTTGATATTTTTCAAACTGAATTCCGCTGACCGGAAAAGAAAAAATATGATTCTGAAAGAAATTCCATGAGAAATGCAGGGCGACGGGGAACCAAAGCGTCCTCGACTTGAAATAGGCCAAGGAGAGCCACACCCCTGCCAGGGCAACATTAACAAGCGAAAAAAAAGTGACGTTGGGATTGCCCAGGTGAGCGGCTCCGAAAAAACCTGCGAAGGCGCAGACGGCGATCGTTTTCCCCGTTCCTTCCACCATCGTTTGGAACAGATAGCCGCGAAAAAGCAATTCTTCGCCGAACGCGCCAAGGACAAAGATCATGGTACTTTCGCCGAAGATCCGGACGGCATGGAACAAAGTCAGCGGCTTAAACGAAAGCGCCGCCATGCCCAGACTCGACTCTGTTATAAAGATCACCGTCATCATCCCCCCTCCGATGACCACCCCCTGTCCCAACTCGCGGAGGATATTCCCGTGCGCGGGAAAACCGACCGACGCGAACGGAGGCCTTCCTTCAAGGTACTTCGCGACACCCCATGTCGTAACAAGAAGCGCCCCGTAAAAAACGACCTCGCCCGAGGCAAAAGACGGAATGAAACGGAGATACGGCAATATCAGTTTCGCGGGAAAGTTGAGGAGCACTGTCACGCCGGAAAGGACCGCGGCAAAGATCCCCATTCGCCATCCCGCACGGATGTTCCTCTCAGTCTCGTTGTAGAAGATCGATTTCATCATGCTTCGAGTTTTTCAAGAAGAAAAGTTTTTGCCGAGGAGAGCGCTATCCGCTCCTGGTTCATCGAATCCCGTTCGCGCACCGTAACGGTCTGGTCCTGAAGCGTTTGCGAGTCGATGGTGAAGCAAAACGGCGTCCCGATCTCATCCTGCCTGCGGTACCTCCTGCCGACCGCGCCGCTGTCGTCATAAAATACGCGAAACGATCTCTGCAGGTCCACCGTCATTTTGCGCGCGATCTCATCCATGCCATCCCGGTTGACCAGGGGAAGGATCGCGGCCTTGAGAGGCGCAAGCCGCGGATGAAAATGGAGCACCGTCCGCATTTCTTCTTTCCCCTCCGCCGTCGGCGCCGATTCTTCGTCATACGCAGCGACAAGAAATGCCATGAACGAACGGCTCGCCCCCGCGGAGGTCTCGATGACAAACGGCGTGAATTTCTCCTTCGTCTGGTCGTCAAAGTATTTCATGCTCTTGCCCGAATATTCCTCGTGCCGCGAAAGGTCGAAATTCGTCCGGCTGTGAATCCCTTCGATCTCTCCCCATCCAAAGGGGAATTCAAACTCGATGTCGTATGCGGCTTTCGCATAATGCGCGAGCTTCTCGTGTTTGTGCCATTGCAGCTGCCCGCGTTTCATGCCCAGGCTGAGAAACCATTGCAGGCGCTGCTCGCGCCAATACTCGAACCAACGGTCCTCTTCTCCCGGCTTGACGAAATACTGCATTTCCATCTGTTCGAACTCGCGCGTCCGAAAAAGAAAATTCTTCGTGTTGATCTCGTTCCGGAACGCCTTGCCTATCTGGGCGATGCCGAACGGGAGCTTTTGCCGCGACGCGCTTTGGATGTTCAAAAAATTCACAAAAATTCCTTGCGCAGTTTCGGGGCGGAGGTACACGACGTTGTTCGTGTCTTCCACCGGGCCGACAAACGTCTTGAACATGAGATTAAACTGACGGGCCTCGGTAAACGTTCCCTTATTGCCGCAATTGGGGCACGTCACCAGCGTCTGCATGACCCTCGCGGCGGTCTCATCGGATGAAACGCGCGCGGCAAACTCATCCGCCACTTTTTTATCGTCGAGCTGGCCGGCGAAGGCTGCCGGGTCGAGAGCACGGAGAATCTCTTTTTTCCGTTTCAGCGAAAGTTCTTCGAACAGAACGTCAACCCTGTAGCGTGCTTTGCATTGCTTGCAATCGACCATCGGGTCGGTGAAATTCGCCACGTGCCCGGACGCTTCCCACACGCGAGGGTGCATTAGGATGGATGCGTCAACTCCTTCGACGTCATCGCGCAGCGTCATCGAGCGCCACCATGCCTGTTTGAGGTTGTTCAGCAGCTCGACCCCCATCGGGCCGTAATCCCAGCAACCGTTCAGTCCGCCATAAATCTCGCTCGATTGAAAAACGAAACCGCGCCGCTTGGCGAGCGAGACGACTTTTTCCATTACCGCCGGGGTTTGCGCGGCATTCCCTTTTGATTCTTCCTTAGCGATGACCGTGCTCCTTTCTGTGGCTCTTCTCGTGCGATGATAATGCTTTCGAAGATGTGTTTATCGAATGAACAATGTATGGTGGATGTCTTTTCTTTAAGGTTCTCCGTGGAGGCCAGGGTGACGTTGAATCGCCGCAGCGAGTCCGTCAGTGCGGCAAGCGCGCGGAGCACTTCGAAGTTCGGCGCGACGCGTATCCGTACTTCTTCCCGCACGCCCGGCACGCCGCCGATGGAAATAGCTGCGTGTTTGATCTTCTCCGATGGGAGCATCATCCTTTTCAACGTGGTGTCAACGATCGACGAAATTTCACCGAGCGGCAGACGCTGCTCCGGTGCAGTGATATCCGCCGCCGGCTCCGGCGTTGACAGACGTTCGCGAATGAAGGTGAGAACAACGGCGGCAAACGTCAGCGCGATGAGCAGTACTGTTTTTCTATCGATCTTGTTCTGCATGCCAGGAATCGTCAAGCTACTTCGACTCTGCTCTGGTCGCCGATCATGAACCGGTGGACCCTCGGTTTTCCCCCCGCCTCCAGGATCTCGACATCGTTGCCGAGAATACTCCCTTCAATGCGGATGCCGACGTTCAGGATTTTGCATTCCCGCAAGATAATGCTGAATTCAACCTCGCTTTTTTTGATGAACGTATTGTTACCCACAGCGGTGAAGGGTCCGATATAGCTCTCTTCAATGACGCAATTCTTCCCGATGATCACCGGGCCTCGAACGACGCTGTCAATAATTTTCGCCCCTTCTTCAATAATTACTTTCCCTACAACCGATGACGTCGCGTCGACCTTCCCCCGGTTCGACGAGACGATATTGTCGAGCACCAGCCGGTTTGCTTCAAGTAGATCGAGCGGTTTTCCGGTATCCTTCCACCATCCCGTGATCTCGCTGAACCCGATGTTGAACTTCTTGTCGATGAGATATTGATGAGCGTCCGAAATTTCCAGTTCCCCTCTTTTGCTCGGCTTGATCGCTTTACATGCTTCAAAGATATGCTTGTCGTAAATATAGATCCCGGCGACGGCATACTGGCTCTTCGGCTTTCGCGGCTTTTCCTGGATGCCGACGATCCGATGGTCTTTGATTTCCGGGACGCCGAAGCGTTCCGGGTCTTTCACTTTCGCAAGGGTGAGCCAGCAATGGCAGCGCGTCTTCTCGAATTCTTCGATATAGCGTTTGATCCCGCCGACCACCATGTTATCGCCGAGGTAAAAAACGAAATTTTCTCCGTTCACAAATTTTTCGGCGAGCATGACCACCTGGGCCAGACCTCCCGGCTTTTCCTGGGGGATGTAGGTGATCGATATCCCCCATTTGCTCCCGTCCCCGACGTATTCAGGGACCTCCCTGCTGTCGGCGTTGTGTACAATGCCCACCTCTTTGATGCCGGCATCGACTGCCGCTTCGATCGCATAATAGAGGATCGGCTTGTTAGCGATCGGAATAAGATGTTTATTCTGCGTGTGCGTAATAGGACGAAGTCTGGTGCCTCGCCCGCCGGATGCGATAAGGGCCTTCATAGTGATAAGGAAAAATTAAAGATGAAAAAGGAAAAATGACAATTAACAGTCAAGGATGAAGAACTAATTCACCTGCAATTCGGACCGCTGTCTTCTTGTAAATACCGAGATCTTGCCGTTGCCGTATTTTTCGATCAGCTGTTTGGCGACGGCAAAATCCTTTCCGACGTCGGCGGGTGAGTGGGCATCGGACCCCAGGGCAAGCGGGATATGGTACTCGCGAAGGATGTTGAGGATTTGCTCGCTAGGGTAGACTTCTTTCACCGGTTTTCGCAGCCCGGAGGTGTTGATCTCAACCGCGATATCCGCCGATTTCACCACCTTGAACACTTCGCGCAGCACGTCTTCCATGTCTCTTGAGGGACGGTGGCCGAATTTCTTGACGAGGTCACAATGCCCGATGATGTCGAACAATTTCGCGGCCGCTGACCTTTTGATATGGTCGTAATACTGGCTGTACACTTCGTCGACATTCCGTTCCTCGTATTTATGAACGAACGTGGGGTTATCGAATCCCCATTCTCCAAGGTAATGCACGGAACCGATAATATAATCAAACTCATGTTGAGAATTAAAATCGCGGACCCACGATTCAGTCCCCGGGAAAAAATCCCCCTCGACGGCAAATTTGACCTGGATCTTGTCGCGGTATTTTTCTCTCAACGCCAAGACGGCAGGCTTGTATGTCTGATGAAACTGGTCGATCGTCATTCGATGCTGAAGATCGAAGTCGTTCGGCATCGGAGAGTGGTCGGAGCAGCCGATTTCCTTAAGATTCGCCGCGACCGCCCGGACGATATATTCTTCGAGAGATCCGTCCGCGTGTTTGCAGAGCGCATTATGCGTATGATAGTCAACGAGCATCAGATATCCTTCTTCAATGCAAGCCTGTGTGTTTCTTTGGCAAGAGCTGAATAAAGAAAAGCGATATGGCGTAATCCCCTTTTGTGCAGCTCGCCGCGGTGCCGCCGCACTGTTTTCAGGTCTCCCCGTGCAACCGGACCGGTGAGCGCCGAAGCCGCGGAATACTTTTTTACATTGGCAAGGGTCTGAAGCGCAAGCGGTTCGAACATGGCAACGATCTTCTTTCTCGGCAAACGGATCCGCCTTCCCAACGTTTCCACAACAGCAAGGAGGGTCACAAAATAATTGGAACTGAATACCGCCGCAATGTGGTAGAGCGTCTTTTGTTCGGGGGACAGGACGAACGGCCGCGCGCCAAGACGGATTGCGATCCGTTTTCCCGTTTCAACCGCCTTTTTATCCCCTTCAAGCCCGACCCAAATATTCCGGAAGCGCTTTGATGACGAGGCGGATTTGGGAAACGTCTGAAGCGGATGAAAAGATCCGATCGCCGCCCCTTTCCGCTTCAACGACAGAAGGACGCCGGAGGTTAATGTTCCCGACGTATGGAAAACGACGGTTCCCGAAAAATCTCTCTGGCGATGCGAGAGGACGCGTGCGACGCCTTCAATTGCATCATCGGGAACAGCGACAAAGACAATCCCGGAAAGGTCGAACCGGCGTGCTTCGGTCATTCTTGCGTTACGAGCACGGACCTTTCTGCCAAGGGCCTTTGCGGAACGACCGTGCTTGCTGAGAATCAGCCGAAGCGGGTATTGCTTTTCTTTCAGAGCTGTCGCAAGGGCGCTTCCGACGGCGCCTGCCCCGATGACCGTCACCGGGGATTTGCCCTTTGCTCTTAATGGACTTTCCACAAAGCCGCCGAAACATATCCTACGACGCGGCCGGTATCGCCCGAGACATCCCCTGAATTACACGCGTCCAATATTTCACAGGAATCAGCTCCCAGTTTTCTTGCGGCGGATAACACCGCAACGATCGGTCCGCCGCCGCACGCCTCCGTCCGCTCCGATTCCAAATCCGACATCAGCGTCTCATGGTCCATTTTCCGGATCGATGCTATTGCGACTGCGTCGAGTTTCCGCGCATCGTCCGAAGCATAGTAATGGGACAAGTCGGAGCTGGCAACAAAAAGGATATCGCGCCCTTTTGCCACCTCGGCCAGGGCAACTCCCAGCCCTTCACAATATTTGCGCTGCTGGTCTCCCATAACGATCGGGAGGATTCGCGGGTGTTCAACAGCGAGCTGCAAAAACGGAAGCTGCACTTCAAGCGAATGTTCGGTTCTATGTCCGGCGAGAGAGTTTTGCAGCGCCGGATATTTTTTTAATAGCTCACTCCGTAAACCTGCATCGACGGCGACCGCCCCGAGGGGCGTCTTGAAACTCGTTCCGGAAAAAACCGATACACCGTCGAAGTATTCCCTATGGCTGGGACCAACGAGCACCACAGTTCCGACGGCCCTGTTCTTCAACAACGCAAACGCTTTCGCCGCAGTATGCCCCGAGTAGCTGTAGCCCGCATGCGGGACAATAAGGCCGAGAAGCGTTCCCTTGCCGGCCGAAGGCGATGGTTCGGCCAAATACGATTCAACGGTCTGCCTGAGTTCGCCTTCATGATCGGGGTAGAACATGCCGGCAACTGCGGGAGGGCGAACGTACGGTTCCTCGTTCATTTTGTCTCTTGTTCAATTATTTCGGCCGTAAAAGTATAAATAGCCGTCTCGGCGTGTTTCCACTGGTCGGGGGGCAAGCCTGCTTTGATGCACGTCTCTTCGAGAAACCGGGTCACGTTCCAACGATGCTTTACCGCAACCTGGGGAAGAAGCAGACCGCGGTACATCCCTGCAACGATAAAGAGTCCATGCTTCCCGACCTGAATCTCCTCGATCGCCGATATTTCTTTGAGGGGAGAGAGAATTGAAATCTCGATCCGGAGGCCGTCCAATTCACCCGGTGTGACGGCAGGAAACCGGGGATCCTCGGTTGCCGTCCGCCCTGCTAACTGCGAGACAGTTTCAGCGAGGGGCGCCTCCGAAACAATGAGTCCGAGGCACCCCCGCAGCTCGCCGTGCCGGTACAGCGAAACAAACGCACCGGCCGGCTGCCACAACATACTTTCGGTGTTGATACTCTGGCGCGGTGCCTTTATCGGCCCGTGGGCATTCCCCTGCACCGTCCGACGAACCGATTTCCATGCAATGTCCAACAACTCTCTTTTCTCGGCCGGACTTAGCATGAGAAGCATCCTCAAAAATTTCTAACCGAAAATAACGATTTAATACGTGAGTTTCAACAAACGCGATGCGGCAAAAAAAGCCCCGAACTCTTCGTTGAATTCGGGGCTTGTGGCAGGCAAATGAGGTCTGCTTACTTGAGCTTCAGGCTCGCAATAGCCTTTTCAAACACGGGGAGATACAAATCGGCCATCGGTTTATACCAGGTGACGACCAGGCGGTAGACCTTATCGTTCTTCACGGTGAAGTACGCGCGGCCGTCGACTTTTGACTCCGGTGAATACGTCAGGTATTTGGCGTCGAGCCCGTCGATCTTGGTGTCTTTGGTCGACTTAGGATTGAATTTGCCTTTGTTCTGGTCGAACACCTTATCCACGGTTAATTTCTTCGCGGGGAGCATGTCGATCTGAATGGCGCAGTCCTGGCGCAATTTGTGGTGAACATTCATGGAGAAAGTAATTTCACCCTTCTTCGGCGGGAATGAATATTCAAAGTTATCGGGATATTGCAGCTCGAAAAACTCGCCGAGATATTTCGTCCACTCGGTGGACGGTTTGTCTTCGTCCCCCTTCGCCACCGGAACTTTCGGTTTCGGAAGTTTGACAGAGCTCAACACGGTGTCGAAGACGCCCGCGTACAATGTATAGTCATCGTTGAAGCCGGCGAGGTTCACGTAGTAGAAAACGCTGTCGCGCATCGTGATAATTCTCCGGCCGAAGATCGTCACGCTTTTGCTGATCTTCGACGTATAGGAAATTTCCTGGGCTGAATCTTTTCCGAGGGTTGATGGCTGGCCGCCGCTGATCACTCCGATGCCCGACAGCTTCTCCTTCGTTTGGGCGATGTAGGCGTCGAGCGTCGTTACGCCCGCGGTAGCAAAGTTCTCAAAGCCGAAAAGGATCTCGACACCGTTCTTCCCGCCGCTCGACGGGTCGAAGAACCAGGTCGCGGCTTCCTGCGACGAATAGATCTTGATCTGATTCGTTTCCGCATTCACTAACCATCCTTTCGGGTATTGCAATTCGAACCCGTAAAATGGGTCCTGGTACAAATCCCATTCCTTGACCACCGGAGGCTGCGGTTTACTGCACGACGACAGGACGAATGCAAGGGCGACAAGCACAGCAGCAAGCAGATTCATCAACAGAATCGAATGCTTAGAGAATTGCATAATTCACCTTTACTGTAATTGTTTGAAATGAGAACGGGATAATCTCACGAGTGTTCGAACCAGTGTTACCCCCCTTCAAGCTGTTTCAGCTCCTTATTCGCGGCCGCGTTCTTTGGGTCGATCTTCAACACAACCTTGTATTCCTCGATGGCTTTATCTTTGAGCGCCTGAGCAGCGTCGACGGTGATCGTTTTATCGCCGAGTGAAAGAGCGTACGACTGCGCGAGCCAAAGATGGGCCTCCGAGTCTTTCTTCTCTTTCGATTCGTACGTGATCGCCTTTTTCAGGTTTTCGATGGCAGACGGATAGTGTTTTGAAAGGAGCTCGATCAAGCCTATGAATTTGTTCGCCTCAAGCAATTGCGGGCCGTATTTTTCATCCTTGGCTTTGGCATCGCTCCCTTCGACCTTAATGGTATCGATAATCGAAATGACAAGCTGATACTGTTTCTCGGCGAGTTCGTACGAGTCGAGGAGGTAGTAACATTTGGCGAGGTACAAATAGGCCTGGAAGAAGTCGGGGCGCAGTTCGATCACCTTCTGCATCATCGTCTTCGCCGTATCGTATTTGCCGATGACCATGTAGCAGACGCCGCCGTTCACGAGCGCGCCGACGTTCTTCGGGTCCGACTTCAGTTTCCGGTCGTATTGGTCCGCCGCCTTATCATACATCTTCTTTCCCATATAGAGCGGAGCGAGGTCGGCGGCAAATTCCGTGGACGCCGTGTCCAGCATACCCGCTTTCTCAAAATTCGCGATCGCGCTGTCCGGCATTTTCAACCTCGCATATGAACGGCCGATGCGGACAAAATCCTCGGCGCCGAGAGAATCTCTCGGGATAACTTTATAGTTGTCAACTGCCTTCTGATAGTCTCCCGTTTCGTACTCGGACCGCGCGAGCATTGGTTTCAAATCGAACGCCTTGGGGTTAAGAGTGATCGCCTGTTCGAGCACCGGAAGGGCATCTTTATAGTATTTTCCCGAGAAAAGTGCTTTGCCATATTCGTCGTAGGCGACGGGATTGTCCTTTTTCAACGCAACATACTTGGCGAAGAACAACGCCGATTCCCGCCAGAGCTTTGCGCGATAAAAGATGTCTGCAACATCGAACACATAAACGTCGTTCTTCGGGTCGAGATTGATCGCCGCCTCGAATTCTTTGACGCAATCGTTGTACTGACGATTCTTGTAGTATGCTTTCCCCAGCTTATAGCGAATCACCGCGGACGTCGAATCGAGTTCAGCCGCTTTTTGAAAATTCGAGATCGCGAGAACGGCGATGTTTTGCCTGCCGTACGATTCTGCGAGGCCGACGTACACTTCGGGGAGATTTTCATCAAGTTCTTTGGCTTTCGAGAAGTAAACGATGGCCTTATCGAGCGAATCGATGTCGAGGTAGGCATTGGCGTATGCCAAAGAAACGGCGGGGCTTTTCTTATCCGCCTTCGTCGCGGCCGCGAAAACCTTCGCCGCCTTGTCCCACTGCCCCGTCTTGATCATCAATGTACCGAGTGACGACCATGCCGGAAGATACGTTTCGTTGATATCGACGGCCCGCTGCAAAAAATACTCGGCTGAATCCTTCACTCCCTTCAATCGAAACGCTTCGCCAAGATAGAAATTGGTCTCCAGCACACGCGGAGCGGCCTTCTGAGCCCTCGACAGCACCACGATCGCCGTGTCGTACGACTTTCGCTGCAGTGCATCTCTCCCGAGCGAAAGGTCGTCCTGACCGTACGCGCATTCAGACAGGGCGACAAGAAATAAGAAGGCTGCGGTGTGCTTACATAGATAGTACATTGATGCTTCCTCGGTTACTGGGATTGAAGTTGGATAAGACGGACCGGCATCGTCGCTGGCACGAGTCCTTTATTAAGAAAAAGCTTTTGCCCCTCGGCCCCCGTCACGAAGGCCGTGAACCCGACGCCGACGCCGGTCCCCGCGTTCCGGGAAAAAATATAGAGCGTCCGCGACAGGGGATAATATCCGCGGTAGACATGGGCCTGCAGCGGCGGAAAATACTCCAGCGTTTTCGACGTCGAATCTCTTGAGAAATTCGGGTCGCCGATGTCCAGAATTCTTGTTTTGGCAGGAGTTTCGGAAACCCAGCTCTGACTGACAAAGCCGATGGCATTGGCATGAGCGGCGACATACTCGATCACCTGGGTCGTTGTCGAACACGGAACGACAACGCCAGCGAGCGGCTGGGAATTCGTAATGCGGCCTTTCACGTATTCGTACATCCCGCTGTTCGGTCCGCCGAGAGCGACCACGATCTCTCCTCCAGCCTTTTTCTCGCCGAGGTCTCGCCACATTTTCGCTTTCCCCAACAAAATGTCTTTCAATTGCTCAACCGTGATGCGGGTGAGAGCATTGCGTTCGTTGACGATCACCAGGGCGGCGTCGTACGCGATCTTAAAGGTATCGACGTCGAGCTTGTATTTCCTGATGACCGCTCTTTCTTCATCGTTGAACTGGCGGGGGCTGGTGATCAGCTTCACGCTGTCGTTGAGCAGCTGCACCACCGCATCGCGGGTCGTCGATTGGAGGTGCGTGATATGCGCCTGCTCGTACAGAGACTCAAACTCTTTCACCTCCGCATCGATCGCGGGGAAAATATCCTCCGAGGAAATAACAACAAGCTTTCCCCGCGTCGGCAGGTCTTGGGTATCTTTTTGACAGCCCGTCCAAGTGAGAACAAGCGAAAGGAATACAACTAACCTATGGAAGGAAGCGGTCTTCATGTCTTTGGTGCTGTTGCATCCGGATATTCACAAACCGGTAAATGCCGTATAACAGCATCACAACGCCGAACATGATCCGGAACTTCTCGGGCATTGTGGGGGGCATGAACAGCCCCGTCGCGATAACGATGCCGCAGAGAAATAGAAATCCCGACATCACATAGCCGACATACACCATCGGCTTGAATGAATCCATCGTCTTCTTAGTGTCCCTGGTTCAACTTAAATTTGAACGGAATGGAAACCCATACCGCGACCGGGCCGTTGTTCATCACCGCAGGGGTGAAGACCCACTGCATAGCGGCGTCGATGGCAGCCTGGTTGAACAGCTCGGCATCCGACTTCAGGATCTGGGCCTTCTTCGCTTTTCCTTCTTTGTCGACCCAAATCTTGACCCAAACGGTTCCTTCGACCCCCGCACGACGGGCGATCTCCGGGTAGATGGGAGATGGATTCTTGACGGGCGTGGGCTGCTTTTCCACCGGCACGAAATCGGGCGGAGGACCGTCGTCCTCAATCTTGACGTCGTTCTGGATGGACACCGGGCCACCGCTCCCCGCTGCGTTGGGGTCGCCGACGGGGCCGATCTGCTGCAATTCGGTCTGGGAAGCGATCGTTGCTTCCGGACTGATTTCAGCGTCGGGAACCGGTACCGGCGTTCCGACCGTGGGCTTTGCGGCAGCGGCCGAAACCGAGACTGCGGGAGCCGCCTGAGAATTTGTGATGGAGGGGGGCGGACCGAGGTCGCTGTATTTCATGATGCGGACGGTATACACCGGCTCGTCCTCGGTCGTCAGATAGACGACGCCATAGTATGCACCAATGCCGACCAGGTGGAAAACAGCGGCAAAGATCAACGCGCGAATTGCGTACTTCTGATACAATCCGCGCAACTCATACGCACCATATTTTGCACTAACGATTGGTGCTGTTGCTGACATACGTTTTCAACTCCTTCCTAAAAACTTCTTCGTGCAAACAACGGCGCTTGACATGCCGTTAAATTTTCTCGATGAGCTGTTTGTCCTTGTCGTCAAACGGCGCCAGACTGAACCGCGTAATATCCGAGACGTTCAACTCATCCATGATGTTGACCATCATGATATATTTTCCCTTGCGGTCGACCTTGATCAGCGTGATCAGTTTCGGGTTCGCGCTGTTCTTTTCCTTCAGGACCTTCCGCAGTTCCGCCGGCGTGACCTTCTCCGGCTTTTCGGTGCCGAGGTTCCAATAGATGGTCCCGTTTTCGGACACGCGCAGCGTCAACAGATTCGACGCCGGCACATCGACTTTCGAATCGCCCGGGGGGAGATTGATTTCCATCGCCTGCGGCTTGTTCATCGTCGTGGTCAACATGAAGAAGGTCAATAAGAGAAACGCAATATCGACCATCGGCGTCATGTCGATGCGAACGCCGACACGCCGTCGTTTCTTCTTCGAGTGTTTCTGCTTGCCTCGAGACTCTTTGACATCTACTTCAGCCATTGCAGTGTTCCTTCGTGTTAATTCTTGTCTAATTCAGTAACGAGGTTAAAGCGCGTAATGTTCACTTTTTGAAGAATGTTCATTACGTCCTCAATCACCCCGTAATCGACGTCTTTGTCGGCTTTAATGACTGTCTTCAATCTTGGATTCCTCGTACGCGCCTGGATGAGCAGGTTCGCCAGTTCGCTTGTCTGCACCAAAACGCCTCCCTTGAGCTTGGCCGCCTGGCCGAAAAGCGCTTCCCGAAGGAGCTCGGAATCTACGCCGAGCATGATCTGCCCCTCTTTTCCTATCGACAGCGTAATGACATCGGCCCCGGGGATCTTGAAGACCGAGTGGGACGAAGGGAGGGTGATCTGGAGGTCTTCGGACGGCTTGAACTGCGTCGTCAGCATGAAAAATGTCAGCAAGAGAAATCCAACATCAACCATCGGCGTCATATCCAGCTTAAAGCCAACGCGTTTTCTGTGAATTTTTGGCATAACGGGTTCTTTCTACTTGCTGTTAAAGTTTGGATTTCAGATTCTGAATGACATCGTAGCTTGCTTCGTCGATCATGTACGTCATGCCGTCGATCTTCGTCGTGAAAAAATTGTAGCAGACAATCGACGTGATGGCGATCGAAATTCCGCCGGCGGTGTTGATCAACGCCTCGGAGATACCTTGCGAGAGCTGGACGGCGTCCGCGGAACCGGCATGTGCCAGAGCGGCGAACGAACGGATCATCCCGATGACCGTTCCGAGCAGCCCCACCATCGTCGCGATGGAGGCGATCGTCGACAGAGCTATCAGGTTCTTCTCCAGAATCGGCATCTCGAGCATCGTGGCTTCTTCGATCACCCGCTGGACCTCGCCCATCTTATCTTTGGCTTCCATCGCCTTATCGCCGCGGATCTCGCTGAACCTCTCCAGACCCGATTTGATGATGTTTGCAAGCGAGCCTCGCTGGCCGTCGCAGGCAGAAATTGCGGCCTCAAGGTCGCCGGCCGAGACATGTTTGATCAGCGTCGACAGGAATTTTTCAAGAGCGGCCTTTCCCTGGGCTTTTCGAAGGGAGAGAATTCTTTCAATAACGTACGTCACGACCATGATCGAAAGAGCGAGCAGCGCAACCACCAGCGGACCGCCCTTCTGGATGAACTCGGGGAGCAAGAATTCAAAGATACAGAACCCGATCACAAACGCCGCTGTTATCAGGATTGTGTTGAACATTCCTTGTTTCATAAAAAATACTCCTTAAAAAAGTAGATGGTAGATGGTAAAATTTTACACTCGCAGAAACATTATGTAAATGCCAGCACGGCATCGGGCCGGGTGTCAACAACCTGGAAAATCATCGAAAGCTTTGTGACGATAAAAATGTTCTTGATGCTTTTATTCACATTGCAGAGAACGATCTTTCCTTTTCGGTTTGTGTAGGAGGTATGAGCCGATACCAACGCGCCGATTGCCGTCGAATTCATGTACGTCACTTTTCCCAGATCGACGATAAGTTTTTTATTCCCTTTCTCGATGGATTCCGCGACAGCCTCACGCAGCTCATCGGTCTCTTCTCCGCCGACAAGCGCCCCTTTGGGCTCAATTATAAGAACCTCACCATTGTGTTCCGTGGCGACTTTTAACTTCATTTACTGGATCCTCCATTGAGATTGTGACAACAAGGATTATACAACTCTTAGCCTATTCCTGAGAACGAGGTTCGTCTGTTTCGACGAAATAACGAGGGCCAACGGACATGATAGGTCCGGCAGTCTCGCTGCCGGATCGATATTCACGCGTTAAATAAGATAAAAAGTTACAATTCAATTTGCAATAAGAAATTTGCAGTATTTTTTGGAGGCCAGCGGGGAAGATGCCCCGGAAGGGACGCCATCCAAACGGTAAAGATCATTTTTCAGGATCAAGGCTACTTCGGTGAACAAAAGAGGCGGCCGAGCCAGGTGAGCAATACCTGTCAGAACCGATAGGACAGAAGAACGGCCGGACCTTCCTGAGCGAACCCTAAGGAGACACGCAAAACACCCTTCCCCTGCTTTGATTCCTCTTCTTCCTTACGGATCAACTCTGCAGGGTCGTTATTCCAGACATTCAGGATGCTATAAAGATAAAAAGCTCCGGTAACACCGAAGGCTGCAAATCTATAATAATTCGCGTTATTCTTTTTCGTTCGGTTGCTTGTGACTTGCTCCAAAAGTTTCACAGAATCGGCCTGGTTCTGAGCTCCGCTGTAGTTGCGCACGCTTGTCATGTAATTGGAATTCGCTTTCGCATACGCGAGCTGCAGGTCAACTGAGGCGGCTGCGCAAAGAATAAAAATGCCGCTGTAGACGATCCCGTGCCTGCCGCTGTACGATTGCCCCCATCCCGGAAACACTGCAGACCGCACCAACGCTCCCGCCAGCGTCGGACGGGACATCGGGTAATTGAGCACGACCTTCTCCGTGTCGTGTACGATCACGGCATGCTCTTCCGAGCTGTACCCAATTCCGGAAAGCCCGATCGTGTAAGAACCCGGGAGGACTTCTTTCTTCAAAACGCTCTCCGTGCCGATTTCCGTACCGTTGAGAGTGATGACGACTTCTTTGCTTGCATGAACCGTAATGAATCCATTGCGCGGAATAAGTTTCAGAAAAACAACATACTGGACCGGCTTCTCGATGACGACGGAAGCTGAGTCGGAAAAGTATCCCTCGAGGTCGGCGCGGACGGTGTGCTTTCCATTTTCGATTTTGGCGAGAAACAGGCTCGCATCCGGCATGCCGACAAATTTCCCGTCTACCGAAATTTTAGCATCGGGAGCCGAAACCTTCACCAGCAACCCCGTCGGCGGGATCTGCTCAAGGTCGATGTCCGCCCGGACTGACACTCTTCCATTGACAAAAAAATCGGCAACAAAGGGATTGTATCCTTCATGGGTGACCCGAAGCGTATGAACTCCTGTCGTCGGCGAGACAACAGGGATCCCCCCGTCCGCCTCTTTCACTTCCTTATTGTCGATGAAGAGCTGCGCACCGGACGGAGCGACCAAGACCGAGACATGCGACGTATCGGCAGCGTTTGGAAGAATGAAAGGAAAGTCCCCTTCGCTTGCGCCGATGAACCCGAACTGCGGGTGAAGTCTGCGCTGCGCCGCAGCCATAATATCGATGGATGTCCGCGCAGCCATCTCCGTGCCGGTGATGATCCCGTCGTCGTTGACATCGGCCGTCTCGGAAGAAAGCGTTTCGATCAATTTCGAGGTGAAGTAGCTTAGTCCGGAAGACGGGTCCTCAAGCTGCGACTCCGTCGTCCCTCCCGCAGCAAATATTTCTTTCGACGGCAAGCTCAAAATACGCTGGAAGCCGACGCGCGGCGGCGGCACGCCGGTGAATTTCCGGTCAACAGGAAGGCCTCCGACCGTAAAATCCATTAACGTGAGCACCGACTTCGCAGCGGTCGCTCTCATGAGATTTCCTATCGCGTCAAGAGGAATGCAGGTTGCGACGGCCCGTCCCGGCGATCGGACATCTCCGTCAACAGGTACAAAAAAGCCATACTCTTTTTTCGTTTCATCAATCGCCGTATACCCTCTGCCGGAGAGAAAGATCAGCAGCCGATCGTCCGCATGCAAATGTCGAAATTTTTCGAGCGCTTCACTGATGTCGGTTTTTTTTGCCCCATCGTTGAGCAGAAAGGCGATGTTCTCCGCGCGGAACCCAAACCGCGACATCAGCAATTCCCTGAAGGCCGTCGCGGAAGAGACCGCTGACGTCCGGACATCGGCATGGGTGTATGCGTCAATCCCGACGACCAGCGCGTAGCTTTCATCATAAGCGTGATATTCTTTCCCGGAAGAAGGGTCGGTCATCAATGTGCTGATTGAGTTTTGCCGTTGGCAGAAGGTCAGCGATGATAAAAACAGCGCTGTCACAAGAAAGGCCGAAGGGCGAAAAGGCACATGAGTCATGATGAGTTTGGCGGTCGTGAGATTTCGGATGCTGAAACGATCCGCGCCGAGCGGGCCGACGAGAATTTTGCGAGAATATAGAGAAATGAAGAGGCGGAGTCAAGTAACTCCGGCGACCGGTTGTTGGCAAATTTCGATCACGTCCACCCCGAACCTGCCCCCCCGGTGCACGATGCCGTTCAACGCCATTTTGGATTCTGAACTTCCGTTGCAACTCTGCGGACTGAGAAGAAACAGGGGGTAACGAAACGGCTACTCTTTATTGAGAAGGAGAGACAGTTGATCAACATCTGTTGCGGGGAGCTCGCAAGTGTAATTTTCGCAGACATAGGCGGAGACGAGGCCGTTCTTCGGAGTCATTGAGGCGACGGCGGGAAGAAATTCCCCGAGGAATTTCTGACCTTCGGCTCCGTCCGCGCAAAGTACTACGGCGTTCGGGAGAAAATGCCTCGCAGCTTCTGTTGCGAATTCAGCGGTGCGCGGTGAATCTGCGGGGCCGGAAATGACAATTTGCCTCGGAGTAGCGAGGAAAAAAATTGCGGCCGACATCATCTGTGGCATTGCGTGGGGGGATTGCTGCAGCGTTCCGGCAAAAAATCTCATCGCGGCTTCGGTGTACTTTTTCAAAAGACCATCGCCGGTGACCTGCGATAAGCGCATACCATTCAAGACTGCTACGGAATTTCCCGATGGTTCAGCACCGTCATATGCCTCTTTTGTCCGAAGCAGAACGGATTTGTCCTTTCCCGAAAAATCAAAAAATCCTCCCGACGATGAATCCCAGAATAAAGAAATCTGAACGCCATGAAGCTCCAGCGCCAGCGTGAGCCACTTGATTTCAAAGGTCGCTTCATAGAGGTCGATCAGCCCCTGGATGAGAAAGGCAAAATCATCGAGCTGCGCTTCGAATTTTGCTTCTCCGTCCCGGTAGCGCCGGCGGAGTGTCTTCGTTTGCGGATCATAGAGCGTATGCGCCGCAAATTCGGCCGCATCCCGTGCTGCCTTAACAAAGCTCTCTTCATTCAGTATTCGCGAAGCCCTGGCGCATGCACTGATCATCAATCCATTCCATGCGGTGATGATCTTATCGTCGCGCTGCGGCCTGGGACGCTGTGAGCGGATGTCAAACAAGATCCTCTTCCCTTCTTCCAGCATTTTTTGAACGGCAGACTCGTCGATCGAAAAGAAGTTCGCCGTCTGCGCAACCGTGAACGGCGCAAACAAAATATTCTTTCCACGGAATTCTTGCTGAGGATCCGACAGGGCATTCCCGAATTCATCGACCCCAAAATGATGACAGAATACTTTTGCATGTCCGGCAGGCAAAGCATTTTCTATCTCCTTCTTCGTCCAAAGATAAAAGGCCCCTTCGGAAGAATGTGCCGGATTTTGAGGATCAGGACTGTCGGCATCTTCGGCTGAATAGAATCCTCCTTCACGTCCGGTCATTTCACGCAAAACATAGCCGAGGGTTTCACGGGCCACGCGGGCGAATGCTTCATCGTGCGTGATCTGAAAGGCGTCGAGATATGCATGAATCAGCTGCGCCTGGTCATACAGCATTTTTTCAAAATGGGGAACGCGCCATTGGCCGTCGACCGAATAGCGATGGAACCCCCCGCCGACCTGATCATTCATCCCTCCGCGGGCCATTGCCTGAAGGGTCACAAGCGCCATCGTCAATGCCTCTTCGTCCTTCGAACGCCAATAATACCGGAATAGAAAATTCAACACGGCCGGGCGGGGGAATTTCGGTCCGCTTCCAAAGCCGCCGTACTTCGGGTCATATTGAGCCGCAAGCTGGTGGTACGTTTTGTTCAACAGCGCTTCGTCGACGGCAGCGTGCTCATCGGAGACTGCTCTTTCTTGTTGAAGAAGAGAAATAAGGCGGTCTCCCGACTCGACGATCTTCTCGTGCTCGGTTTCCCATACTTCGTGGATCCGACCCAGCACTGTGGGAAAACCCGGCCGGCCGTGCGCATCTCTTGGCGGGAAATAGGTCCCGCCGTAAAACGGCTTGAGGTCCTGCGTGAGAAAAACTGAGAGAGGCCATCCGCCGCTTCCCGTCATCGCCTGCACGGCGCTCATGTAGACCTTGTCGACGTCAGGGCGTTCTTCTCGGTCGACCTTGATGCACACGAAATAGTTGTTCATGAGTCCGGCAATGGCATCGCTTTCAAACGACTCATGTTCCATCACGTGGCACCAATGGCAGGTCGAATAGCCGATCGACAAAAAAATCGGCTTGTGTTCCTTTTCCGCTTTTTGAAACGCCTCGTCCCCCCACGGGTACCAATCGACGGGGTTGAACGCATGCTGGAGCAGGTAGGGACTTTTTTCTCGGCTAAGCCGGTTCGGTTTTTTATCGTTTGTTTCCATTGCTCGTGTCAGCCCGCTTCGGCAATCTAAAATTTCTTGAGCCGCTGCCCGGCTTGTTCAATTCTTCCTCTTTTCATTTTGCTTTTTCATGCATCAATTGTATCCGCTGTTCAGGCTTTGCTTCGTCAGTTTGATGTCCTGGAGTTGCGGCGCTTTCACTTTCAGCTCGAACCTGTAGCCGGCCAGCGCGCCGGTCGGGACCCAGCTGAAGTTCATCGTCCAGCAGTGCAAATCCCGGTCGATCGTGATGCGCGGCGCGGCGACCTGGCGCGTGACAAAATCGTAGCTCCCGGTCGCCGAAAATTTCCAGTTTTCCGTCAAGTTGAAGCCGAGGTTTCCGTTGACGCTTGCAGACCGGGTCTTGGCGGCAGGGTTCTCCTCATTCTCGGCGTAACTGAAACTTAGGCCGAGATTCCACGGAATGCTGAAGTCAGGAGGCTCCTCGTCATACAGTCCGCGGTAGCCGCTCTGCCGGAATGCAGCGGGGAGGCTTTGTGCGTTCGCGGTGGTGTCGACCGGACGGGTGTCATACTCTCTTTTTTTCTTGTCCCCGTGGAGCGACGTCGAAAGATTAATGTTGAAGTTGGTCATCGTCGCGAGCCCTTTTCCCTCATCGATGAGCAGCCTGTTGACGCGCTCGTTGAGCTGGTTGTCATAGTCGTAGAAACGATAGTTGTTACTCCCGCTGATCCCAAGATATTGACCGATATCGGTGCGATAGGTGAGCGCAAGGTCGGAGACTTTGAACTGCGATGCTGCAAAGTTGTACGACATCGAAGCGCCGAGGTTCAGTAATTGGTACTTTGTCCCTTTGTTCAGCGAATCTCTGTCTTCGGTCTTCATTTCGAACAGGTTGCCGACGTTGAAACCGATCGCCTGCGACTCGCCCGCCGGAGCGCCGCCGTACACCTCCCTTTGAAAGCGGTTGTAGGACACAGCCTTGCCGAGCGTATCCCGGTACGTTCCGTAATATCCCCATGAGGGTTTCGAAAAATCAGGCTGGTAGCTGTACGATATGCTCGGCGTGATCGTGTGACGGAATCCGGCAATGCCGGGGATCGGCGGCTGAAACATGCCGTAGAGTTTTGTCGATGCCGCGAGTCCCATATTGAAATACCGCACCGCTCCAAACCCGTCGACGTCCCGGAGGACCGGAGCGTCGGTCTTGGAGTTGACGCTGTCGACCGTGACGCTTTTATCGTACCATCGCTCGTAATAGTTGAAGAACGGCGAAACAGTAAAATACCCCGCCTTGGGAGACGCGTTCAAGGTGAAGCTGTGCGAAACGCCCTGCCGGTTAACGCGGTTGAACCCGTCCGGATAATCCAGCGTATCGGCAGTTTTGGTCTTGTTGTCCTCATTCATGAACTGGCCGTTGTACCCGAGGCCGATCAGTTCGTACCATGCATAATTCGACCCCGAATTATCCGAAAGCCCGCGCGATGCCGTCGCGACGCGAAACGGAAAGCTCTGCGAATGCGAGAACGAAATTGTCGGGATGGTCGATGTGATACTGCCCTGCAGCAGATCCTGCGTCCTGGAAATATTCATCGTCATGCTGTTGTTCGTCCCCTCCCACGATTTACTCAGCGTTGCGTTGGAATAAATTTCCTGCATTAAGTAATCATCGTAGTTGTTGCTTGTCTTGTACGAATTATTGCTCGCGAAGGTAAAATTTACGTCGAGGTGCGTCGTCGGGTCGATCGTTTGGTTATGGATAAGGTTGACCCGGTAGTTCGCCTCATCCTGCCGGTTGTAGTCGGTCGGTTCGCCGGTGATGAGGCGGGAATATTGTCCCGTCAGCGCGCCGCTGAAATCGTATCGCTTCGCATACCGAAAGTCGGACAACGCCTGCCAGCCGCCTTCCGGGTACCAATCGCCCGCCACCGCCAGGTCCATGTAATCGCTGATCGCATCGTAATAACCGAGGTGGCTGATATATTTTCCGCGCGTTGCATCCTCGCCGTAGGCGGGGGCGATGATGCCGGAGCGCCGCCCCCCCTGACTCGGGAAAACTCCGAACGGGAGAGCGAAGACCGGAACATCGGCGACGTAAAGATAGATCGGCTCGGCGACAATTTTGTCCTGGATCGTCACTCGCATGCGCGGGCTGAAAAAAAAGTAATGTGGATGGTCGAGGTCGCACGAGGTGAACACTCCGTTGGAGATGAACATCATATCCTTATCCACCTTCTTGATCTGCTCCCCGTGATAATAGCTTTGGTCCATCTCCGTTTCGCCGAGGGTCACAAGCCCTTTCTGCGACTTAAAATTGTAGCCGATCTTCCATCCCTCGTACGTCTCGCTCCCGTCGACCATGACCGGCGTGCCGCGGTACAATTTCTTCAGCGAATCGGTCTTGCCGATCTTCGAGGAGTCGAGAACGCCGTACGATTCAAGATTATTGTCGTTCCAGTTGACCTCGATGCGCTCCGATTTCAGTCCGAGGTCGCGGTACTTGACGTCCCCTTTTCCGTACATCTTCATGACCTTTTGGGGATAGGAATAGACGATCGAGTCGACGGCGGAGTAGACGACGCTCGTGTCGATCCCCGAGGCTTTTTTCTTCGTCGTATCCTGTTTGACGGTTGAATCCGGCTTCGCGGCAAGAAGGGTATCCGCCGGATAGGCGTGAGAGGTCTGCGCAAGGAACAGCTGCAGGAAGGCAAACGCTAAAAGGATTCGGCGCGGTCGATATCGATAGGAGAAATGCAGAACCGGCGTTGTCAATAGTTTTTGGATTTCATGTGCCATTACCGCACGACCGTGAATTCCGCGGTTACAGAACGAGTCCTGCAGCGCCGAGAATTCCGGCGGAATTTCCGAGCTTCGCGGGAAGCACAGTAATGTCGTCGCGCATCGGTTTCATCACATGCGACTGTACCGACTTTTTCACGGCGTCGAAAACAAATCCGCCGGCTGCCGAAATGCCTCCGCCGATGATGACGACACGGAAGTCGATCGTGTTCAAGACGGAACCGAGGGCGACACCGAGCAGCGTTCCCGCCTCGGTGAAAATTTCCCGGGCCAGGACATCGCCTTTCAGGGCCGCCTCCGAAATGTATTTCGGTTCTACTTTGGACACGTCTCCGCCGACAAGGTTCAGGATCAATGACGCCGGCTCGCTTTTCAACCGTTCAACCGTGCGTTGCGAAAGATACCGCTGGCCGATATATGCTTCTACGCAGCCCCGCGCGCCGCAGTTGCACTGCAATCCCTGGTAATCGACGCAGACATGCCCGATTTCGCCAGCCCCGCCGAACGGGCCGCGATAGATACTGCCGTCCAAAATAATTCCCCCGCCGACGCCCGTCCCCCAAATAACAAAAAGAAAATTCGGGTGGCGTTTCCCCGCTCCGAATTTTGCTTCGGCGATCGCCGCGACATTCGCATCGTTTTCCACCCTCGTGTTCAGTTTGAATATTTTTTTAACGGCATTGCCGAGTGCTACGCTGTGCCAATCGGCAAAATTCGGAGGGTCTTTGACCACCCCGCCTTTCTCATCGACGATGCCGGGGGAGCCGATGCCGATCCCCCCGATCTTTTTTCCCTTTGCGTGAACCAACACCTCATCGATCGACCTGCGTATTTGAGCAATGACCGCTTTCGGTCCTTGTTCGCCGAGCGTGGGAAATTTTGATTGAGCGAAAATTTTCCCGGCGGAGCTGACAATACCGGTTTTAATAGTCGTGCCGCCTAAATCGACACCGATCGCGTACCTGACATGAGACATGCTTTTTTCTTATTCGTTATGCGTTTTGATCGTCTCTCTATCCATTTTACGTTTTACAGTTTGCCCCTTCTTATCTTCCACCATCCCTCCAGCCGTTCCCGTATTGATTTCTCCTTCCCGCTATCCGACGGGCGGTAGTACAGCCTGTCTTTCAGATTATCGGGAAGATACTGCTGCTCGACAAAATGATTCTCAAAATTGTGCCCGTATTTGTATTCGTTCCCGTAACCGAGATCTTTCATCAGCGGCGTCGGCGCATTGCGGAGGTGAAGCGGCACCGGAATGTTTGGGAGCGATCTGACATCGGCAAGCGCTTCTTCGATGGCTGCGTACGCAGCATTGCTTTTCGGAGCTGAAGCGAGATACGCCGCGGCCTGAGCCAGAATGATCCTCGCCTCCGGCATCCCGACGTAATCCACCGCCGTAAAGCAATTCGTCGCAACGACAGAGGCGAACGGATCGGCATTGCCGATATCCTCGGATGCCAGAACGATCATTCGCCGAGCGATAAATTTCGGGTCTTCTCCTCCGTCAAGCATGCGCGCCATCCAGTAAATCGCCGCGTCGGGATCGCACCCTCTCATGCTTTTGATGAAGGCAGAGATCGTGTCGTAGTGCTGTTCCCCTTTCTTGTCGTAGATGGTGTACTTCCGCTGGAAAGCGTCCTCGAGCACCTGCTTGGAAATTTTTCGAACCCCGGCCCCGTCCGGCTTGACAAAATAAAATGCGCTCTCGAGCCCGTTCAACATCATTCGCGCATCTCCGCCCGACATGAGGAAAAGAAAATCCCTGTCGGTGATGTTCACCTTGTCCTTCTTGATGATGGAATCGGTTGCCAGCGCATGGTCAAGAATTTTTCCGAGCTCCGCCTGTCTTAGGGATTCGAGGACGTACACTCGGGCTCTTGAAAGAAGGGGGGAGATGACTTCAAACGACGGATTCTCAGTTGTTGCGCCGATGAGAATAATGACCCCGTCCTCCACCGAATGCAGGAGCGCGTCCTGCTGGGCCTTGTTGAAGCGGTGAATCTCATCGATGAAAAGGACCGTTTTCTTTCCTGCCCCCTTTTGAAGTTTCTCCGCTTTGGCAATCACGTCGCGGACCTCTTTGACTCCCGCGGCGACGGCGTTCAACGAAAAGAATTCCGCGTTCGTGTGATGCGCAACGATGCGCGCCAACGTTGTTTTTCCCGTCCCCGGCGGCCCCCAGAGAATGATCGATCGAAGTTCGTCGCTTTCGATCATCAACCGTAACGGTTTCCCCTCTCCGAGCAAATGCGACTGACCGACAAACTCCGAAAGAGTTCTCGGACGGACGCGTTCCGCGAGAGGAGCGTTGGCTCCCGGCTTGGGTTCCGCCTTTGTAACTTCGAACAATTCCATGGCTTTCAGCAATGCAATTACTTCTTCGGAGCTACTTTGTATACTTTTTCCCCCTCGCGCACCATGCCGTATTTCTCGCGTGCAACTTTTTCTATGGCTTTCTTGTCTCCGTCGAGCGCTTTCGATTGGTCCTGAAGCTGCTTCTGCTCCTGTTCCGCCTGCTGGATCTTTTGCAGCATCTCTTTTTTCTGTCGTTCAAGCCTGATCCGCTGGAGAACCCCTTGATTGTTGAAGAGGACATAGAGCAGGATGATAAACGCTGCGGCGAGCAATCCACTAAGCTTCTTATTCGACCAAAGCTTGGCAAGAAGGGAACGCACGTCCCCCTTCTTTTTTATCTTTCGTAGGAAATCGGCGCTCATTGAAAAGAAATGTAGCAAGAATTGGCGTAAGTTGAAAGTGTGAAAATACGGGAGCGGCCTGGTTCGATTCGCAACGGACAAATAATGAGAGGCTCTCTCAAAAATGAATTCAGGCGGCCCCCCCAGGAAATGGGTCGACCTTTCAAATTGGCGGCTTTTGGGCGAGGGTTCCCTTATTCCCTCTCTCCGATTCGGGACTGAGTGAATCCAGTTCTCGACGTCTTCACCCAGTTGATACGTCAACGACGCCGCTCCCGTACTGAGTTCTGAGCAAGTGGGGAAATTTTTTAGCTCTGACTCTGCCGAAGATACGCCTTCATTGATTCTGCGCCGGTTATTGCCTACTTTCTTAAGATGGAATCAGAAATTTCCCCGACATCAAAGCCGTCATTCAGAACACTCCTTGCCAACGCCGTTTCTCCTCTGCCGCAGCGCCGTTTGAAACACGGCGAGTGCCGCGCCCAAGGGGGGAAACTATGCACGCTGTGCAGCGCCCATAAGATAGAGTATGATATCGAGTTTCAGATAAAGAATTCAGTGCTGGAGGCGTTCTGGACAGCACAAGGATTATCCCCCGCCATTGAACCGCTCGTGGCCTCCCCTTTCGGAAGAAACTATCGGGTGGTGACAAAAAGAAAAGCTTTTTTTTCCGGCGGAACAGTAAAGTTAGGATTGATCGGGATCGAAGAAGATCCGTCAGAAGTAAATCCGATCACCGTCGACCTCTGCATGATCGAACCCGTAAAGCATTCAGAGATCTATCAGTGCCTTCAGGCATACATCAACAGAAAAGAACTCCGGAATGTTGCCGAATTCATAAACTACGTAGTGGTCAAGGGAAATTATGATGAGCTTGCGGTGATCCTGAATCTGGCAGCGTTCAACTCGAACGTCCGTCCGTTCGTCAACCGGCTTTCGAAGCATCTGACCGCGACTGTCCAGGGAATTGCGAGCGTTTTTGTCGTGGTGGATGAGAAGAAATCACGGTATTACATGCCCCAGCGCTCCAAGAATCAGAAAATACCCTTTCAGAAAGTTTTCGGAAAGGGGGAGCTATACCAGAGGATCGGAGGGAAAAAATTCCTTTTTTCACCTCTTTCTTTTTCGCAGACAAATCTCTCGATTCTGGGGGTTTTCGTCCGAACGGTCCACGAACTTCTGGACTTACGGCCGGATGACCGCCTTCTCGACCTTTATTGCGGATACGGCATTTTTTCGCTGAGCGCTGCGAAGGCCCTTAAGAGCGCTGTCGGCGTCGAGCTTTCTTGGGATGCGGTCGGCGACGCAAAGCGCAATGCGGAACGGTTGAAGATCCCGAACTGCAAGTATCTTCAAGGCGACATCGACGAAGAAAACCTCGAACGGATCCTCTCAACCAACAACAAGACGACGAAGGTCATCCTCGATCCCCCGCGAAACGGAACCAAGCCGGGAATCGTCGAACTCATTGCCGCGCACAAAATCCAACGAGCGCTTCATATCATATGCAATATCGACCTCCTGCCGGCGGAGATAGCGCGATGGAAGCAGTGCGGCTACAACATTTCGCGTGCGGTGCCTTTCGACATGTTTCCGGGGACGAGCGAGGTAGAAATTGCGATTTGCCTTGAAAGGAAACGGGCGGGGATTTTTCTGCCGACAAAAGGCTGAGCTACTTCTTCGACGGCCACGGTTTCAACACGTCAACAACGACCTTCCATTCACCCTCGTTTCTCCACACCCTGATGTAGCTACTCGTATCGGAATCGCCGCCGACGGCAATTCCATACGTACACCCCAGGTCGCCGGCCGCAGAGATCCTGCCGCCATAACAGGCGAAGCGGGAGAACTTTTCGTCATGCACCAGACCCTCAGCACGATTTTTCGATTGCGAAGGGAAAAACCCTTTTCGATAAACACGAACATCGTCCGCGTAGAATTCCCGCGCGGCATCGGCATTTCCGTTCGCCGTTGCGAGGAGAGACAACAGGCTGTCCGCAGTCATCATCCCTGATCGATCAGAGCCGGAAGAATCGTGCTTTTTTTTCTCACGGGCGGAATTTCTTCTCGCGGTAAACTCTTCATCTCTCTTGTCTTCTTTAGGATATCCGCTTCCGACGTCGAGAACGACCTTCCACTGACCTTCAGGATTTTTCTTCCAGACAGAAACAAAATGCCCGTAGTAAACGGTCGTGTCCGTTTTCCCCCCGGGCCGGTACTCGGACGGTCCGGTAGTAAACCCAAAATCGCCGGACGCGGAGACCTCGACAACAACGGGAAACCAGCTGAGTGCGGCCCCTGACTCCGGCTCATCGATAAGCGATTTTTTGGCGTTCGCCGGCTGCGGATAAAAGGCGACGCAATCATCGTCAAAAAATGAAAGGAAGGCTGCCTTGATCCCTCGTTCGCCCGCTGCATGTGAAAACTCACGTTCCACCTGCGCCAGCTGATTCGCGATAGGATCCGACTCTGCACGAACGCAAACATATCCGGCACCGAATATGACGACGAACTGCACCAGCAATGTGAGCCGAATTCTCACTCTTTGTACCAATCTTTCTTCGGGGTATAGGTCGTTTTCAAGACCGACCTCGCCCGGTGACGTTCAAGCGCTAACCGGATGACCTTGTCAAGAAGGTCGGGGTACGCAAGTCCGGAAGCCTCCCATAGTTTCGGAAACATGCTGATCGATGTAAAACCGGGGATCGTGTTGATCTCATTCAAATAGATTTTCGAACCGTTCCCCTGCACAAGAAAATCGACACGGGCTAACCCGGAACAATCGAGCGCTTTGAATGCCTTGCAAGCGATGTATTGAATCTTCCTTACCGCCCACTTCGGAATGTCGGCGGGAATAACCGATGTTGATTTTCCATCAACATATTTGGCATCGTAATCATAGAATTCGTTCGACGGGATGACCTCACCAAGCACCGATGCCGCCGGCTTGTCATTGCCGATCACCGCGCATTCGATCTCCCGCGCTTTTTCGATGGACCGTTCAACAATGATCTTCCTGTCGTACTGCCCCGCGAGAGCGACGGCGGCGATCAGTTCCTTCCGGCCGTGCGCCTTGCTGATCCCGATGCTCGAACCGGTGTTCGACGGTTTCACGAAACAGGGATACTCAAGTTCTTCCTCAACCCGTTGAATGATCTTCTTCTGCTCTTCCTCAAACTCCGAAATCAAAAAAGAGAGCCCCTGGGCAACACGGATTTTCGCGGCTTCCAGGACCTGTTTCTGGATCATCTTATCCATCCCGACCGCCGATCCAAGAACACCCGCGCCGACATACGGCACTCCGGCAAGTTCGAGCAAACCCTGCACCGTGCCGTCCTCGCCGAAGGTGCCATGGAGCACCGGGAACACCACGTCGATATTCTGGATCGCCCCGACGCCGGCAGTATTGATTTCAACGAGCCCCTGTTTGCGCGGGTCGGGAAGGATCAGGTGTTCGGGAAGGTTTTCGACGGAGGATTTTTCTTTCAATAATTTCACGGCGTTCGCTGCGCTGAGCCATCGTCCTTCGGGAGTGATGCCGATCGGAATAACGTCATATTTTTTCCTGTCGAGCGCCTCAATGACCGAAGCAGCAGAGACGAGAGAAACCTCGTGCTCCCCCGATCGCCCGCCGAAGAGAACGCCGACCCTAATTTTATCTGCCATGTTCCGCTTGCGTTTTTCTTATGCTGATTGATGCAATCGCTTCTTTACCTCTTCAACGATCGCGTGAAATTCTTCTTCCGTAATCTCAATCTCCCGGGATGGCGTGACGGCTGCAACGGCCGAAGCATTTCTCCGGTAGGACGATTCAGCGATCCTAAGAAGTCTCGACACTTCGTCGGATGATAGCTCCTTCGCTCCCCCCAGCGCTCTTGCCGCAAATTCGATCTGGGCCATCTGCTCGACTTTCTCCATCTTGAAATATGCGTCCCAGAGGTCGTTTCCGTAGGTCACCACACCGTGGTTTGTCAGCAGAACGGCGTCCGCAGAGTTCACGTACGGGGCTATCGACTCTCCGACCTCCTCGGTCGACGGCGTCGCATAACGGGCGAGCGGAACGGCGCCGAGGCCGATGATGACCTCCGGAAACAACCGTTCCGACAACGGAATGCGTGCCGCGGCAAACGCCGTCGCGTATACAGGATGACAATGAACGACGGCATTCACGTCCGGGCGGTGTTTATAGATGAATAGATGCATCGCCTTTTCGGACGACGGCGTTGCTTTGCCCGCAACGCGCTCGCCGTGCAGAGAGATCTCGACAAGATCGTCCGGCATGACGAATCCTTTGTTCAGGGATGACGGGGTGATCAGGATATTTCCGTTCGGCAGGCGTGCGCTGATGTTACCGTCGGCCGCGGCAACAAACCCCTTCGCGTCAACGCGATGACACACCGCAACAAGTTCTTCGATGATCCGTCCGGCATTGAGCATGTTACCGCTGTGAAAATCCTTCTTCCACTATGACGCCTGAATTATTTGAATGCGCTCAAATTTGTTATCTGCGTTTTGAAGCTGTCCGAAGTCCTCACGCCGAGCGTTTCGTAAATTTTCAGGGTCGCCTTGGATTTATTGAGCGTATAAAAATGGACGCCGCGAACATTGTGGTCGATAAGGTCACGGACCTGTTCAGTCGCCCAGTGAACGCCGACCTTCTCGACATAGTCGTCGTCTTCGGCGCGGGAGAGCGCTCTCAAGAGCTTCGCCGGGAAATGAACGCCGAGAGCAAGGTCGGCCATCCGGGCGAGCCCTTTCCGCGACGTCACCGGCATGATCCCGGCAATGATCGGAACGCGGACGCCGGCAAGATGAGCCCGTTCGCAGAAATCATAAAAGTCGTTGTTGTCGAAAAAAAGCTGCGTGCAGATGTAGTCGGCCCCCTGGTCGACCTTCATCTTGAGATACTCCATCTCCAGCAGCCTGTTGGGCGTGTCCGGATGCCCCTCGGTAAAGGCGGCGACGCCGATCCCGAGAGCGGGAAAATGCTTCTTGATGAACGCCACCAATTCTCCGGCGTGCGCAAATCCATTTTCGACAGGAACGAACTTCCCTTCCCCCTTCGGCGGATCGCCCCTGAGCGCCATGACGTTCTCGATTCCGCTGGCCTGGTACTTTGTTAGGATCTTCAGGGTCTCATCCTTCGTCGAACCGACGCATGTAAGATGGGAAACGATCGTGAGGTTTGTTTCCTGCTGAAGTTTTACGACGAGTTCGTGAGTCAGCTGGCGCGTCGACCCGCCGGCGCCGTACGTAACGCTGACATACGAAGGCTTCAGCGGGGTGAGATCTTTGATTGAGGAAAAGAGGCTCTTCGATGCCTCTTCGTTCTTTGGGGGAAAGAATTCGAAGCTCAGCGATGGGTGGTTTTCTTCCAGCACCTTCGAGATGTGCATTCACAGACTCCGATGGAGAATAAAAAAATCCTGCCGCGGGGACAGGATTATTATACTCAATAAGTTGCTATTTTTCAAGGAAGACTTTCGACCGCCGCCACGCCGCCCCCTTCTGTCCTTTCATTCCCCCAGGATTCCCTTTACCGTTTTCTCGGTGAGGATCAACTCATTCTCGAATTCCACCAATTGAATCAGATCGTAAATGAGGGGAGCAAAAGTCTTCTCGTGCATCATCACGGTGTCCAAATGCTTGCGGCACAGGGTGACGCCGTTTTGATAGCGTTCGCCGTTCTCCTCGTTCCTGCCGTTCTCCATGATGAACAAAATCTCGGGGGCGTTCACTGCGCCGCAGCCGGGCCACTGGCACCGCTGATGATCGCGCTCTAAAATATACGCACGGAGCAATTCGCTCTGGTTGGGGGTATGTGCGTTCGGAGGTGGCATGGATTTCGGGTTCTCTCTAAATTCACGCACAATGTATACTTTTTCTCTTCGGAGTCAAGAGACACTGAGCACATTGCAGCTTTTTGTCATTCGTACCGCAATGCATCGATGGGGTTCAACATCGCCGCCTTTCGGGCTGGATAGAATCCAAAGAAGATGCCAACCCCGGCAGCAAACAGAAATGCAAGGCCCACCGAGGACGCGGCGACAAGCGTCGACCAGCCGGCGAGCTTGGAAATCAAATTCGACAACGCGACGCCCAGGATAACGCCGATAAGTCCTCCCGACATGCTCAGGACGACCGCTTCGACGAGAAATTGAAGCAGGATATCCCGGCCGCGGGCGCCGATCGACATTCGAATGCCGATCTCGCGCGTCCGCTCGGTAACGGATACGAGCATGATATTCATGATGCCGATGCCGCCGACGAGGAGCGAGATCGACGCGATAGAGGCAAGGAGCACGGTAAGGACCTTTGTCGTCGCCGACGCGGCATTGGCGATCTCGGTCTGGTTTCTGATCGTGAAATCGTTGTCCTCCCATGGCTGGATCTTATGACGCACCCTCAATAGGTCAGTCACCTGATTTTGCGCATCCTCCATTGCTGTCTCGCTGACCGCCGATACCATGATAATGCCAAGATAGGTCACTCCCATCATTTTCTTTTGGACCGTCGAATACGGTGCGACCACGATATCATCCTGATCCTGCCCCTGTGCCGATTGTCCTTTCGGCGATAAGACTCCGACGACCTTGAACGGCATGTTTTTTATCCGAATAATGGCGCCGATGGCATTCGAGCCCTTGAACAAATTATCCACGACCGTCTGGCCGAGCACGCACACTTTGGTCGCGCTCCGGACATCGGCGTCCGTGAACGGGACACCGCTCGATAAGGGCCAGCTCCGGATCTCGAAATAATCCGGGTTCGAGCCGGTGATGCGCGTTCCCCAATTCTGCTCGCCGTAAACCAACTGTCCCGATGTCATGATGACCGGCGAGGCCATCCCGACCGAAGGACATTGAGTTTGAATTGCCGCAAGGTCGTCTGCATTCAGCGTCGTGACCGAGCCGGTGCCGCTTCTCACTCCCCCCTGGTTCAACGAGCCCGGGAAAATAAGAAGGACGTTCGTGCCGAGGGAAGCGATCTGCTGCTGGATGCTCACCTGAGCTCCCGTGCCGACGGCCATCGTAGCAATGACCGCGCCGACACCGATGATGATGCCGAGCATCGTAAGAAACGAGCGCATCTTATTCCGTCCGAGCGATCGTGTCGACACTTTCATAATATTCAGAAAATTCATGCGGCTTGCTCCCCTTCCTCATCGATGCCGACCGGCATCAATTTCAGCTGTTCTTCGGCGACCCTCCGGCTTCCGACCGAAAAATCCTTTTTCACTTTACCGTCCTTGAACACGACATTCCGCTTCGCAAATTCCGCGATGTCCATTTCATGCGTGACGAGCATGATAGTAATTCCCTTGTCGTTGAGGTGCTGGAAAATTTCCATCACCTCGACGCTTGTCCTGCTGTCGAGGTTGCCCGTCGGTTCGTCGGCAAGGATGATCGACGGGTCGTTGACGAGCGCGCGGGCGATCGCAACGCGCTGCTGCTGCCCGCCGGAGAGCTGGTTCGGCATGTGGTGCCAACGGTCCTCGAGCCCGACAATGCGGAGCGACTCCATCGCTTTCTCACGCCGGGCCTTATTCGACAGCGAGCGGTAGAACATGGGGAGCTCGACATTTTCCAGCGCCGAGGTACGGGACAGCAGGTTGAATCCCTGAAAGACAAACCCTATTTTCTCATTGCGGATACGGGCGAGGCTGTCCCTGTTCAGTTTGCTGACATTGACATTGTCGAGAAGGTATTCACCTTTGGTGGGAACGTCGAGACATCCCATAATATTCATGAACGTCGATTTGCCGGACCCCGAGGCCCCCATGATCGCCACGAACTCGCCGCGATCGACATCGAGCGTGACCCCGCGGAGCGCATGAACCTCGACGTCGCCCATCTCGTAGGTCTTGATAATGTGACTAACGTGAATGAGAGAATTATTCTCTGGCATGTTAAAATCTCCGCATTCCGCCGCCACCGCTGAAGGGTGTTGCCGACGCACTCGGACGCTGTGACATCGAACCCACAATGACCTCCTGCCCCTCTTCCACTTTGCCGAACATGATCTCGGTAAAGGTTCCGTCCGCGATTCCAGGACGGACAAAAATAGGGATGAGTTTTTTGTTCTTGCCCATCACCCAGAGTTTTGACGGGCGCCCGCCTTGTCCCTGTCCCGGAGCTCCGCCTCCCTGCATCTGGGCAAATTGCTTTCTCCGTTCAGCACGCGCTGAATCATCTGCGGCGCTCGCTGTATCCTTCCGCGTCTCGATCTGGTCGGCCTGGGGTTGAAAACGAAAAGCGATCGTAGGGATCTTCAGCACGTTTTCCTTCTTTGTCACAAGAATAGTTGCGGTCGCCGTCATCCCGGGCATAAGCTTCAGATCGGGATTCGGAACATCGATGACGACGGTATACGTGATGACGTTCTGAACCGTCACCGGCGCGAGGCGGATCTGCGTGACCGTTCCGTGAAACGTTTGTTCGGGATAGGCATCGACGGTGAATAAAACCTCCTGTCCGTTTTGGACTCTGCCGATATCGGCTTCATCGACCGAGGCCTGCACCTGCATTTTAGTAAGGTCGTTCGCGATGCTGAAAAGCGTCGGCGTGGAGAAACTCGCCGCGACGGTTTGTCCGACATCCACGGCTCGGGATAGCACGACACCGTCGATCGGCGACGTGATCGTCGCATACTTTAGATTGATGATGGCGCGGTCAAGCGCCGACTGGGCTGATTTCTGTGCGGCAACATTCGACTCGTATGTCGTGATGGCTGCATCATAATCTGCCTGCGCCGCAAGTCCTTTCGCCAGAAGTTCTTTCTCACGAAGATAGATCCGTTTTGAATCATCGGTCTGGGCTTTTGCCCTTTCCAAACTTGCCTGAGCGTCTTCGACGGCCGATTGTAGGAAGGTCGGATCGATCTGTGCGATCACCTGACCTCTTTTGACTCTGCTGTTGAAGTCGACATACAGTTTCGAGATGACGCCGGAGACCTGGGTTCCGACCGCAACAGTCGTGTCAGCGCTCACCGTTCCGGTCGCGGTCACGACCACTTGAATGTCGCCGCGCGTGATTTTTTCCGTTCTATACAGTACGTCGGGAGCCGATCCGTTGGAAAAGTAGAAAAATCCTCCCGCGCCGATGACGGCGACCGAGAGAATAGCGACAAGAATGACTCTGTTTTTCATTGTACTCCACTAAGGTATTTTATTGTCCTCAAGTCTGGATATGTTGGACACACAACCGGTTACGAGGTTTAACACGCCGTTCCGCTTCCTTCCTTCGCCCCAAAAAGAAACTGCGGTACAAAATACAACTTGTACCGCAATTTTCAAAAAGGCGCCGGCATTATTTCTCATGCTGGGATGCAAACACGGCCATCGCCGTAATGTTGACGATGTCGTTCACTTCGACTCCCGGCGTGAGGAGATAGACCGGTTTGCGGATGCCGATCAAGATAGGACCGATCGCCGACGCACCGCCGAGGCGCGACAGCAGCTTGTAGGCGATGTTCGCGGAGGTCAGGTCGGGGCAGATGAGGATATTTGCCGGCTCTTTGAGCGCGCTGAACGGATACAGCTCGTTCAGCATCTCGGAACTCATCGCCGTATCCGCCATCATCTCGCCGTCGACGATGAGATTCGGGGCGCGCTGCTTTAAGATCTCCGTTGCCTTGCGCACTTTCTCTGTCAACGGATGCTGCGTGCTTCCAAAGTTGCTGAACGACAGCATCGCGACCCGCGGCACAATGTCCAGCCGTTTCACTCTCTCCGCTGTCAACAGGGCGATCTCTGCCAGGTCTTCCGCCGTCGGCTCGATGTTCACTGTCGCGTCGGCGATGAAGATGGTCTGATTCTTGAAGACCATCATATACAAACCAGCAATCCGCCGCACGCCGTCCTTCGTCCCGATTATTTGGAGCGCCGGGCGAACCGTATCCGGATAATGCTGCGTGAGGCCGGAGATCAACCCGTCCGCGTCGCCGTTCTTTACCATCATCATGCCGAAAACGTTGTTGGTCCTCATGTGCCGTTCGGCAACGTCTCTCGTCGTTCCTTTCCGTTTCCGGAGCTCAAAATATTGAGAGACGTACTCGTCGAACTTCGTCGTTTTCTTCGGGTTGACCACTTCGACGTCCCCGAGGTCCAATCCCAGCTCCGAGATCTTTTCGCCGATCACCGTCCGGCTGCCGAGAAGTATCGGCCTGGCGATCTTTTCCTCTATAATGATATTCGCCGCCCGAAGGATCTTCTCCTCCTGTCCTTCCGGGAAGACGATCCGTTTCGGGTCTTTCTGCGCCCGATGAATGAAGAACCGCATGATCTCACGCGTCTTCCCCAGCCGCGCTTCCAGGCTGTCCTTGTACGCTTCGATGTCGGCGATGGGGGTCCGCGCAACTCCGGTCTTCATCGCAGCTTCCGCGACGGCGACAGTTTCCCACAAGAGAACGCGCGGGTCGAACGGCTTCGGAATAATGTACTCTCGTCCGAACTCGATCCGCTTCCCGCCGTACGCCCTGATCACCGAATCGGGGACGTCCTCTTTTGCCAGCTTTGCCAGCGCGTGGGACGCGGCGATCTTCATTTCATCGTTGATGGCAGTCGCACGGACGTCGAGAGCCCCGCGGAAGATGAACGGAAATCCGAGCACATTGTTCACCTGGTTCGGATAGTCGGAGCGTCCCGTAGCCATGATAATGTCGTCGCGCGCGCTTACGGCGTCTTCGTACGCAATTTCCGGGTCCGGGTTCGCCATCGCGAAGACGATCGGGTTGTCGGCCATCGACTTCACCATTTCCTTCGTGACGATTCCTTTTGCCGATACGCCGCAGAACACGTCGGCCCCTTTCATCGCTTCGGCGAAGGTGCGCGCCTTCGTTTCGGCCGCAAAATATTCCTTATACTTGTTCATCCCTTCCGTCCGCCCCTTAAAGAGCACGCCTTTCGTGTCGACGAACAGAATATTTTCGTGCCGCACGCCAAGGCTTTCGTACAACCGGGCACAGGCCATCCCCGCCGCCCCGGCACCGCTGAAGACAACCTTTACTTCGCTGATCTTTTTCCCGACGACCTCCAGCGCGTTGACGAGTGCTGCCCCGCTGATGATCGCCGTCCCGTGCTGGTCGTCGTGAAAGACGGGAATGTTCATCACTTTTTTCAGCTCCTCTTCGATGTAGAAGCATTCAGGAGCCTTGATGTCCTCGAGGTTGATTCCGCCGAAGGTCGGTTCGAGCATTTGAACCGCTTTAATAATATCGTCCGGATTGTGGGAATTCAATTCGATGTCGAAGACATCGATATCGGCGAACCGTTTGAAGAGCACTCCCTTCCCCTCCATCACCGGTTTACCGGCGAGGGGGCCGATATCGCCGAGGCCGAGTACGGCGGTGCCGTTGGAAACGACGGCAACGAGATTTCCTTTTGCCGTGTAAAGATACGCATCATCGGGATTGGCCGCGATGTCGCGGCACGGTTCGGCAACGCCGGGAGTATACGCGAGCGACAGATCCCGCTGCGTTGCGCACGGCTTCGTCGAAACAACTTCGATCTTTCCCCTTCGTCCTTGAGAATGAAAATCTAGAGCGTCTTGTTTTCGTATCATGGTAATACCTCCTTAACAACATAGAACAGAGTTTCCGGGTAAGTGAACCTTGAGTCGCTGGGACCTATAACGGAATGCGCAGACTCGCGCGCATTTCGGCCGTCGGCTGGAGATTCGGGCTGACTTCAAAATTATAGAGGCTCGCATCGACATATGCGTCGAGCAAGTTGATGATATATTCGATCGCGAGGTACCAACCGAATGTGTCGCGCTGCTTGTGGTAAAAATCGCGCAGCTGCATGACGTTCGGATCGCCCGCAGGGCTGGTTGAATCGACCGTGGCCAGATATGCGGTGCGATACTGTTTGTATAACTTGTTCTGTTGATTGTACACTGAAATAAAATAATATCCAACCCCCCAAATGATCGGCGCCTTCCAGTATGAGCCGTTGTAGATCTGTCCCGCCCCCGGCGCGACCATCGAAGCAAGGAGGGCCACCGTCGTGGATTTCCCCGGGCGCCGCACTGTGTCGGTGCTGAATCCGAGCTTGGCGACGGCAGAATCCTCGTTAAAGACGTGGACGACCGTATCCGAGAGGAAGGCAATCCGCAGAGGGGTTGCGATCGGTTGTTCATAACGAGGAGAGACCTGTGCCATTCCGGCGGGGACGGAAGAAAGCGAGAGGAGAGCAAAAAAAACGAGCGGTCTCAAAAAGAATCCCGATCCATAGAAATGAGTGGGAAAAGGCAGGACCTTTTCTGTCCTTTGATCGATGGTCAATAGATCGCCGCGATCACTTCAATTTCCACCGCGACGTCTTTCGGCAGGCGGGCGACCTCAACGGTACTTCGGGCCGGAGAAGCATCGCCAAAATATTTTCCATAGACCTCGTTCATTGCAGCAAAGTCGTTCATGTTCTTCAGGAAGACCGTCGTCTTTACGACATGAGCAAAATCGGAGTGGCTGGCGGTAAGAATCGCTCTGATATTTTCGCAGACCTGTTTTGTCTGCTCGGCAACTGTCGTGCCGACAATGCTCCCGGTTTTCGGGTCGATGGCGATTTGCCCTGCTGTGAACAGCAACTGTCCCTGCACCGCGACTGCCTGATTGTACGGTCCGATCGGCGCCGGTGCATTTTCAGTTTTGATGATCGTTTTCATTGTCCTCACCCGTCTGTGATGATGCTGACCCTGCCGCGTTATTGCTCCAACAGTTCCAACAGCCGGTCCAGATCGCCGGCATTGTAGTATTCGATGACGATCTCTCCGCCGCCGGCCGGCTGCTTGCGAATCGTCACTTTGGTCCCGAATCTCTGGCGCAGGCGCGTCTCCACGCTCTGGAATCCGGCATCCGTTCGTCCCGCCGGTGCGTGGGGCTTCTTCACAGGTTTCTTTCCCAGATCCCTCACCAGCGATTCAACATTGCGAACAGACAAGCCTTGTTTGAGAATTCTGTCGTGCATCCGCAGCTGAATTTTCTCTTCCGGGATCGCGATGAGGGCCCGCGCATGTCCCATCGAAATCTCGTCGTTCCGGAGCGAAGCTTTGATCTTCTCCGGCAGTTTCAAAAGCCGAAGAAAGTTCGTGACCGTCGTTCGGTCTTTTCCGATCTTCTGGGCAACTTCTTCCTGCGTCAGCCGGCATTCGTCGATAAGCCGCTGGTAAGAGACCGCGACCTCGAGGGGATTCAAATGCTCGCGCTGCAGATTTTCCACCAGCGCAAGCTCCAGCATCTCTTCATCCGACGAGACTTTGATGACGTATGCCGGAATCAATTTCAATCCGGCCTCCTGCGATGCGCGCACCCGGCGTTCGCCGGAGATCAGTTCGTAGAACCCGTCGGCTGCGCGGCGCACCGTGACAGGCTGGATCACTCCCTTCTCCATGATCGAGCGTTTCAGCTCATCCAGCGATTGCGAGTCGAAATTTTGCCGCGGTTGGTACGGGTTGGGGCGGATCTTCGGGAGTTCGACGGCAACGATGACGTTATCGAGGCCATCGTCCCGCGGGAGAGCGGATGGAGAAATCGGCTCTTCGCGAAGCGGGGCACGCGGAATGAGCGCGCTGAGGCCTTTGCCCAACACAGATTTCGTTTTGTGACTATCGGCCATGGCGCAAGGGAGAGATTACGATTGTGAAGAAGTGCCGTTTGAGATTTCTGACGGAGAGATCGTTTGCATCACTGGAGGAGCCGGTGAGGCCGCAAAGGCCGGGCGAGCGGGAGACGAGGCGGCGGAACGCTGATTGCGCTTCAACACCTCTTGCGCAAGATCGATGTAGTTCCGCGTGCCGGACGACAACGCGTCGTAAAGAAGGATCGGCTTGCCGAAGCTCGGCGCCTCGCTCAATCTCACGTTCCTTGAGATGATCGTTGTAAAGACCTTCTCGCCAAAATATTTTTTCACCTCGTCGACGATCTGATTCGAGAGGCGGAGGCGTGAATCGAACATCGTCATCAACACCCCTTCGATGTCGAGCGGCGGGTTGAGATTTTTCTTCACCATAGTGATGGTGTTCAGCAATTGACCGAGCCCTTCAAGCGCGTAGTACTCGCACTGCACCGGTATCAGGATGGCATCGGCCGCGGTCAGCGCATTCAGGGTAATAAGGCCCAGCGACGGAGGGCAATCGATAATGATGTATTCATACATCGAACGCACAGATTCAAGCGCACCTCTCATCTTCTTTTCACGGTGTGGCTCGTTCACCATTTCGATCTCTGACCCGACAAGATTGATGTGCGACGGGAGAAGCGAGAGAAACGGCATCGAGGTCTTCATAATGGCCTCGGTGGCATCAATGCCGCCGATCAACACCTCATACATCGTCTTCTCCAGCGATTTGCTCTCAACGCCGACGCCGCTCGTCGCGTTCGCCTGGGGATCGGTGTCGACAAGCAATGTTTCATGCTCCGCCGCAGCGATCGACGCGGCGAGGTTCACCGCCGTGGTCGTTTTCCCGACGCCTCCTTTTTGATTCGCTATTGCAATGATCTTTCCCATTAAACCATGACCATCCTGACGGCGACCAGCAGCGCAATAATGCCGAAGGCAAGGTTCGCCCGCCGTCCTTTCAGCATTTTCTGATGCTGGATCGAGAGGTCGCGCTTCGTCTCTTCCGTCGAAGGAAAAGCGGCGATCGATTCCATTTCCTTTACGATGCTCGTGCCCGCCATTGCGGTTCCAATCATCAAAACGTAGATAATTTCCTTAGCAAGAAGAAGGAAATCCCACTCATTATGATAACGACCAAAAACGAACCGGGGGGTGAAAAGCACCAAGAATGCGCCGGTAATTGCCGTGGTCCATACGCACATCCAAACGAAACCGGTGAATCGTCGTTCTATCCGGATATAGGCTGAGGACGCTGTCATTTCTTCGTAACGGATCACCGGATAGAAAATTCCCCCCATATACAAGAGCCCGCCAAGCCAGACGACCGCAGAAAAAACGTGCATGCTGCGGACGGCCCACATCATAAATTCCATAAAATGAACGGCTGCGTAAATACATCCCCCCTTTCAGCACATCTTTAAGTGCCAAGGGTAACTCAATATAAATCTTTTTGAAAACTGATGCAATGAAATTGAGCGGCAGCCGCCGAATTCTGATCATATTCAGCAAAATTCCTGGAGCAGAATGGGAAAATACTAATACATCGGCTTCGGAGGGTTCACCGGGAGCGTCGGTGTTCAGCAGCGCGGAAGGATTCGGAGCGCAATGCAGGATTCGAGAGTCGGCGACTGAGGACCTTTCGGGGGACTGCCCGGTCCTCATCAAAACTGAAGGCACGGGTGAAAAAGTCAAAGTGCGAAAATACTCGGCGGGAAAGTAGTTCGGTCAGCGCAGTGTGTCGCGGCTGTCAAATTTATATCCCCTCAAAAATTCCGCGGCCGCCATCCTCTTCTTTCCTTCCTGCTGAATTTCGAGAATTGACAGCATTCCATCCTTCGCAGCAACGAGCAGCCTCTCCCCGTCGACCTTGATGAGCCCCGGCGCTGCCTCCTGTCCCATGTCTCCTGTCTTCTCGCTTCGATAAACCTTCAGCAACGTACCGCCGTGCATCGTCCATGCCGCGGGATACGGCGAAAGTCCCCGGATAAAATTATGAATATCTTCCGCGGATTTGCCCCAATTGATCCGGCAATCATCTTTGAAAATTTTTGGCGCGGGAGAGGAAGTCGCATCATCCTGGTTGCGCGGGTGTGTTTTTCCCATTTCGATCAAGCGAACGGTTTGCAGGACAATTTCGGCTCCCACCTCCGCAAGCGTATCATGAAGCTCTCCGGCATTCATCGATTCGGGAATTGCAACGCGGGCTTGCAGAATGATGTTCCCCGTATCAACCTTCTCTTGCAGGAAAAACGTCGTGACCCCCGATTCCTTTTCGCCGTTGATGATCGCCCAGTTGATCGGTGCCGCCCCGCGGTACTTCGGGAGAAGGGAGGCGTGCAGGTTAAACGCTCCCTTTGCGGGCATTGAGAACACTTTCGCCGGCAAGATTCTGAAAGCGACGACGATGAAGAGATCAGGATGGAATGACGCCAGAGAGGAAATGAATGCCGGGTCGTGTAACGATGCCGGTTGAAGCACTGTCAGAGAATTTTTTACCGCACAATCTTTGACCGGCGTGAATGAAACCTGCTGTCCTCTGCCGCGCGGTTTATCGGGGGCGGTCACAACGGCGACGGGGGAATAACCGTTCTTCAGCAAGATCTCAAGGCTTGGAACGGCGAAGTCCGGAGTCCCCATGAACACAATATTCATCTTTTCGATTTCGGCTTTTCGTCCTTCGGCAGAACAACTTCATATTTATGCTCAAATTCCCCTTTGGAGATTTTCTTCAGCTTGCTCCGCAGCAGTGTCCGTTTCGTGGCGCTCAGGTGGTCGGTGATCAGTACGCCGTTCAGGTGGTCGATTTCATGCTGAAGGACGCGCCCCAGCATACCCGTCGCGACAATTTTTTGATCCCGAAGGTTAGCATCCTGAAACTTCACGGTGACCGTCTCGGCGCGATTGATGACGTCGCGGATCTCGGGAATGCTCAGGCAGCCCTCCTCCATTTCCCATTCGCCTTCTTCATCGACGATTTCGGGATTGATGAATGCCATCGGTTTCGTTTCTTTGTATTCCTCGGTGTCTGAAAGGTCGACCACGAGGACCTGTTCCAGGACGCCGACCTGATTTGCTGCAAGCCCGACGCCGTTCGAGGAATGCATCGTCTCGAACATATCCTGGATCAACTGGATGGTCTTGTTGGAAATTTCCTTGACCGGTCTGGCCTTTTTCTTCAAAACCTCAGTGCCGTACACATAAATGGGGAGTGCTGCCATGCGTTTTTATCTCACCTATATTACCCGCTGATCCATGTATTCTGTGTTGTGAATTCTGTCTCCTGCCGTCTTCCTTCATTCAACCACCCTTCTCGCCTCCGTATATCTCTTTTTATAGTACGAACTTTCTATGGAAGAGATCGTCACTCCGAACGCCTCGCTCGCGTGTGCGAACAGATCGTCGCCGATGTAAATGCCGACATGCGAGGGGTTCGCGCCGGTCGTATTAAAGAACATCAGGTCGCCGAACCTCAGGTCTTCGAACGCCACCGGTGTCCCAACCTTCACCTGCTCTGCCGCAGATCGGGGCAATTGCACACTCACCGACTGGTTGTAGACCGCGCCGGTAAATGCCGAGCAGTCAATTCCGGATTTCGAGTCGCCGCCGTAAACGTACGGGGTGCCAAGGTATCCAAGAATGACATCCATCATTTTCTGGTCGTCGATCTTTCCCGCCGGGGCTTTTGGAGTCGTCCGCGACGTCCCCGCGCGAGAATCATTCGATTGCTGCGAAACTGACGGTGACGGCTTCGCGCTCGAGAAACGGGCCGTCACCTGCTTCACGTCCACCTTGCGGTCGTCCTCTTTCTTTTCTTCCTCAATGTGCCTCGAACTAAACCGCGGTCCGCTGTTCTTTTTTTCGGGCTTCTCGCTTTTCTCCGTAGAATCATGGCTGACGAATCGCGGCGACGACGAGCCGCAGCCGGCGGCAAAGAGGCAGACGAGAGAAAAAACGAGAACTTTCATTCGCTTACAAATGTACGTGATTCAGATTTATTTGCAACCGAGTTTTAGTTCCGCAATAAAAAAGCTCCTCAATAAAGGAGCTTTTTCACTATTGTCCAACGCTGCGGCCGGTCATTAGCCAAGATAGGCACGCAGGTTTTTACTCCGCGAGGCGTGCCGCAGCCGGCGGATCGCCTTCTCCTTGATCTGGCGCACGCGCTCACGCGTGAGGTTGAACTTTTCGCCGATCTCTTCAAGCGTCAACGAATGTTCCCGCTGGAGACCGAAATAGAGACGGATCACTTCAGCCTCGCGGTCGCTCAGTGTCGCAAGCGCCCGTTGCACCTCTTCTTTTAAGGATTCATCCATCAGGATGCTGTCGGGAGCCGGCTGGCGTTCGTCCTGAATAACATCGAGGAGGCGGTTGTCTTCGCCCTGCGCGAACGGCGCGTCCATCGAGAGATGACGGCCGGAGATCTTCAGCGTGTCGGCGACTTCGAAGAGCGACATGTCGAGCTCCTCCGCAAGCTCGCTAGCGCTCGGCTCTCGCTCGAATTCCTGCTCGAGGCTGCTGAAGGCCTTGCCGATCTTGTTCAAGGCCCCGACGCGGTTCAACGGAAGGCGCACGATGCGGGATTGTTCTGCAAGCGCTTGGAGAATCGACTGGCGTATCCACCAGACCGCGTACGAAATAAACTTAAACCCGCGCGTTTCGTCGAAACGCTTTGCAGCCTTGATGAGTCCCAGATTCCCTTCGTTGATCAGATCGCCGAGCGACAAGCCCTGATTCTGGTATTGCTTCGCCACGCTCACCACGAATCGGAGGTTCGCCTTCGTCAGTTTCTCAAGGGATTTTTGGTCCCCCTTTTTGATCCGTTGGGCGAGGTCGATCTCCTGCTCGGGAGTCAGCAAATCTACTTTGCCGATCTCCTGCAAATATTTGTCGAGGGATTGGCTCTCCCGGTTCGTATATTGTTTTGTAATCTTAACCATCCTGCATTCACCTCATTTTCAAAAAGCTATTTCTGAAGGTCGATCCTGTCGACGATGCCGACAATGCTGGCATCGACGGGGGCCATATCAACCGGAAGCGGAATGACCGCTTCGGCGGCCGTTATATAGAACACCGTTTCTCCTGCTCCCGCTCCCACCGTATCGACCGCGACGATCGGCGAGCCGACGTTCTTCCGCTCAGCGGAGATCGGCTGGATGAACTGAAGCTTGAAGCTTTTCAAGTGTTCATCCTTCCGCGTCGCCCAGATTGTCCCGATGACCTTTGCTAGGAACATACGAGTTGATCCGACTAAAAGTTCGCTACTTCTCGGTCACGTCGAGCTTATCGACGACCGCCATTATAACGGCGTCGACCGGCTTGTTTTTGGTGACCGCCGTTTGGCGCGCCGAGCTTCCGGTGGCGACGAGCACAATATCTCCTACTCCTGCCTGAACGGTATCGACCGCCACAACGATCGTCTCCTTCAATTTGTAGTCGAGGTCGACATGGCGGACGATCTGCAGAGAAACTCCAACCAGGGCCTCGTCCTTCCGAGTTGCCCAGACCGTACCGATCACTTTTCCAAGTATCATGACGAAGAGTCCCGAGAATTATTTGACGTTGACATCGAGCTTCCCACTGTTCCGGTCGAGCATGAGCGCCGGAACGACCCGCAGTTGTTTGACGCCTGCAAACCGCCGGGGGTTCAACGTCACGATCGGCAGTTTGCTCTCGATGCAGAGACCGGCGATCAATGCCGGCATCTCATTGAGTTTTCCCGACCCCACAACGGAAAAAAATCTTCCTGCTGCCTTGGCGCTTTTGGAATTGAGTCCGAGCACCTTCAACGCGCTCATTGCATCGTCGACTGCCTGAATTTCCTTTTTCGACCGTGCAACCGAAAAAGCTTCGATCGCGTTAAAGACTGTTGTATAGCAAAAAAACACGTTCATCGCTTTCCGCAAATACGACGTCCCTTCACGATGAAGAAGGTGCTCAAGCAGAACGTCTGTGTCGAGAACGACCTTCTGAACGCTCACCGGACATAGCCTTTCGCCCGCCTTCTGAAACCCTGGTTCCTTGAAAGCACTCCCTCGCTCGACAGGAAACGGACGACGTGTTCTCTGTCTTCAAACTGGATCGTCCCGATGCGTTCAATTTCCTCGTCAGAGACGTTCCTCGCAGCCAACCCTTTTGACAGGACGCCTCCGACGATTCGAACTGTCACTCTATCGCCGGGCCTGAGAGAAAGCTCGCCGCCGACCGCGCGGGAAAAATGGACGTTCCCATCGCTTCCAATTTCCGCTTCGAATTCAACACTGTGTTTCGCCTTCTCCATGGTCCCTTCACTGAATCGCGCTGAGGAAGCTTGTTCCAGCGATCTTCCCGCCGTTAACGCTGAAATATTCCGCAATCGTTTTTCCCGCATCGGCAAAAGTCTTCCTGACGCCGAGGTTCACGCCTTTCTTTCCCGTCTTAGAAAAGGTGAGCAGAGGAACGTATTCGCGGGAATGGTCCGTGCTGTTGTCCGTCGGGTCGTTGCCGTGGTCGGCGGTGATCATCAGAATGTCGTTGCCCTTCACCGTCTCAAAGATTCTCGGCAGGTGACCATCGAAATATTCGATCGCTTTTGCCATTCCTTCGGCGTCCTGACGATGCCCGTAGAGCATGTCGAAATCGACAAGGTTCGTCATGATGAAGCCATGATCCATTCCCGATGATCGCCTGACAATTTCCTCGATCCCTTCGGCATTCGAATGCGTATGAATTTTCTCTCGCAGCCCGCGTCCCGAAAAGAGGTCGTCAATCTTGCCGATGGAAACCGTCGGGATGCCGTTCCTGGAAAGCAGGTCGAGGACCGTCGTGCCGGGCGCTTGGAGCGAAAAATCTCTCCTGTTTGCCGTCCTTACGTAATTGCCGCTCGTTCCGATGAAGGGGCGGGCGATCACGCGTCCCACGGCATGGTTGCCGACGAGCACGTTGTCCCGTGCTGCCTGGCAGATCCGGTACAGATCCTTCAGCGGAATCACATCCTCGTGTGCTGCTATTTGAAAGACAGAATCTCCGGACGTGTACACGATCGGAAACCCGGTGCGTACGTGTTCATCGCCAAGCTCTTCAATGATCTGCGTTCCGGAGGCGGGCCTGTTTCCCAGAACGCCGCGCAGGTTCGCTGCCGAGAGGAATTTTTCGATCACCTCGGCGGGGAAGCCATGAGGATAGTATGGAAAATCTTGCGTAACGATAATTCCTGAAATCTCCCAATGCCCGGTGGTGCTGTCCTTCCCTTTCGAGACCTCCTGCATTTTGCCGAAACATCCTTCCGGCTCCGGAACCGGCGGCACCCCCAAAATCGGAGCGATATTACCGAGGCCGAGTCTCTGCATATTGGGAAGGGCGAGTCCGCCGACCGCGTCGGCGGTGTGTCCTATCGTGTTCGAGCCCGCATCTCCGTACGCTGCGGCGTCAGGCGCTTCACCGATGCCGAGACTGTCGAGAACGATGAAAACGATTTTGCCGGGCGCATTCAATTATGCGTAAACTTCCTTTTCATTGCATTTGCAGACCTGCACGAGCGCACGGTTGAACCGGTAAGATCCGACATCGGTCTTTACCGATTGAATGACCGCCGTCGGCACTTTCAACGCACCGCATTTCGGGCATTTTATCCCTCGTTCTGCTCCTGCTTTCTTTGCCTTCTCCGCGAAATCTTGCTGTTTTGCCATTGTATCCTCAGTGCTGTATAGTTAATTATGCTTTGATGAAAAATTCTCTAGAACACCCGGACGATATTCCCGCCAGCCTCTTTGGCCTTTTCCAGAACCTGCGATGCGTTCGCAACGCATTCGCCGGCGTCCATGCCTTCTGCCGCGCCGCAGACTCCGACCGTTACGGCGACTGAAAACGTTTTTTGCTCAAACGATACTACCGAACTCGCAATCGCCGAACGGAGCTTTTCCGCCCACAGGTACGCTTCTTTCGACGTCGTCTTGACCAGCAGCACCCCGAACATCAGCTGGTCGAACCTTCCGATAAGATCATACCCACGGATACTCGACCGAAGAACGGACGCCACACGGGCAACCGCAGCGTCGCTTCCCGCCTTCCCGTACCGAGAAGCAATGTCGCCGGGCGAAGTCACGGCAAACAAGAGAAAAGAAACATCGGAACCGTCGTCGTCTGCCCGCCGTAATTCCTCGGACAACCGCTGGAGAAAATATTTTTTGGACGCGGTCCCCGTGCCCTCATCGACGACGACAAACTCTCTGATGATCTCGTTCGCTTCATGCAATTCGAGGGCCGTCCCAGCAACAGAGGTCAGCAACGAGGCCGAAGAGATTTCCTTTTCCCCGTAGACGTTCTTCTCCCGGCATTCCAAGGTCAACACACCGTAGCACTTGTTCGTCGAGGCGATGGGAACCGCGGCGAACGAACCGACCCTCGCCATCCCGAGCGACGCCTCGTTGATCAGAAACCTCGGCTCCGACGTTTTCGACAAATCGTCGATGTTCTGCACGGCGTTGCTTCTGATCGCCTTACCGGCAATGCTCGAATGAAAATCGAGAAGCTGTTTCGCCACGACGTAACGGTGATTGTGTCTGGTCCGCACGTTGGCGATCACCCACTGCTTTTGGGCGCTGTCGAACAGCACCAGCGCCAGCGCGTCCCACGGAACGAGCGCAGAAACTTCCTCCGCGAGCGCGTTCGCAATGACAGGAACCTCCGACTCGCCGAATGCTTTTGTGCGAAAGCGCATCTCTGCCTTCAATACTCCGCTCTCGCTCATCAGATCATACTTTTCGGTAGAGCTCTTCAGCACCGCCGAAAGCATCTTGGTAAATTTCGCGAGAAGCGCAATCGTTTCGGGGCCGAATGCATCGTCCGCCTTGCTGTCAACGGCAAGCACCGCGATCGGCGTCTGATCTCCGTCTCTTCGAGGATAAAAAACCGGTACGCCGACAAACGATCGTATTTCCTCGAGGCTCGTGTAATACGGAACAATGTCTCGTTCCGCGTTGGCGGCAATGCCGTTCAGAATCTCCGGAGTTCCCGAAAGGGCGATCCGGCTGACAACATCACTCCCGATGGACAGTTTCCTCGTTGAGGAAAATGACCGACTTTCCGTCAACTTGCTTTCAAGCACAAGCTGACGCGATTCGCGGTTCACCCAAAAAAAGGAGACGGTATTGCCAAACGCAACCTCCTTCACAACGGCCAACATCTTTTGCAAAAAGAGACCAAATTCTGCCTTCGGCTCCTGCCTGCTCCCGTCTGCCGCATCTCCTTCTTCGTCTACGAAATCAGCAGGCGAGTACACTATCGTTTCACGAGGCTCCTCCGCGGGGGCTTCAAAACGAACTTCTTTTTCGTCAAATTCAGCTTTCGGCCCGGCGGCGACGAACGGAGATGGCTCCGAACTCATGGATTCATCGTCGGCGGCATCATTTGCTTCTTCTTCGTTCAGCCTCATCTCGCCGACCGAATCTTCGGTTTCTTCTTTCGCGCCGTGAACGGGATCGGCGTCACCGGCGCTCTGACCAGACCGCCTGCCGCGCACGGAATCGATGACATAATAAACCGCGAGACCTGCGATCATGAAACAGAAAATCTTTGTAAGGATTCCCCCAGCCCACAATCCCAAAAAAAATAATAGGACCCCAATGCCAGCAACTACGCCCTCCTGAAGTGAAATCTCAAACAACCCGCTCCGTAGGGCGATTCCCCGCATTTTTTCCGGCATTCTGAGTCCTAGGGTTTACAGAAATCGCGTAAAGTGTGTAAATTTATGCAATTCCGGCGCAAAAGTCAAGATAAATAGGCGCCCGGGCCGTCGATTGCTTGTTGAGGTTGAGATCACAAACACCGGCAAACATCTCCGGATCACGGCTGTTTTTTTTGTCAGACGGGAATACGGAGGCGAATAGATCCTCGTTCAGCCCGGGATTTTCGCCGGAAGATTATCCGCCTCTGATCGGCGATCTTATGGAAACTGGATGCCGCATCAGGTCCTTGTCGAGATCTGGATGAGCTCCGGCACGGTTGAAGCCGAAGGTTTTTTTTTGTACAATTTGCAAAAGGCGTTTCATCCCTCTTTTCACTTAACCTCTCTCTCCTATGAAAGCAGTCATCATGTCCGGCGGATTTGGTACCAGGCTCCGCCCTCTTACCTGCAATATTCCGAAACCGATGGTGCCGATGATGAACAAACCGATGATGGAGCACATCGTCAGTTTGCTGAAGAAACACGGCATTACCGAAATCATGTCCACTCTTTTTTACCAACCGGAGAGCATCACCTCCTTTTTCGGCGATGGATCACAGTTCGGCATTTCGATGCAATACCGGAAGGCAGACGCCGACTACGGAACGGCAGGCAGCGTCCGCAACGCTGCGGACTTTCTTGACGAGCGGTTCATCGTCATCAGCGGCGATGTGCTGACGGACTTTGACCTCACCAAGGCCGTAGCGTTTCATGAAAAAAAGAAGGCAAAAGCAACCCTGGTCCTCACGCGCACGAAAAATCCGCTTCAATTCGGCGTCGTCCTCACGAACGCCGAGGGAAAAATCACACGCTTCCTCGAAAAGCCGTCGTGGGGAGAAGTTTTCAGCGACACGATCAACACCGGAATCTACATTATTGAAGCGGACGTGCTTCAGCGGGTTCCATTCCAGGAGGATTTTGATTTCAGCAAGAATCTCTTTCCCATGCTGCTTGAAGAGGATGCCGGTCTCTATGGCTACATCTCGGAAGGCTACTGGAGAGACGTCGGCAACTTGAACGAATACCAGGAAGCCCACCTCGACGCGCTGGACGGCAAAGTCCAGCTCGATTTTGAGGGGACGAAAAAAGCGAATTGCTACGTCGGCGACCTTTCCACGGTGCTGACGTCGCCGGAAAACATCCAGGGGACGGTCCTCATCGGAAAAAATTGCAGAGTCGGCGCCCACGTGAAGATCATCAGGTCGGTGATCGGCGATGACTGCGTTATTGAGGATGGTGCGGTCATCCGCGATTCGATCATATGGGAGAAAAGCAGGATCGGCGGGCGGGCAGAGCTGTCATCGTGCGTCCTCGGAAAGCAATCCGAGATCGGCGAGTTTGCCCGGATCGACGACAACGTTTTCATCGGCGACAGGTGCGTGATCGGAAAGGAAAGCCGCCTGGCTTCGAACATCAAGCTCTGGCCCGAAAAGGAAGTGGAAGACGGCGCGATCCTCACGAGAAGCCTCGTGTGGGAGGACAAATGGCTGCGCGAACTTTTCAGCGATTCGCGCATCACGGGACTTTCGAACATCGAAATGAACCCCGAGTTCGGCGCGAAGCTCGGAACGGCCTTCGGGGCATTTGTCGGAAAAGGAAAAGCTGTGTTGACGAGCCGCGATTCGGATAACGTTTCCCGAATGATCAACCGTTCGATCATGTGCGGACTGATGTCCGCCGGGGTCGACACCAACGACTTGCGGGCAACGTCGATCCCCATCCTCCGCCATGAGCTGCGGGGGGAAAAATACGCCGGCGGAATCCATGTGCGAAAATCCCCGTTCGACAAAAATCTGACGGACATCATCTTCTTCGACCACAACGGAAAAGACCTCCCGTCGAACAAGACGAAAGCCGTTGAGCGGCTCTTCTTCGGAGAGGATTTTCCGCGCGCAAACTTCACGAGCGTGGGGGGAATCAGCTTCCCCGAACGGGCCCAGGAAAGCTACATCGAAAAATTTCTCTCCACCGTGAACACCGCGGCGATCTCGCAGGCAAAGTTCAGGCTCGTGATCGACTATTCCAACGGCGTCGCCTCGACGATCTTCCCGAACATCCTCGGCTCGCTTCAATGCCAGACGCTTGCGTTGAACGCCTATCTCGACCCTAAAAAACTGACGCGTGAAAAGGCAGAGTTCGACGGGGCCGTTGCACAACTTTCTCACATCGTGACCTCGCTCGGTTACGATGTCGGTTTTCTCATCGATGCCGGGGCTGAAAAGATCTTTGTCGTGGACGAGAACGGAAACTGCATCAAGAACGACCGGCTTCTCTCGCTGATCACTTCGCTATACCTCAGCGTCCATCCGGAGACCAAAAAGATCGCCGTCCCGATCACGGCGTCTGCGGAGATCGACCTGATCGTCAAAGGGAAAGGGGTCGAAGTCGTCAAGACCCGTGACAGTCATCTTTCGCTCATGGAGGCATCGACGTCGAAAGACGTTCAGTTCGTCGGGGGGACCAAAGGAGGCTTCATCTTCCCGAGCTTCCTTTTCGCCAGCGACGGCATGTACAGCGTAGCAAAGATCCTCGAAATGATGGCGCTGGCCGGCAAGCGTTTCGGCGCGCTGGAAAAAGAGGTCCCTGCGCTTCATCTCATGAAACGGAGCGTGTATTGCCCGTGGGACCGGAAAGGGAAAGTCATGCGCCATATGATGCACGAGACCGAAGGAATGCAGCGCGTCCTCGTCGACGGAATAAAGATCCTCTTTGAAAACGACGCAGCATCGACCTCGGTCCTGATGCGGCCGGACAAAGCGGAACCGCTCTTCCATGTCAGCGCGGAGTCGACCGTCGAGCAGACCGCCGTCTCGCTCCTGAACACGTACGAAGAAAAGATTCTGAGCTGGCGCGACATGAGCGAGGCGTGATGCCGGAGTCGTTCCCCGAAAGGAACAGAGCCGATACTGCCCGCGGACCTTTCGTCAAATCTCCCGTCGTCACTTTACATTTCGGCGCCAAAAGCGTATATTGGCATTCAAGTTTTATCAGCAGGAGAACCTCTCGGACATGAAAATCAGCGACATCCTCGATGAAGCCTCGATCAGGACGCGGCTCTCGGGAAACTCAAAGGAAGAAATCATTCAGGGAATGATCGACATCGTCGCTCTCTCGAAGAAGGTCCTCGACAAAGATAAAGTGCGGGAGGCCATTTTCGAGCGGGAAAAGATCATGTCGACCGGCGTCGGGAACGGGTTTGCAATTCCCCACGGCAAAACGGATGCTGTCTCCGATATCGTCGCGGCGTTCGCGGTGACCGCCGCGCCGATCGATTACCAATCGCTCGACGAGCAGCCGGTTCGCCTGGTGTTTCTCCTCGTCGGAAAAGACAGCATGGTCGGGCCGCATATCAAACTGCTCAGCCGCATCTCCAGGCTGATGAACAAAGAAGAGTTTCGGAAAAAATTGTTGGCCGCTGCTTCCCCGAAGGACGTTCTGGAAGTTTTTCGAACGGAGGAAGCGACGTACTTCGATAATTGATTCCCTTGAGCAGAGTATTGTCAGTCCAGCCACACATCCGCCGGCCGCTCTTCACCCTTACAGCACGCTCATGTTCACGAATCGCGGAATAACGCCGTGACTTTTAGATCGATCCGGGGTACAAAAGACATCCTTCCGGCAGAAACGGCGCGATGGCAATTTGTCGAATCGACGATCCGGACGGTCTTCCATCGTTTCAACTACAAAGAAATCCGCACTCCCATTTTTGAGCAGACCTCGCTTTTCGCGCGAAGCATTGGCGAGCTGACCGACATCGTCGGGAAGGAAATGTACACTTTCACCGACAGAAGCGATGACAGTCTCACCCTCAGGCCGGAGGGAACCGCGTCCGTCATTCGCGCGTACATCCAGAATAATCTCGGGGAGGCTCAGCCGCTGGTGAAGGTTTATTACATCGGACCGATGTTCCGCCAGGAACGCCCGCAGGCGGGAAGGCTACGGCAATTCCATCAGTTCGGCGCAGAAGCGATCGGCTCGCCTCAGCCGGAAGTCGATGCTGAAATCATCGCGATGACCATTCAAATCTATAGGGAGCTCTCGCTCACAGAATTTTCTCTCAAGATCAATTCGGTCGGATGCGAAAAGTGCCGTCCTCACTACAAAGAAGTCCTGCGATCCGAGCTCCGAAAGATCGCTTCGCAGCTTTCTCCCGACAGTCAGCGGCGCATCGAGGAAAATCCGATGCGCGTTCTCGATTCCAAAGACGAGAACGACCAGAAGGCGACGGCATCCATGCCGTTGATCACCGAGCATCTTTGCCCGGAATGCTCGCAGCATTTTGACGACGTAAAAAAATATCTGAAAAACCTCGGCATCCCTTTTTTGGTGGATGGACGGTTGGTGCGCGGGCTGGACTATTACACAAAGACCGCTTTCGAACTGACAAGCACGGCGCTCGGATCGCAGGATGCGCTGGCCGGAGGCGGCAGATACGACCTGCTCACCCGCGAGCTCGGCGGGAAGGAAACGCCCGGCGTCGGGTTTGCGGCCGGCGTCGAACGGCTGATGATGGTCCTCGATAAAAAAGGAATGACACGCGAGGTCGATATCAAACCAACGCTTTTCATTGCTGCTGCCGATGAAGCCTCAAGGGACTGGACCATCACGGCAATTACGAACCTCCGCGCAAAAGGAATTGCCGCAGAATCGGATTCACTCAGGCGGAGCCTGAAAGCTCAAATGCGGGAGGCGGACCGGCAACAAGCAGCCTACGTCATCGTCGTCGGCCAGCACGAGCTTGAAACCGGCAAGGCAAGCATGAAAAACATGCGAACCGGTCAACAGCAGGAAGTTGTCCTCAACGATATCGCGGCTCACTTCCCCACATCCGGCACTTAATGGCGAAGAAAACGCATAAAGGGGGAGAATACCGCATGCTCATTCAGCCGACGTTTGACGAGACGCTGAAGAAAGAGGGGACACTCTTTTTGATTGAGACCGTCAAGCAGTTCAGCAGTTTCAGCTATGAGGTGGTGGTGGAAGAGACACGGGAAGAGAAACGGCTCACATGGGCATTGCACGGACTCCGCGCCCCCGAGCTCCTCATGCCTTCGTTCGGAGGCGCTCAGTTCAAGAAAGTCTATTTCGACCTCAAGGGGACGGTGACGTTCATCCTGAAAAAGATCGACGGCGAGGCGAATGAATTCAAAGTGAAACTTTCTCCTTCTTCTGCTGCCGTGCAGAGCGTTTCCGGCAAACCGTTCGTCACCGTCTACACATCCCAGAAGTTATTCGAAGAGCAGCGCCCGAAGGAAATGGAAATGCCCAAGCGGAAGCCGGATATCAAGCGGCTGCCGGAGCGCCTGCCGTTAAGGAAAAAACCGTAATGCATCCGAAACTTTTTGAGATCTTCGGCTTCACCGTATACAGCTTCGGCCTGATGCTGGGGACGTCGTTCATCATCGCCAGCCTCCTCCTGACAAGCGAACTGAAGAGAAAAAAATTGGACCCGGAGCTCGGAAGCACCATCACCCTGCTCGCTCTTTTCGGGGGGGTTGCAGGTTCTAAAATTTTGTACCTCTTCGAGAACTGGACGTTCTTTATCGCCGACCCCATCGGCATGACCTTCTCCCCCGGCGGGCTTACATGGTACGGCGGATTCCTGCTTGCCGCATTTCTCATCTATCTTCTTGCGAAGAGGAAGAAAATAAAATTTCTCACGATCGCGGACGCCACCTCTCCCGGACTGCTGTGGGCGTACGGCATAGCGCGCATCGGCTGCCATCTTTCGGGGGACGGAGATTACGGATTTCCCACTACGCTGCCGTGGGGAACCGATTATTCGAACGGTACCTATCCCCCCTCGCTTGCGTTCAAAGGATTTCCGGAAATCACTTCTCATTTTCCCGGCGGCATCGTCCCGGACAATACATTGTGCCAGCCGACGCCGATCTACGAATTTATCATCTGTACGATTCTGTTCGCATTGCTCTGGAGGAACCGGGCAAAGATCACCGGCAACGGCAGAATGTTCATGTGGTATCTTATCGCCGCCGGCGCAGAACGTTTCTCGGTCGAATTTCTCCGCATCAACCCGAGAATTTTTCTCGGGCTTTCGGAGGCGCAGCTGATCGCGGCTGTCCTGATACTCTTCGGAGCGTATGGGCTCAAGGTCATTCCGCCGGATGAAAAGACGAAGACATGAAAACGGTCACGCTCATCTCAAAGGAGCATTGCCATTTGTGCGACGTGGCGAAGGACGTTCTTCTGAAGACGCGAAAGAAAATTTCCTTCGACTTCAAAGAAATCAAGATCCTCCCCGGCTCCCAGGAATTCGAAGGATATCATGAACGGATTCCGGTGATACTCATCGATGAAGAATTCGCTTTCCAGTATAAAGTTTCGGAGAAGCAGCTGCTGGACCGTTTGGCTGACTAACGAGAAGGGCCCACCGACGCAATGAAAATTCTCGCCAAGACGCTCGAAGCTCTCGGAATCGCATGCGTGATGATCGGCCTTATTGACGGCATCAACGGAAGCATGTGGCTTGAGCTTTATCTGCTGATCATCGGCCTGGCCCTCTTTTTTGCCGGATGGGCGATTGAGAAGGCGCTGAAAAAGAACGCACAGTCCGGAAACGCCTCATGAACATCATCGGTGGCAGGAAACCGGTCTTCGAAGCACTCACCGCGGGCACGCCGATCGAGAGAATTTACATTCTCCGCGGAACCCGGGGAGAGCCGGTCGACGAGATCCGTCAGATGGCCCGGCAAAAAAATATTCTCTGCACAGAAGCCGATAAGCATCTCATCGAAAAGCTTTCGCGGAACGCCAATTCGCAGGGGATCGTCGCGATCGCCGGAACCAAGGAGTACACCGACGTTGATGAAATCCTCTCCATCGCTGCCGCGAAGAGCGAAAAAGCTTTTATCCTCCTTTTTGACGAAATCGAAGACCCCCACAACCTCGGCGCTCTTATCCGGACAGCGGTATGTCTCGGCGTGCATGGAGGGATCATCCCGAAGCACAATGCTGCGCCGGTGAATGAAACCGTCGCCAAAACATCGGCGGGAGCAAGCGCCCATTTCCCGGTAGCGAAAGTGACGAACATTGCCGCGACGATCGATGAGCTTAAAACAAAAGGAGTCTGGATCGTCGGCACCGACGCGGCGGCGCAAAAGAGTTTTGCCGATATCGACTATTCAATGCCGGTTGCGCTCGTCATCGGAAACGAGGGGAAAGGAATCAGGCGGCTGGTAAGAGAAAAATGCGATTTTCTCGTGAACGTTCCGATGGCCGGGACGTTCGATTCCCTCAACGCTTCGGTCGCGGGAGCGCTGGCGATGTACGAGGTCTTCCGAAAACGGAGGGGCATATAACATTCTCCATTGACCATCCAACACGAACATGCGGCGGCTTAATCATCGAACAATACAAGCGGTCCTCGAACGGAGCGTCGAATGCTATCCGCAGAGGCCCGCGCTCTCGTACGCCGACGGAAAACCGCTGACGTACGCAGAGTTCAAGAATCACGTCGACTGGCTTTCAGCGTTTTTACAGGATCAAGGGATTGCGGAAAAGGACAGGGTCGGCATCATCGGCGAAAACAGCCCGAACTGGGGAATCACATTTTTTGCCGTAACGACGACGGGGGCCGTTGCCGTTCCAATTCTTCCGGATTTTCACACCTCCGAAATCCATCACATCCTCCGGCATTCCGAATGCAAGGCGGTATTCATCTCCGAGCGTTATTTCCAAAAGATCGAAGACCTGAACCTTGACGATTTCTCTGTGGTGGTGCTGATGGATGACTTCTCGGTCATCGGCGCTGAAACTTCGAAAGCCCGGCTGAAAAAACTCCTCGCGGAAGGAAGCAAAGAGCTCAAGAAGATCAAGACCATGGTTCTGCGAATCGCCGGGATCCTTCCGGCGCATATTCACGAGGATGCGCTCGCTTCGATCGTGTATACATCGGGAACGACGGGGCACTCCAAAGGAGTCATGCTGTCGCACAAGAATCTCGTTTCCGACGCTCTCGCCACGACGGACATCGTTACCGTGACCGAAGAAGATCGGCTCCTCTCAATCCTTCCTCTCGCCCACGTCTACGAATGCACGCTTGGGTTGATCCTGCCGTTAATGATGGGAGCTTCCGTGTTTTACCTGCGCAAACCGCCGACGGCGACGGTGATGGTTCCTGCACTTGCAGGCGTGAGACCAACGATCATCCTCTCGGTTCCGCTCATCATCGAAAAAATGTATAAATCGCGGATCGCACCGGAGATAGCAAAGAAAAAAATGGTCAGATTCTTCTACAAATTTCCTCTCGTGCGAAAGCGCGTCAACAGAATGGCGGGGAAAAAACTGCTCTCGGTGTTCGGAGGCGCCTTAAAATTATTCTGCATCGGCGGTGCGGCGCTGGCGCCCGAGGTGGAGGAATTTTTGCGCGAGGCCGGCTTTCCGTACGCCGTCGGTTACGGACTGACGGAAACGGCATCCCTGATCGCCGGAACCAACGCCCGCCTGACAAAATTCCGCTCGACCGGTCGTGCGATTCCTGGAGTAGAAATCAAGATCGACAACGCCGATGCGCGGACCGGCGCCGGCGAGATCCTTGTCCGCGGCGACAACATCATGCAGGGATACTATCGCGACCAGGAACGGACGGACGAAGCGTTCACGAACGGGTGGCTTAAGACCGGCGACCTCGGCTTGATCGACTCCGAAGGATACCTCTTCATCAAGGGGCGCCTTAAAAACGTGATCGTGGGACCAAGCGGGGAGAATATTTATCTCGAGGCGATCGAATCGATCGTCAACCGGTCCGATGTCGTGCTTGAATCGCTTGTCTTTGAAGACCAGGGAGCCCTGGCGGCTCGAATCCACCTCGATTACGAAAAATTGGACCTTGAATTCGCGGAGAAGCATCTGAGCGAAACAGAGATCCATGAGCACATTCAGACGCTTCTTGAGGGCGTTCGAAAGCAGGTGAACGATCAGGTGTCGTCCTTTTCCAGATTAGCAAGGGTGATTGAGCAAACGGAGCCCTTCGAAAAAACACCGACGCAGAAGATAAAACGCTATCTTTACGTGAATTAGAAGCTATTCATTTTTGTCGGCCGAGCAGTCCAGTTTTTGCATGAACTTTGCGCTTCATGAGGGAATATTCGGACCATCCTGCTTGTCAAACATTCAGGATGGGGCGTTTTCGGTCCCGACCCAGCTTCGGCATTCGAATCCATTGCCAAGTGTCGAAGCTCTTCTCCCCTTAATTCCTAAAGGAGCGGCATACTAGTCTCAGTTGATACTACATTAGACCGGATACTTTCAGCAGAGACGATTGTCCCTTTGGGAATTTTCCTTCTCCATTAATATTCATCCGTGCATCACGGCAGGGGGTTCTCCGGCCGATGAATAGGATTTTTTCCTTCGCAAAGAACAACATATCAAACAGGGCCATTGCACAACATTGAATTAATCTCTTGCAGCTCCCGCGCCTCTCGCAGAGGAACTTCACTCTTCTCTGCAACGTTGCATCCATGCATGAAACCATCTGTGTGCTTCCTCCTGTGCATCTGCATCTCTTTTCTTTCGATCCCAAGCTCAGCCGCCGGCCAGGTCAGCCACTCGTTCAGCGGAACAATCAAGAGCGCCGAAACCGGAGAGGCGCTCATAGGAGCTTCCATCATCGTGCGAGAGCTAAAGACCGTCGGCGCTTCCACGAACGCGTACGGCTTTTACTCGCTCACCATTCCGGAAGGAACTTACACCCTCGTTGTCCAGTTCGTCGGCTATAAATCGAGGATCGATACGATCGTCCTGGATAAGGATCAAACGATGAACTTCTCGCTTTCGCAGGAGTTGATCAAAGTCGGCGAGGTGGTTGTGACCGCGGAGAGATCCAACAAGAACGTGACCTCGACAGAAATGGGGGCGAACAATCTCGAGGTCCACGAAGTAAAATCGATCCCCGTCCTTCTGGGGGAAAAGGACATTTTGAAAACGATCCAGCTTCTTCCCGGCATTCAGGCGGCGGGAGAAGGAAGCACCGGATTCTACGCGCGCGGCGGCGGGATCGATCAAAATCTGATCGTGCTTGACGAGGCGACCGTCTACAATTCATCCCATTTGCTCGGCTTTCTTTCCATCTTCAACTCGGACGCAGTGAAAGACGTCAAAGTGATCACGGGGGGTATGCCGGCGGAGTACGGCGGGCGGCTTTCATCGGTGCTCGATATTCGCACAAACGACGGGAGCACGAAGGAGTTCGAGGGAACGGGGGGCATCGGGCTTCTGGCATCCAGGCTCACGGTCGACGGACCGATCGTGAAGGATGAAGGCTCTTTCATTATTTCTGCGCGGAGGACCTACGCCGACCTCTTTCTGAGGCTGTCGAGCGACACGACGATCAATCGGGCGAGCCTGTATTTCTACGACCTGAATGCGAAGGCGAATTACGCGCTGGGAGAAAAAGACAAGATGTTCATCTCCGGATATTTTGGCAGGGATAATTTCGATTACCCGAACGTTTTCGGCTTCAACTGGGGGAACACTGCGGCGACGTGGCGGTGGAATCATATTTTCGCTGACAATCTTTTTTCCAACGTCTCTCTTATTTACAGCAACTATGAGTACAGCAACAATGTCACGTCGGGAACGTCGCAGGCGATCATCACTTCCGGCATTCGCGACTATGATTTCAAAACAGATCTCCAGTATTTTATCAACTCCTCGAATACGTTGAAATTCGGCATCAGTTCTATCTACCATACCTTTTTGCCCGGAAGCGTTACGGCAACATCGGCGGGGTCGTTCAACTCCTTCAGCATTGAAAACAGATATGCTTCGGAAAACGCCGCGTATGTCGCCGACGAGGTCAGCATTCTCACCGGACTGAAATTGAACTACGGTCTGCGATTCTCCGCCTTTACGCTCTTCGGGCCGGCGCACATTTATACGTACGACAACAGCGGCAACACGCTCGACACAGCGACATACGGCTCCGGCCAGGTGATCAAAACATACGCGAGCCCCGAGCCGCGGATCGCGGCAAACCTAAGCATTGACGAAACGAGTTCAATTAAAGCTTCGTACGCGCGAACGGCGCAGTACCTCCACCTGCTTTCAAATTCGACAGTCTCGAACCCGAGCGATGTCTGGGTACCGAGCAGCAACAATGTAAAGCCGCAGTATGCCGACCAGACTTCGCTGGGGTATTTCAGGAATTTTGACGACAACGAGTACGAAGCGTCTCTCGAGCTGTACTATAAGAACATGCAGAACCTGATCGATTACGCGAACGGCGCGGACCTTCAGCTCAACCCGAACGTTGAAGCCCTGCTCAGGTACGGCAAAGGATGGAGCTACGGAGTTGAAATGCTGATACGGAAAAAATACGGCAAATTCAGCGGCTGGGTCGCCTACACGTTGGCGAGAACGCGGCAGCAGTTCCCCGATATCAACAACGGACAGCCGTATCCTGCGACGCAGGACCGGACTCACGACATTTCGATCGTGGCGATCTATGATTACAGCACCGCGTGGACCTTCTCAGCCACGTGGGTGTATTATACGGGCAACGCTGTCACATTCCCAAGTGGAATCTATAACGTGGACAACAGAGCCATTCCCCTTTACACCGAACGGAATGGATACCGCATGCCCCCCTACAGCCGTCTCGACCTGTCCGCCACATGGACGCTCGGACCGCATTCGAACCTCAATTTCTCGCTCTACAACGCGTATGACAGATGGAATGCATACGCGATCAATTTCATCGTGAACCCGAACAACCCGAATCAAACTGAAGCCGTGCAGACGACCTTTTTCCCCATCATTCCATCGGTAACGTATAACTTCAATTTTTAGGACGGAGAGCGCCATTCCCATGAAGATGTCAATGATCACCGTAAAAAAAGGAGCGCTTGCAGCATATGCCGCGACAACCTTGTTTTTCGGATGCCAGAAGGTTGTATCGATCGACCTGAATAACGCCAACCCGCGGCTCGTCATTGAAGGAGTTGTGACCGACCAAGCCGGGCCCTACTCGGTGAAGCTGAGCAAGTCGGCCGACTATTTTGCCCCGACGCTCTATTATCCTCCCGTGTCCGGCGCCGTCGTCGTTCTTGCCGACAATTTCGGCCAGGTTGATACGCTGAAGGAATCGATAAGCGGAACCTATTTATCGTCGACCTTGCTTGGCGTTGGAGGAAGTTCGTATTCGATGTTCGTCAGCGTTGACGGGGATCAATACAACGCAGCCTCTTCCATGCCCAAAAAAGTATTTATCGACACGTTGTATGCGTTGGCAAGAAATGCATCGCGCGGTGAAGGTCCCGGGTACGACATTTATGTCGGGTTCAAGGACCCCCCCGAGCCGGGCAACTATTACCGAATCAACGCAACTTCGAGCGTTGTTATCCCGACCGATTCGATCGACGGAAGGAGATACCGTCTCTTTACCGATAAATTCACGAACGGCAATGAAATGGTGGAACGGATCAGAGCGGGAACATTAGTCACAGCCGGCGATACCATAACCGTATCGCTCTGCTCGATAGACGAAGCGGCGTATAATTATTTCAACACCCTCAATGATATTCTCATGTCGGACAGAGCTCCGACATCCCTCTCGCCGGCAAACCCGACAACCAACATCAGCAACGGCTCGCTCGGATATTTTGCAGCGTATACCGTGGATACAAAGCAGATCGTGCTCCATTAATTATTCTATCAGATCATGACGCGGTCCGGGAACTGAGTGACCCCCTCCCGCGTTATCAATATTGTTTCAGGAGACAGTTAAAAAATATTTTTCACGTCTGTTTAACTTCAGGGAGTAAAAATGAAAATCGGCGTACTCGGGACCGGCATGGTAGGAAAAGTCATCGCCACGAAATTGGTCCAGCTTAATCATCAGGTCAAAATGGGCTCGCGCACCGCGAACAACGAGAAAGCGGCGGAATGGGTCAAAGCGAACGGCATGAAAGCTTCGCAGGGGACCTTCGCGGATGCCGCCGAGTTCGGCGAGATTCTCTTCAACTGCACCTCGGGCATGGCATCCCTTGAGGCGCTGAAAATGGCGGGGGAAAAAAATATGAACGGAAAAGTTCTGGTCGATGTCGCCAATGCCCTCGATTTTTCCAAGGGAATGCCCCCGACCCTTTTTGTCTGCAACACCGATTCGTTGGCAGAGCAGATCCAGCGGACGTTCCCGCAGGTCAAGGTCGTGAAAAGCCTGAATACCCTGAACTGCAATTTGATGGTCAACCCTTCGCTCGTGCCGGGGAATCATGACGTTTTTGTGAGCGGCAACGACATTGTCGCCAAAGCGAAAGTCACGGATATCTTGAAGAATTGGTTCGGCTGGAAAAGCGTCATCGACCTTGGAGACCTTACCGCTGCCCGCGGAATGGAAATGCTGATGCCCTTCTGGATTCGCCTGATGGGAACATTCCAGACCCCGAATTTCAACTACAAGATAGTGCGGTGATCAAAAGAAGTGCGGGCCTCGATAAAATCGGCTTGCACATTCCAAAAGGAATCTCAAAAATAGTGCCCACGAAGAATGCTCATGCAATTGTCAACCTGAGCCAGCGAAAGAAGTTCAAAGCTGCATTGACATGGATTCTTCACTCCGCCCCCCTAATGCGGGACTCCGTTCAGAATGACAATGATCTGGCTGCTCTTCTTCAGAATAGCGCCATGAGGAATTTTTGAGATAGCTTCTACTTCTTCCATAAAACATCGGACGGCATCACCTCTTCGCCGTCGAGCAGACGCATGCCGAATTCCTGACCGAGATGATTTGCGTATTTATCCCGGTCATCATAGTCCCCTCCCACGACAAACAGGGGTTCCCCCCACTCGACAAAATCGCCGAAAAAATTCGCGATCGTTCTTGAGTTGAAAACATAGGTAAGGTACGCCGAGCCGAAAAAATGCTGAAGTTTGTCCCTGTCCCTCCTGAGCCGTCCGGCCGAATCGGGGAGCACACGCCTCGGCAAATGCATGTAGCGGTCGGAAAACTCCTTCCGCGATTCGACGACTGTCAGGGGCAAATACAGCGGCCCGACGAGAGGGATTTTTAATCCCAGCCGGAAATGGTCGAACGTCGCGAGCGTTGCAACGAGCAAGGCATGGCTCATCGTCCCGTCGGCTATTTCAAACGCCCGGGCGAAGATCGCATCGACTGCAAGCGTGTCGCTGCATGATCGCCGGAGCTGCTGGAAGCGGGGATCGCGGATATATCTCTTGAGCGTCCCCTCGTCCCTCAAGACTGGCGGAAGAAAATACTGAAAACTGATGAGAGAGGAATCTTCGGTCGAATATTCCGGGATGCAGAGTGAATCGGCTGAATTCTGCCGGAAAGAATTGCCGGAAGTTTGAGCAGCGGAATTCCCCCCAAACACACCTTCTTGAACAACAAATAAAACGAGCAGCGATACTCTGCTAATGGTCATATTTCTGTATGATACAGAACCCGAGGTGCAGGATCTTGCGGGACGATAGTACGATGTTCAAAGAAGCTATCTCAGAAATATATCACTTCATCCTTCCCAACGGGATCCCTTTGGGGATCAAGTCCCTCAAAGGTCGCCGAACAAAAGCGACTCTTTGAGGGGGCGCCTCGAAAGGTCAATCTAATTTCATTTTCAAGATAGGTTCTACAAAGAATTGATCAATTCTTGGGCAAGTTCATAGGGGGACTGCCGAAGTTTCATGACGGCATCGAGACTCGCCGTAAGCTTCCGTTTCCGCTCGTCATTCCAGAACTCCACTTTCAACTGATCCTGCACGATCTCTTCAATCCGATTTTTCATTCTCTCCGTTCGCCTGGCCGAAAGTCCGCCGTTCTTCTCCAGATACGAGCGATGTTTAGCTACCGCCTCCGCCATTTCGCCGATCCCCTTTCCCTCGCTGCCTACGGTCTTCAACACCTCGGGGAGCCAGCTCGTTTCATCGTGAGGGCGGAAGCCGAGGATCATTTTTAGCGACATAACCGCCTGCTCGGCGCCGGGCCTGTCTGCCTTATTGAGCACGAAGAAGTCTGCGATCTCCATCAGTCCCGCCTTCATCGCCTGGATGCCGTCTCCTGATTCGGGAACAAGAACAACAACCGTTGTGTCGGCAGCCCCCGCAATATCGAGCTCCGATTGTCCGACGCCGACAGTCTCGAGGAGGATGACATCGGCGCCGCTTGCATCGAGCACGTCGGCAGCTTCGCGGGTCTTCTTACTTAACCCTCCGAGACTCCCGCGCGATGCCATACTGCGGATAAACACTCCGTCGTCGAGTTCGACATCGGTCATCCGGATGCGGTCGCCGAGAAGAGCGCCGCCGGTGAAGGGAGATGTCGGGTCAACAGCCAAGATGCCGATGCGTAAATTCTGCTTACGGTACCACTGCGCAAGTTTGTTCGTGAGGGTGCTTTTTCCGGCGCCGGGGGGGCCGGTAATGCCGATGCGGTATGCTTTGCCGGTGCAGCGGTAAATCGCGGAAAGAATTTCTTCAGAGCTTTTTTCGCCGTTTTCGATGGAGGAGATCGCACGCGCGACGGTTCTTCTATCCCCCTGCAAAAGGCGTTCTATGGAAAATGAGTCGTTCATCCTCGCATCAAAAGATAGTCCGTCAGCTCACCCTTTTTTCAGCTTCTCCTTGAAAAACTCCACCGTTTTCTTCAGGCCGTCTTCGAGAGCGACGGTCGGCTCCCAGCCAAGAACTTTCTTTGCTTTGGAATGGTCGATCACGCTTCGAAGCTGCTCGCCGATCTTGGCTTCGCCGTGCCGCTCTTCGCAGGCCGCACCGCTGAATTTCTTAATGAAGCGGAAGAGCGTATTAACATCGTTTTCGATGCCGGTGCCGATATTAAAGATGCCGGAGGATGAAGGAGATAATGCGAGCAGGTTTGCTTTCACAACATCGCTCACGTAGACATAGTCGCGCGTTTGCTTGCCGTCTCCGTTGATGACCGGCGTTCCGCCGCGAAGCATTTTGTCCGCAAAGATCGCGATGACGCCCGCCTCGCCGTGGGGATTTTGTCTCGGCCCGTAAATATTCGCGTACCGCAGGATCACGTGCTGAATTCCATGCACTGCCTGGTAATAATAAAGATATTTTTCCGTGGCAAGTTTTGTAATGCCGTACGGAGAAAGTGGGCGGAGCGGATGCTGCTCGTCGGCCGGAAAATAATCTTGTTCTCCGTAGATCGCTCCGCCGGTGGATGAAAAGACTACTTTTTTCACACCGTATTTTAGTCCAAACTCGAGGACATTCAGCATGCCGAGGACGTTCACGGAAGCGTCGAACTTCGGGTCGGCGACGGATCTCCGCACATCCATTTGGGCGGCATGGTGATTGATCACGTCAAACTTCGTCTCTTTAAAGAGGTTTTCAATTTCCGGACTTCGAATGTCGAGCCTGGACAATTTCGCTCTAGGGTTGACATTTCCGATGTTGCCGGTCGACAGATCATCGACGACGACGACATTGTGCCCCGCTTCGAGATACGCGTCGGCGATGTTCGAACCGATAAACCCGGCCCCTCCGGTCAAAAGGATATTCATGGTAGTGTCAGATTAGTCAACGATTGATTGTACTTAGTTCTTCAAACCCTTCCGTCCGATATCGCTTCGGTAGTACGCGCCGTCGAACGAAATATTCTTCACTGCGGTGTATGCCGAGCCGATGGTCCCTTCGAGGTCGTCCCCATAACCGATCGCAGTGACTCCAAGCACGCGTCCCCCCGACGAAACAATCTTGCCGTTTTCATTCTTCGTCCCTGCATGAAAGACAACAACTCCGCTCTCCGGCCGGATCGAATCGAGGCCGGTTATCGGTTTCCCCGTTTCATAGGAATCAGGATACCCTCTCGACGCCATGACGACACACACTGCCGAAGCGGCGTGGTGGCGGAGATCGATCGTCCGGAGAGTTCCAGCAGAGCAAGCGAACAACAGGTCATACAAATCGGTCTCCAGGAGCGGAAGCACTGCTTGCGCCTCCGGGTCACCGAGTCTGCAGTTGAATTCGACGACCTTGGGGCCGGCGGCAGTCATCATCAACCCCACGTAGAGACAGCCCTTGTACGGCTTCCCGTCGGAACGCATGCCGTTCAGCGTCGGCTTGATGATTTCCCTTTCAACTCTTCGAAGAATGGTCTGGGAGACGATCGGTGCCGGCGCGTAGGCTCCCATCCCCCCGGTATTCTTCCCCTTATCGCCGTCAAGGATTTGCTTATGATCCTGGGCCGGCTGCAGCAGCTTATAGTCCGTCCCATCGGTCAGCACAAAAACGGAAGCTTCTTCTCCCTTCATAAACTCTTCGACGACAACATTGCTCCCCGAATCGCCGAAAATATTCTTTTCAAAAAAATCCTGGAGCGTGTTGAGCGCCTCGCCTGTCGAGTGGCAGACGACGGCTCCCTTTCCGGCGGCCAGGCCATCTGCCTTGAGCACCAAAGGCGCGGGGTGCTTCATGATGAACTGCTGAGCTTCTGCATGCTGCGAACGGGCGAACGTCGAATACGCAGCGGTCGGTACGCCGTATTTCTTCATGAAATTCTTGGCGAAGACCTTGCTTCCTTCAAGCTGCGCGGCGTACTTCGATGGACCGAAGATGCGCATGCCGTTTTTTTCGAACAGATCGACGATCCCTTTGACAAGAGGGATCTCGGGGCCGACCACGGTGAGGTCGATCTTCTTCCTTTTTGCAAATTGGAACAATCCGTCGATGTCGTCGGCGCTGATCTTCACCGTTTCCGCGATGGACCCGATGCCGGCGTTGCCGGGAGCGCAGTACAGCAACTGCACTTTCGGACTCTGTTTCAATTTCCAGACGAAGGCGTGTTCGCGTCCGCCGGATCCTATGACGAGAACGTTCATCGTTCAATCGGTCAATGCTGACAATGTTCTCGCAACTTCGCCCGCGAGCGTGACGCGGTTGTATTTCTCGACAATTTCCGGGCGCGGACCGCGCAGCTGCCGGCGCTCGTACTGTTCGTAGAGCTTGACGATCGATTCGGCGATGGCCCCCACGTCACGCGGCTCGACGCAAATGCCTCCCGCTTCCTCGATGACCGAACGCATCATTCCCTGCGGAACGCATGCGAGGATCTTTTTCTTCGCGCCGATGTACTCGAAAATTTTCCCCGGCGAACTCTTATCGTCTCCCATCATCAGCCAGAGAACATCGGAAGCGAGCAGGTACCGGACGCACTCGGCATGGTCGAGGTAGCCGAGCACGTTGACGGAGTTCTGCAGCCCCAGCCGGTTGATGATTTTCACATGTTCGTCGCGGAACGCGCCGATGAAGCAGGCTTCTATTCTGCCCCGAAGCTTCGCGTTGTTCTTATAGACAAGATGGAGCGCCTCGAGGAAGTACTCGGGCGTCCGGTCTTCGTAGAAGACCCCCGAGTAGGTGATGCGCATTTTATCGACACGCGGAAGCTTCACCGACGGCCCTACCTTCATATCTTCGGGGTCGAACCCCTGAGAGATGATCTGGACATCGTTGTACGTCAGGGATTTATAGCGGCGAAGGAGAAGTTCTTTGGTCCGCCGGCTTGCGACTATGATGGCGTCGGCAACATGGAGCACCCCTTTCTCCATCCGGTAATTGATATACTTGTGGAGCGGCGTCAAATAAAACTTGAACGGATAATCGACCCACGAATCGCGGTAGTCGATCATCAGCGGCAGGCGGAATTTTTCCTTCAACGCTTTGCCGATGAGGAAATCAGTCTGGGGGGGTGCGGTGGCAAAAATCGCGTCGAATTTTTCCTTCCGAAGAAGCTCCGACGCTCTTTTCAACGCCGGGCCCCTCCATCCGACCTTATTATCCGGGATAAATATCGAATCGCTGATGCGGCTGAGTATTTTCCGAGTCCGTTCCGCCGGCATTTTGACGACCTCCTGTTTCCGGAAGAGGCGGTTCGGGTCGAACGAATTGGTCCGGACAACCTCGATCCCGAGCGGGACGATCTCTTTGAGCAGCGATTCGTCTTTCGCAAAGTATCCGGTCGACGTGACCGTCAAGACCGTCGGCATCCATTGAAATTTCGGAAAATACTTGACGAGCTTCAGCGTGCGCTGGACGCCGCTCAATCCCATCGGAGGAAAATAGTACGCAATGACAAGAACCTTACGCATGAAAGATCAATTTAAGAACGGAATTTGGTCAAAGCTTCTTTCGACAACTATACAACGATCAGCGACTTCGGCGATTTCGTCAGCACGTCGCAACCACCGTTGCGGACGACAATATCATCCTCGATCCGTACGCCAAATTTTCCCGGCAGATAGATCCCCGGTTCGACAGTAACGACGTTGCCCGCCCTCAGGGTATGCGCGCTTCGAGGAGAAAGGCGCGGAAACTCGTGTATTTGCATGCCGATGCCGTGGCCGAGTCCGTGCCCAAAGTATTTTCCATATCCTTCCTTGCGGATAGAGCCGCGTGATATCCCATCCAGCGCCTTTGCGGCAAGTCCGCTGCGGGCCGAATCTATCCCTTTTTGCTGAGCATCCAAAACGACCGCATACACTTTTCGCGCTTCGCCGGAAGGCTTCCCCACAGCGATGGTCCGAGTGAGGTCGCTGCAATATCCGCTGTAAAAGCAGCCGAGGTCGAGCGTAACCAATTCCCCGCGTTGAATTCTCTTCGAAGAAGGACGGCCATGAGGAAGAGAGCTGCGGCGGCCGCTCACCACGATCGGCTCGAATGAATCCTTCTCAGCGCCTAATTTTTTATGGAGATAAGAGATCTCTGCGGAAACATCCAATTCGGAAATCCCCGGCTTGATCATCCTGAGAATCTGGTCAAAGACCTCGTCGGTGATCGCAACGGCTTTTTTGATAAGCGAAATTTCGGGCTGCGCCTTCACCGATGCAACCGATTCGACGATCTCGGAGGTCGGGACAAGCCGGACTCGAGGAAAATACTTTCTCATGTCTTCATGGTGTCCGTACGAGAGATAATCTTTTTCGATGCCAACCCGTTTGCATCCCTCGAGGAGCTTTTCATCGGCCCCTTTCTCGATCAGCTCGCCGCTGGTAATGAACGAACGGGAGCAGGTGACCTCGTTCTGTATCTGCTCCTTGTAACGGAAATCGGTAAGAAAAAAAACCTTGCTCCGGGTGACAACGCAGAGACCGTTCGACCCGGAGAATCCCGTCAGGTAGCGAAGATGCGGCATGAACGAAGTCATGAATGCGTCGCAGCGATTTTTCTCCAACGCATCTCTCAGCAGCCTGATTCTCTCTTGGTAATCGAACATCAACGGCGAGGTCTAGATATGGTAGTTCGGCGCTTCCTTTGTAATATGGACATCGTGCGGATGGCTCTCACGAAGGCCGGCATCGCTCATCCGGACAAATTGAGCTTTTTTCTGCATCTCGGCGACGGAAGCCGCCCCGCAGTATCCCATCGCAGCGCGCAGACCGCCCACCATCTGGTAGACAGTTGCGCTCAGCTCGCCGATGAAAGGAACTCGTCCCTCGATCCCCTCCGGCACGAGTTTCTGAAGGTCGTCCTCAACATCCTGGAAGTACCGATCCCTGCTCCCCTCTTTCATCGCTCCAAGCGACCCCATGCCGCGGTATACTTTGTAGGTTCGTCCCTCGTACAGGATCTTTTCGCCGGGACTTTCCTGCAGCCCTGCAAAAAGTCCGCCGATCATGATCGAGTCGGCCCCCGCCGCAATCGCCTTCGCGATATCGCCTGTCTGTTTGATGCCGCCGTCCGCGATCAGCGGAACGTCATACTTTCTCGCTACGGCAGCGCATTCCATAATTGCCGTCACCTGCGGAACGCCGACGCCGGCAACAACTCTCGTCGTGCAGATCGAACCGGGACCGATGCCGACCTTGACGGCATCGACGCCTGCTTTGATGATGTCGCGGGCCGCCTCGCCGGTACCGACGTTTCCGGCGATGATCTCCGCGCCGGGAAATTTTCTTTTCACACGCTTGACCATCTCGAGAACCCCTTGCGAGTGGCCGTGGGCAGTATCGATCACAATGACGTCGACTCCCTCCCTGATCAACGCATCGACCCGCTCGAGCGTATCCGCAGTCACGCCGACCGCAGCGCCGACGCGGAGGCGGCCGTGTTTGTCCTTGCACGCATGCGGAAACCTCTTTTTCTTCTGGATGTCTTTGAAGGTGATGAGGCCGCGGAGTTTTCCCGCCTTGTCGACAACGGGAAGTTTTTCAATCTTGTGCCGCTGGAGAATGACCTCTGCTTCTTCGAGCGTCGTGCCGACCGGAGCGGTGATGAGGTTCTGCGACGTCATCACTTCCGCAACTTTCAAGTTCCGGTTAGGCTGGAACCGGAGGTCGCGATTCGTCAGGATGCCGACCAATTTCTCGTCGCGCACGATCGGGATGCCGGAGATGCTGAATTTGGCCATCAGGTCGAGCACATCGCCGACCGTCTTGTCGGCCGTCAGCGTGATCGGATCGAGGATCATTCCGCTCTCCGACCTCTTCACCTTATCGACCTCTTCGGCCTGTTTCGCAATCGGCAGATTCTTGTGGATGATGCCGATGCCCCCTTCGCGCGCGAGGGCAATGGCCATCTCCGATTCGGTCACCGTGTCCATCGCTGCAGAAATGAGAGGAATGTTCAGCCTGATCGAACGGGAGAGACGGGTCGTGACGTCCACGTCGCGCGGAAGGACCGACGACTTGGCCGGAAGAAGAAGGACGTCGTCATACGTGATCGCATCACCGACAATTTTTTTTGACTTCATATCGTTCCTGTAAGTATTTCAGAACCGGTAAAAACAACAAAGGATGCAGAGTGCATCCTTCATGCTAGCGTAACAATACATTTTCCGTCATAGTTAGTTGAACGCAGCAATACCGGTGATATCCTCTCCGAGAATGAGGGTGTGCATCTCATGCGTTCCCTCGTACGTCTTCACCGATTCGAGGTTCGCGGCATGCCGCATCACGGGGTATTCATCGAGAATGCCGTTTGCCCCTAATATTTCCCGCGCCGTCCGCGCGATTTCCAGCGCATGGTAGACATTGTTTCGCTTTGCCAAAGAGATCCGCGTGAACGTCGCCTTGTTCTGATCCTTCAACCTGCCTAATTGCAAGCAGAGGAGCTGACCTTTGGTGATCTCGGTGAGCATGTAGACCAATTTTTCCTGCGTGATCTGGTATGCGGCAATCGGCTTATCAAATTGCACGCGGGAAAGCGAATACTGAAGCGCTGCGTCATAACACGCCATTGCAGCCCCCAGCGCCCCCCACGCGATGCCATAGCGGGCCTGGCTCAGGCACATCAATGGTGATTTTAGACCACCCGATTTCGGCAGCAAATTTTTTTGGGGGATGAAACAATCCTGGAAAATCAATTCCGACGTGATCGACGCCCGAAGCGAATGCTTGCCGTGCATCTCGGGGGCTTCAAACCCCTTTGTCCCTTTTTCAACGAGGAACCCTTTGATTTCGCCGTCCAGCTTTGCCCAGACGACAGCGAGGTCGGCGATCGTCCCATTTGTGATCCACATTTTTGCGCCGTTCAGGAGAAAGCCATCCCCCTTTTTTTCCGCGCGGGTGATCATCCCGCCGGGGTTGGACCCAAAGTCCGGTTCCGTCAACCCAAAGCAGCCGATCTTTTCCCCCTTTGCCAATTTCGGAAGCCAGCAGTCCTTTTGTTCGTCGGAGCCGAAGGTAAAGATCGGATACATCACGAGGGCACTTTGCACGGAGGCAAAACTGCGGATGCCGCTGTCCCCCCGTTCCAGTTCCTGCATCATCAACCCGTACGCGACATTGTTCAACTCTGCCCCGCCGTACTTAGCCGGGAGGGTCGCACCAAAAAGACCGAGTTCCGCCATCTGGCTTACGAGGTGGACCGGAAACGTCCCCTCACGATTATGTTGTTCGATGACCGGCAGCACATTGTCGTCGACAAATTCGCGGACCGTGTTGCGGACAAGAGTTTCCTCTTCGCTCAACTGTAGATCGATTCCGTAGTAATCGAGGCCTTGAAACTTCGACATGGGAGCTTTCTGTTACGAACGAGCCCGGGGGAAGTAAAAATTTTTCAAAAATTACCGAAAAAACGGACGAAAGTCAATCCGCAGGAGAAAACCCGACATTTCCTCTTTGCAATATGCGAAACTCCATTTGTCTCGAGACACGGCATGCTGGACCGGCCGGAGTGAAATGCTGTATTTAAAAAAGTGAGAGCCAGAGCCCTACCCGTATAACTCGCGGGTAACGCTCTGGCTTAGGGGGAGAGAATGAAAGCAACTGTTATTGCAGTAAACTGAATTTCTGCGGCGATGCATTGAGCAGCGATTCACAGAATTTTACCACTTTATCGCTTCCGTCGTACAGCGACGCCTCCTCGACCGCAGCACGTCCGCGCGGGTCATCCAGCGTAATAAGCGCCAGGGCAGCGGACATCCGCGCAGTTTCCACTTTATCGGTCTTGAGCACTTGAATCAACGGCCCAATGCCGCCTTTAAGCTGATATTCGGCAAGAAAGCTTGCTGCGCTCAGTCTGATGCCGAGGTTATCCGAAGTGAGTGCAGCTACGTAGTTCACCTCAGCCTTTTTCCAATCGACTTCCCCGGACCGCGAAACCATCGGTTGTGAAGCAACAGCGGACGCACAAGCAATAACGGCTGCGGCAACAACCGCTATCAAGCGCTGTTTTGTCAATCCCTTCTCCATACGACCTCCTCATTAAAATGTTGGTGGATTCGGCTCTGTATAGTATTCGAAAAAAGGAGGGAAAAGTTTCAGGGAATCTTTACGAAGAGCTACTCTTTTGCGGGGGTGTTGATGCTGTACCGTTTGATCTTGAGGTAGAGTGTTTTTGGCGTGATGCCGAGCACTTGCGCGGTTTTGGAGCGGTTAAAATTATTTTTTTGCAGGACAAGCTCGATCTGCATTTTTTCCATCGTTTCGAGCGTAAGAAACTCCCCTTCTTTTTGTGGTAGTGGAAGCGGGTTCGATTTTTGAATTCCTGCCGACGCGGTCAAGGTCAGGTCCCGCGAGGTGATGACGTCGTCATGGGAAAGAATGATCGCTCCCTCGATGACGTGTTCCAGTTCCCTCACATTCCCCGGCCAGTCGTACTGCAGAAGCACCTGCAGCGCTTCGTCGCTGAGGCGTTTCTGTGCTTTCCCTTTTGCCCTTTTCTCCAAGAAACTTTCGATGAGAAGAGGGATATCTTCTTTGCGGTCTTTGAGCGGCGGAATTCTCAGCGTCACCACATTCAGCCGATAAAGGAGATCATCCCTGAACCTTCCCGCCTCGACCTCCTTCTGCAGGTCTTTGTTCGTCGCCGAAACGATCCGGACATCGACCTTCATGGCGTTCGTTCCGCCAACGCGTCGGAATTCCCCCGTTTCGAGGAACCGCAAGAGTTTTGGCTGGATCATCGGACTGATGTCGCCGACCTCGTCGAGGAAGAGCGTGCCCCCGTTCGCAACTTCCACCAGTCCCTGCTTCATCGCATAGGCGTTCGTGAATGCCCCTTTCTCGTGCCCGAACAGCTCGCTTTCCAGGAGCGCATCGGGAATCGATGCGCAATTGACGATGACAAACGGCCGATTTTTCCTCGGGCTTGAGGTGTGGATGAGGTGGGCGATGAGCTCCTTGCCGGTTCCGCTCGGTCCCTGGATCTGGACGATCGCGGTGCTGTCCGCAATTTTTTGTGCTGTGCGAATGAGGGACTGGATGGCGGGGCTTGTTCCGATGAAGTCGCGGGCCAAACCCTGCCGGTTCAGCTCGTATTCCATCAGCTTGTTGTCGATGGTCAGCCGGCGCAGTTCAAGCGCACGGTCAATGGTCGCGAGGAGCTCTTCCCGTTCGTATGGTTTGCTGACGAAGTCGTAAGCGCCGAGCTTCATGGTCTCGATCGCCGTCTTCACATCGGCAAAATTCGTCAGCATAAGGACGATGGTCGTCGGATGCTGTTCGCGGATATACTTCAGCACCTCGATGCCGCTGACCCGCGGCATCTTGACGTCAAGGAGAACAACATCGAAGGGCTGGGATTGGAGGAGATTGATCGCTTCAGCGCCATCGTACGCAACGGTCACTTCGTACTTCTCCAACTCCGAGAGCTCTTCTTTGAGAAGAAAGGCGACGCTCTTTTCGTCATCGACTACGAGAATGTTGTAAGTGCGAGCCATGGCAATGCCCGTGGGAAAGGAAGAAGCGGGGAGAGCTGGGATTATTCGCTGGTAAGAACCCGTTCGATGGTCGTCAGGAGATCGACGAGATCGTACGGCTTGCTGACGAAATCTTCAGCCCCCAACTTTTTTGACTCAATCGCATTTTTCAAGTCAGCAAAACCGGTGAGCATGATGACCTTTGTGGCGGGGTAGCGTTCTTTAATGAAGCGCAACACTTCGAAGCCGTCAACCCGCGGCATCTTGATATCGAGCAGTACTAAATCAAATGATTTCCCCTGCAAAACGGAAATTGCCTCGTCGCCGTCACCCGCCGTCGCCACAACATACCCTTCGCTCTCGAGCTCACTGCTTAATACTGTCCGTAAAGCATCTTCATCGTCAACTACAAGAATGCTGTTCTTTTCTGCCATTGGAACTCCTCGAATATTCGGTTTTTCGGCTGTAAATAATAGACAATCCGTTTATTAAAATCAACAACAAATTTGAAAAAATGGGCTTTCTGTTGATTAAAAGACAAAGTTGTGCTACTTTGTGCCATGCCTAGCACGGTCAAGAAAAGAGTGAACGAGCCCTTGATTCACGTATTGCTTATCGACAACGATATTTCATACGCCAAAACCGCCCAGTCTCAGCTCAAGAAATTTCAAGGCAATGATTTTCGGATCACGTGGGAAAAAACTGGCGCGGCCGGCATTGAACGCCTGAAGACGGACCCGACGATTGCCGTCACTCTGGTCGACTATGACCTGAGCGAGATGACGGCGCTCGAGCTTGCGAAAGAGATCCGCAGCTTAACGATCGACGTGCCCCTCGTCTTCATTGCGTCGGGGAAGGATTTCAAACTTGCCGTCGAAGCGATGAAGCTCGGCGTGGAGGATTTTCTTGTCAAGGATGAGATCGTCGAGTCGGTCCTTCCCCGGACACTCCTCACCGTACTCAACCGGGTCCAGCTGAAAAGGCAAATCGCCCAGGTGGAAAAGAATAAGATTCTGGGGCAAAAACGGAGTGAGGCGATCAAAGAGCTGGTGGTGACCATCTGCCACGAGTTCAACAACCCCCTTGCAGCCATCAAGATCAGCGCGGATATTATTTCGCGACAGAAATTGAACGAGATTGACCGCGCCGTCATTCAGCAGCTTGACAGCAATATCCGCAGCATCGAAAAAGAAATCATCAAGCTTCGCGACATCAACTTGCCCGCCTGAATCAGCCCTCCGCTCGACCTGTGTCCGTGATCGTCAACGAATGAGTCAGCGTCACCGATTTTTTCAGCATGGCGCTCACCGAGCAGTACTTTGTCATTGAGAGTTCAATGGCGTGGGCCACGTCATTCTCCTTGATGCCAGCCCCTTCGACGCAATATTCAATGTGGATCGAAGTATAGACCTTGGGGTCCGCGGCAGCCCGCTCGCCGGTCACTTTGATTTCCAGCTTTGAGAAACGGACCCTCTTCTTTTCCAGAATGCCCGCTACATCACTTCCTGTACATCCCCCCAGCGCGATCAGGACAAGCTCCATCGGCGAGGTGGCAGCAGCAGCCACCTCTCCATGCGATGAATCAACTGTCGTCCAATGATTTGAGCCGGCTTTGCCGATAAATGTAAGATTTTGAACGTGCCGTACAACAGCTTCCCGTTTGCTCATTGTGTCAAAGAAAGATTGTTAAGTAGGTTTCTGAAATTACGGTCTTGAAAATATACCAACATTCCGCATGACTCTCAATGGATTGACTCGCCAGCGGCTTTTGGCATGTCTAGATGGTTTTGGGAGAATTATCATCCCCCCTCATTGAAAAACGCACCGCTCCGCAACTGCGCGTCTTGGCTCCATTTGACGAGGGGATTTTTATTATTCTGCTGTGATTCTTCGTCGTCGCAAAGAACGCGCCTCCTCAGGATGACATGGCCTCGGCTTCCCTTTCTGTCATCCTGAATGACATTTCTGAGGGATACTTAGATGTTCGCTCAAAATAAGGCGTTACACAATGGCACCCCATCTTGAAACTTCGGCAATCTCCTCGTATCTTGCACCATGCTGGTGAAGGCGTATGCGAAAATAAATCTGGGACTCCGCGTTCTAAAAAAGAGAAGTGACGGATTTCATGATATCGAGACAATTTTCCATCGTATCAACCTCTTCGACGAATTGACCATCGAGCCAGCAGAGTCTTCAATCTCAGTTTCATCGAATGACAAAACACTCCCCGTGGACGAGCGCAACCTTTGCTGGAAGGCTGTCGAGCTTCTCCGAGCCGAGCTTGGCACCTCGCACGGAGCGTCGATTCATTTACAGAAGGCTATTCCGGTCGGCGCAGGCCTTGGCGGAGGGAGCAGCGACGCCGCAGCGGTCTTGAACACTCTTCCCGGCCTGTGGAGTATTCCGGTCGATGCGTCGACCCTCACAGGCATTGCACTTGCCGTCGGTTCGGATGTACCGTTCTTTCTTCACAACAAAAGTGCGTACGCCGAGGGACGGGGCGAACGGTTGAATTTCGTGAGGCTCTCACTCCCCTATGCCGTTCTCGTCGTGACTCCTCATCTCCGTGTCTCGACTGCGTGGGCATACGGGGAATTGTCGAAACAACGGCGAATCCCGGCACACCGGACTCCATTTTACGACGGGGCCACGTGCACCGTCGGAACCGTCTCTTCTCTGATGGAGAACGATTTTGAATCGGTGGTCTTCGCGGCATATCCTGAGATCGCCGACATCAAGCGGAAACTTCTCGAACACGGGGGGGTGTATGCCCTCTTGTCCGGAAGCGGTTCTTCGGTGTTCGGACTCTTTCATGATGAAGGAAGCGCGCATAAAGCGGCGGATTTATTCAGCCCCAAGTATTTTGTCTCGGTGACCCCCCCACATTTTATTCCAGGACTCTGATGTTCGACACGGTTCTCGCGCGCATATCATTGTTCACATTCCTGACGCTCCTCCTCGGACAATATTCTGCCGCCCAAGACCCTCCCGTCCGTGATTCGACAAAGACCGTTTCTGCCCTTGCGAAAGATTCTGTCGGAATGATCGCGGCCGGCAACGAACCGGCAAAGGACTCGGTCATACACATCAAACCGATCCCGCTCATCGGCGCGCTGGAGCCGTACGGCGACTCAAGCCGCGCAATTCTTGATTCTCAAATCCCGTGGATCGAATACCGGTACATCGGCGATCTGTTGTGGAGCAAGCCGGGGATGTATATCCGCGATATGGGGAGCCCCGGTCAACACAACGAATTGACGATCGGCGGGGTCGACGAGCGAGGAATCGCTTTTCTCGTCGACGGGAGAAGTCAGGCTGATCCCATCACGGGAACCTACGACATGTACCTCTTCCCCACCGACTACATCGAACGAATCGAGTTCATCACCGGTCCGCGTGCGATGCTCTACGGAATGAACTCAACAGGCGGAGCGATCAACATCGTCACGAAGAGCTTCTCTAATAACAAACCGTATTCCCGCCTGCGGTACAGCCAGGGGGTCGACGACTACGCGCAGACTGACGCCATGTTCAGCCAGAATATTTTCTCTCATTTTAATTTCATGTTCGGGCTGGAACGCCATGCGCTCGGATTCGATCAGATCGACCAGGATTATCGGGCGCGCTATACGAACGCTGACTACGATGCATGGTCGTTCAGGACAAAACTCCGGTACGACATTTCCAATTCATTCAACATTGTCTTCACCCACCTTTACGAACAAGCGATCACAGGATTGTTTGGAGGGGTTGATTATCTCATGACTCCTCCCGGAGGATATTTCGGCGATCCGAGCACGGCGTTTGTCGCAAATAATGAAGCGTACGAAAAAATATACGACCATCACCTCGATCTCACGGCGGCGGCGCATCTTACCGGCGATACCATGCAGGTCACCACGCTGACGGCGTATTATTCGAATCAGCTGCGAATGTACCGCGACGAGCCGAGGGAATATGCCGACTTGTTGCCATTCAACGGAGTGCTCGCTCATGACGACAATCGAAGCTCCAACGCTGGCATTCTCCTGCGCCATGAACTCGAAAGCAGCTTCCAGAATTTCAGCGTGACCGCCCAGGCGGAAGAGATTCAGGTTGAATCGAGCCCGGAAGCCGGCGGGCACAAGGAGAACAAATTCAGCGCGAGCGCAAAAGAAGATATCCTTGCGTTATCGCCGGTCACTTTTGCCGTTTTTGGCCGGACAGATTACTGGCGGGGAAAAAATTTACCGGGTGCCGGCGCCGATGCCCAGCTTGCACTCGGTCCGTCTCTGTCGTTGTTCGGGGGAGCGTCTGTCTCGCACCGGACTCCAACGCTGCAGGAGCTGTACTGGTCGAGCGATTCCACCCATCTTCCGACTCCCCGGCTCTGGCTAAAAGATGAACAGCACACGCTTGTTCAAGTGGGGACGAGGTTTTCCCTTTTCGATCTTCTCAGCGGAACGGTCTCGCTCGAAAGACGGGAGATCAAAAACCCCATCCTTATCGATACGACCATCCCTCCCGGAGCTTCTTCCACTGGTTATATGCTTGAGTTCCTTCAGCCCTCGCTGAACGTTTACAACGGCGTGAACGTGTCGCTCAAAGCTCACTACAGCTATTTTTACGCCGAAGGAAACGGCACCTACCTGAAGCAGCCCGCTTATCTCCATGAAGAGGCCGATCTCACGCTTCTCCCGGAACTGTATCTTGACGGGTCGGTGTACTACAGGAACCAGCTCGTGAACGGAAACCTCGAACTGAAGGTCGGTTTTCGCGGAAGGTATACTTCAAAGCAGAGCGGCATGGCGCCGTTGAGCGAATCAGGATTCTATGTTCCGTACACGCTCTTGGCATCGTTCGGACCGAGCGGGACGGCAGATTTCTTCGTCATTGCAAAACTCGGCGACGCGTATCTTCACCTGATCTGGGAGAACTTGTCGGACAACCAGTATCTGTTGACCCCCTTTTATCCGATGTACAGCCGTAACATCCGCTTCGGCGTATCCTGGGAGTTCTGGAATTAAATTCTATGAGCGACAAGGGCAACACAAGACCGATTATTACCGTCTTCGGCAGCTCGCGGCCGGTCGACGGCGATCCGTTCTACGAAGAGGCGAAACTGCTCGGGCGTGAACTTGGAGCAGCCGGATTCACGGTATGCAACGGCGGCTACGGCGGCACGATGGAAGCCTCTGCCCGCGGGGCGAAAGAGTCTGGAGGAAAAACCATCGGCGTGGTGAGCGGCTTCTTCAGCTCTCAGCCGAACAGATGGATCGACAAGAAGATCGAGGTCAACTCATTAACGGACAGGCTGATGGAATTGGTCTCTCTGGCGGACGGCTATATCGTTTTGAAGGGGGGAACAGGTACGCTCCTCGAGCTCGCCAGCGTCTGGGAATTCATGAATAAAAGCGTTATCGAACAGAAACCGGTCGTTGTCATCGGGAAATTTTGGGACAGCGTTATCGACACCTTAAACCAGGAGCTGATGTTCGAGGGGAAAGCGTCATGCACTCAGTACATCACAACGGCGCCATCACCGCAGGACGCCGTTCGTTTTTTACGCAAGCAGTTGGAGCAATAAGGCCGCCGCGCATCCTACCCATCTAACGAACATTCAATTCCTCCGGAACGACTTTCACAAAAAGCTTTTTCTCCAGCCGCAGAACGGTCAAGCCGGTCTCTTTGCCTATCAGATCATTCGTCAGAAGCCGATGGAGATCATCGATGCTTTCGATGCGATGGCCGTTCATCTCAACGATCACGTCGCCGTTGAGCAGGCCAGCATGGTCGGCGGCCCCTCCATGTTCCACGTTTGCGATCATCACTCCTCTGGATCCTGTCAACGAATGAATGCGCACGGCTGCCCGGGAGATATCGATGACCTGCCCCGCAATGCCGAGAAAGGCGCGCGTGATCTTTCCGTGTTTCATCAGCTGAGCAGCGATATTTTTGGCCGTGTTGACCGGAATCGAAAAACAGATTCCCTGTGCCCACGGAATAATCGCGGTGTTGATGCCGATAACTTCCGAGCGGGAATTGACGAGCGGACCTCCGGAATTGCCCGGGTTCAAGGCCGCATCGGTCTGGATCACATTGTCGATCAGCCTTCCGCCGCCGACCCTCAACGAACGTCCAAGTGCGCTGACAACTCCCGCGGTGACCGTTGCCTGAAAGCCGAACGGATTCCCCAGCGCGATCACCAGCTGCCCGATGCGGATCGCCTGCGAGTCGCCGAGCTTCGCACTCGGCAGGTCCTGGCCGCTGACGCGCACGACGGCCAGGTCGGTGAACGGGTCTTCGCCGATCAATTCCCCCTTGAGTTCTCGCCCGTCAGCAAGGATCACGTTGATGGAAGCCGCATCGTGAATCACGTGGCTGTTCGTGAGAACGAATCCGTCGGGAGTGAATATGACTCCTGAGCCGCTTCCGGTCACCGGCTGCGCGCCGCCGTTCTCTCCGCGCCTCCGCCTGCGAATCGAATGATGTGTCACATCGATTTTGACGACGGCAGGGGAGACATTTTCGACAACCGACGTTACCGTGGACGAATAGGCATCCAGCAAGCCTGAGTCGTCGTGCGGAATGCTGGCTTCGGAACGGGAATTCGACTGTCCCGCACCGTTTGTTGACAGGGGAAATATCTGCACCATACTCATCTCCTTCTGCATATTGCATCAATGCTTCATTGATCTCCATCTTTAATTTTGTCCTTCGCAAGATCAAACGAGAGATTCAAAAGCTTGATCGCTTCATCGACATCCTCGTCCCGTCTGATATAAAAGCTTATCCACCCGCTTTCCGGAAGAATGTGATGAGGGGCGGCGCGCCCGGATACCACAAGATCGTTTCGAACATTCCTCGGAAAAGGAATATCGAGCAAAACATTTCCATGCAAATGGCCGAGCTCCCTTTTGCCAAGCCGGAACTCTATTCCGCCAAAACGGTGGGGGTGGGAAGAAACCCCTTCCCACGCCGCCACCGTTTGTTGAATTTTCATCGCCGCATCCACACCGGGCTTCACTCTCGCGCCTCAGGCCTTTGACTGCTCTTTCGGCGAGTGCATATCCTCGTGAGACCACCCGCACCGCCGGCGCCATTCTTCTTTGAATTTATCCCGTTCTTCGGGAGTCATCGCGGAAAGCTTCTCTTCAAACCGGTGTTTCCATCGGTCGCGGCGCCATCCGTTGGCGTGCCGCCACGGTCCCCATCCGCGAAGAAGAATATGGGAGAGGACGAGCAAGCCGAGCGCCTGCCAGAATGTCAACGCCGGCCCGTGGAAAATATCGGGGATCAAGACATTCCACAGCTCCATGACGATGGCTCCGAGGATCGTCATACCGACAACGATCATCGCCAAAAATTTTACTGCTCTTAACATCCACCAAGATTTCATGATATCACATCCTCCTATAAGTTTTCTGTTTCTTCGTATAATTCTTGAAGCTGTTCGCGCAGGAAAAGGACCGCATACCGTTTGCGCGAGAGAAGCGTGTTCAACGGCTCGCCCGTTATTTCGGCGATCTCCTTGAAACTTCTTCCTTCCAGTTCGTGCATCACAAAGACCTCCCGCTGCTCTTCCGGAAGTTCATCCAGCGCTTCGGACAACTCCGACCACACCAGCGAGCGCGCATAGACCTGATCCGGGTTCTGCCGGGGGTCGAAAAGGATCTCCTCGAGGTTCAACGGCGCATCGGGATCGTCTCCCGCCGACGGCAGCGCATCCGGACGGCGTTTGCGGTACCAGTCGATGATCTTGTTCCGTGCTACGGTGAAGAGCCACGCCGTCATTTTTTCGATCGGCTCGGTGACGCTGTAGCTTGCCGCCAGCTGGTAGAAAACATCCTGCAGAATATCTTCCGCATCCGACTGGTTCCGCACCCGCTTCCGGATGAAGTCCAGCAGGCGTTTGCGTTCCGACCGGACCGTGTGGTCAAGCGTCGCAGCAGCTTCTTTTGAAATGGTAAGGGCGTCGGTCAAATCAAGTCCTTGTTTATATCCTAAGACGAAGAACAAAGAAATTTATTGTAATGTTCACACGGCAAAACCGATGGAAGAATGCAGGTTTTTACGAGTCGAAAAACGAAGCGGCTTTTCGGCGGGAATTTCGGGGAATGTCGGTCTTTCGGCTTATTCTATCGGCGCGTCGCCGATTCCTTTTTTCTGCATCAGCGACTCAATCTCATCGATTTCACGCGGCGCCTCGCCGGAGAGGTTTGTGTGACCTTCCGGGGTGATCAGGATGTCGTCCTCGATCCGTACCCCGATATTGTAAAACTTAGGGTCGACACCGTCGGCATTCTCAGGAATATAGATCCCCGGCTCCACGGTATAGACCATTCCCGGGACCATCATGCCTGCGTTCACGTCGTGGACGTCAAGCCCTACCGCGTGGCCTAGGCCATGAGGAAAAAACCTTCTCAGTTCGTGTTGATTTTTTTCCTTCACGATGCCGAGCGATAATAATCCATTCAGCAGAACGGAATCTGCCGTCGTGTTCACGTCCTTCCATGCCGTCCCCGGCTTCATCATCGCAATGCACGCACTTTGCGCGTCGAGAACAAGCTGGTAGATCTTTCGCTGCGCCGGACTGAATTTTCCGTTCGCTGGGTATGTGCGCGTGACGTCGCTTGCATAGTCATGGTATTCGCAGCCGCAATCAGCGAGTACGATATCGCCGTCGTTGATCGGCCGGCGGTTGGATTCATAATGGAGGATGACCGAGTTTTCCGCCGCTCCCACGATACATGAATATGCATTGTACTCGGAGCCCATCCTCCGGAACACATATTCGTACACCGCCTGAATACCGTACTCCGTCATTCCCGGTTTGCACGACATCATCGCCTGCCGATGCGCCACGGCGCTGATATGCGCGGCCTTCGTCATCAAGGAAATTTCAGCGGGGGATTTGATGACGCGGTATTTCTTTATGATCGCCGAGGGGTCACGGAGCTCTGTCGTTAAATTATACGATTTCAGGTTATCCACGCACTCCCGCACCGGTTGAAGAAGTTCCATCAATTCGCCCCCTGTTTCGGGGAAGGCCGCAATGTATACAGTTTTCGCTCCCCAATACGGAAAAACGGAGTTGAACATCTTCTTAAACTGTTCATTTGTGTACGCCCTTTGAACGCCCAGAAGAGCGACGGCTCCTTCCGGACCAAAGCGCCGGCCGGTCCACCGTTCCATGCTTGGATCCCGCGGTTGAACAAAAAGGATCTCACGAACCGTGTCACTCTTCGTCGAATCCCGTTCATCGCGCAGGACAACTCCTTTAGGATTCAAGACCAGAATTGCATTCTCCTCGTTGAATCCCGTGAGATAATAGAAATTATCATCCTGCCGGAAGGGGTATCCATTGTCGCCGTTTCTGCTTTTTTCCGTTGCCGAAAAGAAAACTGCGACAGCGTCGGCGCCAATATCGTGCATAAATCGCTCGCGTCTCTCCTTGTGCTCGGAGCTCGGGGTTTGATCCTTATCATAGGTCAGGTATTTTAGCCCCTGCGAAAAGGATCGTGCGGGAACGAGAATTGAAACGCAAAGAAGAACAAGAACGAAATTTTTCCGGTTCATAGGGTATCAGAGGATATCTATCGGGAGTTTTTCTTGACGGTCTTTTTCCTTTTTATCGGCTTCACACCTTTTGCGATCAACTCGAATGAATGGTCGATCATTGCATACACTTCCTTCGGGGGAATGGTGCCGTCGAGCAGGACGGTGTTCCAGTGCTTCTTGTTCATATGATACCCCGGGATGACGGCGGGGTATTGTTCCCGGAGCTCGATGGCACGTTCAGGGTCGCACTTCAGGTTGATCGTGAGCGGATGTGCATCGGTCATGATAAGAATAAAAATTTTTCTGTTCACCTTAAACACCAGCACGACCTCGTCGAACGGAAACTCCTCTGTGATTCTCCCCTCTTTCTTCAAACAGTATGTTCGGATAGACTCGAGGTTCAATGGCATGATACTATCGCACGGTTTATGTGCAAGGACAGCGACGGATGGGAAACGAAAGAAAAGTCGAAGCAAAAATGTCCTCTCTCTTTCGAAGACAGAGAGAGGTCTTCATCGGCACCTTACAAATGAGGCGCGTATGAAACACCGAACGCCACATCTGTCACGTAGTTAAGCGACGATGAATATTGGTTCAAGAAATTCGGGAAGCCATACATGTAGCGTGCTTCCACAAATCCCGAGAACGAGGAGCTCACGGCAACTTCTATTCCGGCCCGAAGCGACGGGGCCAGGGTCGCGGCGAACCCCTGATTCATTTGCCACGTAACCGCTTCGACACCGGCGGCGACATACGGGCGTATCTTCCCGTTGGAAAAATAATACAGCGCATCGGTCCCGAGATAACCGACGCCAAAATTAAGGTCGAATCGCGGGTCCGAGATTTGAGAGGCGGAATAGACGTTCGACTGATAAATGAAGGGGGAATAGAACGATGATCGGCTCGCCGCGGAGTACGGGGAACCGTAGAAGATCACTCCGGCGTTCACTTCAAGGCGCACGGAAGAAATCCTGGATACAAGCGCGTGGAGGTCGACGTTGAAGCCGCTGCGGGCGACATCGTCAATTTTGAATCCGGCATACCCAGTAGTGATACCGAAATCGGCCCGATTGTTTGCCTGAGACAGCCGGATCTCGCTGGACGACATCTCGGAGCGGACCTGATCGTCTCCGACGGGATACGACGTCTGCGCGATCATCGTCGCGCTGGCCGCAAGAAGGAGAATACCTACGACGCTCTTCATAACCAACCTCCGCTAAGAAGTACTTCCAGAAGGTACGCAGCCGGAACATTGATGTCAAGTTGTCACAGGACATCGCCGCGCAGTCCGCGGATCCTCTTTCTCGCCTGTTCGACCAGCAGCGAATTGGGGAACAAAGCGAGCAATTGCTCATAGGCATGGATCGCCTTCTCCTTGTCCTTTAACTGGAATTGATACAACTCGCCGATACCGAATTGCGCTTTATCCCGCATGATACTCTTTGGGTAATCGGAGAGAAGCTTCTCGTACGACGCAAGCGCGTCGTTCGGCTGACCGACAACGACAGAGAGCTCGGCTTTCTTGAGGAGCGCATTTTCCGCGAGCGGAGCGTCGGGAAAAGTCTGCACGATGGACGAGAGTGATGCTATCTCCTCCGAATATTTTTTCCGGCGGTCCAGCAGCGCCGCATGCGCATATTCTTTTAAGGCGGGCCCGCTTCCCGTCTGATTCTCCTTAATAAAATGAAGGAGACGGAGCGCGTCGTTCGATTCGTCGTCGGAAAGAGCCTGGGCGATATCCCGAAGGAGCGATGAAGCGCTGTCAAACTGTGCCTGGAAAAATTGAATTTCAGCCAGGGCAAAGCGGGCTCGTGTCTTTTCTTCCGGCAGAGCATAGGGGGACGCGGCGGCGATTGCATACCGGTGGGAGGCTTCAGCCAGCTTCCCTTGTGCGACCTTGACCGCTCCCGTCGCGGACAGAATTGCCGGGGACATTTTTTGAGCCTGGGGAAGCATGAGCAGCGAGTCGAGGATCGCTTCGGCAGCATCCAAATCAAAATAGCGCTCGAAGTGCATCATCGCAGCGCGGTACAGCGCCTGCACGCTCACCTCCGTGTGCGGATAATCTCTGGATAACGAAAGATACAGCTCCATCGCACCCTGATAACCAGGATGAGATTCCGAAAGGAGCGCTCCGGGCACCGACCGAAGATCGTTCAAGGTATCTGCGGCCGGACCAAGCTCCTCCATGGCGCGTGCGTAACCGAACATGGCGTTCGGCGTCTGAGCCGTCGCGCGATAGTTTTCAACGAAGGACCGATACGCCATGGCGGCAGCGTCGTATGCTTTTTCCTTGAACGCCAAACCGGCAAAGGACATCACTTCAACGCCGTTGGAATGCGTCAGCGCATCAATTTCTTTCGCGATTTCAAGCGCCTTGTAAAAGCGCTTCCCTTCCATATAAAGCCAGAGAAGCAAACGCCGGACCACCACGTTCCTGGAATCCCGCGCGGCCGCTTCTTCAACGACCGTCGTCGCCGCTGCGAGACCCTCCCCTTTTGCGGTAAACCCCGACAGCCGGGATTCCACAAGCTCCAGCTCATGCTCATTGAGAGACAGCATGGTCATGTACTCACGAGTCGCCTCGCCATAGTTCATCATCAATGAGTACAACATCGCCATCTCTCCTACGAACAGGGTCGGTTCGCCGATCTCTTTTCTTCCCCGAAGGTAGGTACCGATCGACTTTTCAAAAAGCCGGTTATCGGATTGAGCCAGGCTGACGATGGTATAGCTCATGGCGCTCTTCGGTGCGGCGGCGATCGCGGCATTCCATGCCGAGTCCGCGCGCGCCTCGCTTCCCGATTTATAATAAAGAGTGCCAAGCGAGGCAAGAAGGTTGAGGTCATTGGGCTGGCGTTTCAACCATCGCAGATTCAGGGCAATCGCGGCATCATAATTTTTCAGTTGCTCATAACAGCGGCGGAGTCCGTCAAAGTAAACATAACTTGTCGAATCGGCCCGGGCGAGTTCCTCGTAAACCAAACGCGCCTGGTCGAATTCCCCGGCCTGCTCGAAATTTTTCGCCAGGCGGACTTTGTTCACGTCATCCTGAGTCTGAGCCAGGAGAGCAGAACACCACGCCAGAACGAACGCAAGAAAGAGCGCTTTCATGACAATCGACAGTTTAAATAATTGATGCAGCCGGCGCGAAAAGATCTCAGGGAGATTCAGGAAGGAGATGCCGATTTCAACGTGTTCACCATCAGCATGGCAATCGTCATCGGCCCGACCCCGCCGGGGACCGGCGTTATTGCGCCGGCAACATCTTTCACAGCGTCAAAATCCACATCGCCGACCAACCGATACCCTGTTTTCGTCGAGGGGTCCTCGATGCGGTTGATGCCGACATCGATGACAATAGAGCCCGGCTTCACCATTGACGCGGTGACCGCCCGGGGCTTTCCGATGGCCACGATCAGAATATCAGCCTGGCGCGCATAGAAACCGAGGTCTGCCGCGCCGGTGTGAGCGACGGTGACGATGGCGTTGCACCATTCTTTTTTCTGAAGAAGGATATTGGCGATCGGCTTGCCGACAATGTTGCTCCGTCCCGCAACTACGACGTGCTTGCCGGAGGGATTGATGCCGCTTCGTTTGAGCAGCTCCAGAATTCCGGCCGGCGTACAAGGGAAGAACGTATCGGCGCCGACCATCATTCGGCCAGCGCTGATCGGATGGAATCCGTCCACGTCCTTTTCGGGAGAGATCGCCTCGATTATTTTTTGCTCGTTGATGTGCCTGGGGAGCGGAAGCTGGACGAGGATGCCGTGGATCTTCTTATCCTTGTTGAACGCGCCGATCATTGCCAAAACTTCTTCTTCGGAGATCGATGCGGGAACCTGTTCTGTGATCGAATAGAAGCCGAGTTCCGCGCACGCTTTGCCCTTGCTCTTCACGTAAGACTGCGATGCCGGGTTTTCGCCGACAAGGATGAATGCAATCCCAGGAACGATGCCCGTGCGGCTCTTCAATCGCGCCGCGGACTCTTTAACCTCCGCGCGGATCTCTTCAGCTATTTTTTTCCCGTCGATAATAGAAGCCGGCATGGTCGTGTCCATAATGCAATGGAAGGACGGTCAAAATTTAGGAAATATCACTTGTTCTATCGTCAGGGCTTTTCCCGTTTCCACCTCGACTCCGATCATCACTGCGCAGAGATGGACGTCGTTCGAGGCGGTCTCGTACTTGTGCGGGGTCTGCTTGAGAAAGCGTTGAATCGCCTGCTCTTTGTTCATTCCGATGACCGAATCGTATGGACCGGACATTCCGACGTCGGTGATATACGCTGTGCTTCTCGGAAGGATCTTGGCGTCGGCAGTCGGAGTGTGCGTGTGCGTTCCGAGGAGCGCGCTGACCCGTCCGTCCACGTACCACCCCATCGCCATTTTTTCCGCCGTCGCTTCAGCGTGAAAGTCGATGATCGAAATCTTCGTCTGCTCGTTGATCTTTCCGAGCGCCCAGTCGATGCTTTTGAACGGGTCGTCGATCGGCTGCATATACGTTCTTCCCTGCACGTTCAATACGCCGACTTTCGCTTTCCCTTCGAGCTCATACACGACGAAACCATTGCCCGCATTCTCGCGCGGATAATTCAGCGGGCGCAGAATATTTCGGTTCCCGCCGAGCACTTTCCGGGAATCCCAGCGATCCCACACGTGATTGCCGGATGTGATAACGTGAACGCCGAGGTCGAAGAGCTTTTTCGCATCTTCTTCGGAGAGTCCTTTGCCATCCGTGAGATTCTCACCGTTGGCGATGCAGAAGTCGATGCGGTATTTTTCGAGAAGGCTCTTGAGAATGGTCGAGGTCATCTCGAGGCCGGGCTTGCCGACAATGTCGCCAATAAAAAGGATATTCAAATGGGAAGGCAAAGGTCGATTCCTTGTGTGAACGTACGAAGCACCTACACAAGAAATATAGAAGAAATTGAGGTCAAATAAAAGAAGTTTCTCACGCGAAGCAGAAGCCGGTTCTTCGAACTTCCGATTCCGCGTGAGAAATTATTCTGTACCTCCCGTCAGCGTTATGAAGGTTCCTTGAGTTTCTTGGAGGCAATAAAATAGAACACAACCAGGCCGACGCCGCCGAAAACAAGGATAACGCCCGGATAAATTGTTTCTTCCAGCCGATACGCATTATACAAATACATTGCGGTCAGAGATCCCAGCCCGACAAAGATCGCCAGCAATCCCCACTTTAAGTTCGACAAGGGGTTGATGGTAAACGCGTGATGTTTGTAGAGTTCTTTATAGTCGGCGGGGTTCAATCCCTTGTCGATGATCGCGATTCGCTCCATGTGCCTTGACTCGATGTGTTTCCACACGACCGCTCCAACAACAATAAAGAGAATAATGGGAACCAGTATTCCGATCATAGCATCCTCCTGGTGATGTTCATTGATGTTCGTTGACCTCTTTACTATCTTTGACTTGAATCTCGCGTTTAAGGTTGCGTCTGGTTTGATCCACGGAGAGCAACCTTGGACCGGGTTTTCCGGTCTAACAAAGTATACACCCATGCGGCAAAATTGATGGAATCGCTGTCCGACAATGAGATCATTAACCGGGTTCTGAGCGGAAACACCCGTTCGTTTGCCGGGCTTGTTGAGCGGCACCAGGACAAGGCGATGACGCTGGCCATGCGGATGCTGCGAAACCGGGAGGAGGCGGAAGATGCCGTCCAGGATGCTTTCGTTAAGGCCTTCAGCGCGCTTGATAAATTTGAACGGCGTTCTCGATTCTCGACATGGCTGTACCGGATCGTGTTCAACGTCTGTTCAACCGCGCTGTCGAAACGAACGAAAGCGCAACTCCCCTTTTCCGAGAACGGCGAGGAGGGGAACGAAAAGGAAATTCCCGACAGCGGCGAAATGCCCGATCTGGCGCTTGAAGGAGAAGAGTTTCGGCAGCATGTTCTTGACGCGATCAACGAACTCCCTCCTCTCTACAGCGGCATCACCACGATGTTCTATCTCGACGATTTGAGCTACGAAGAAATCGCAGCGATCACCGGGTCACCGCTCGGAACGGTCAAAGCGCAACTGTTCCGGGCGCGGGCGATGCTGCGGGAAGAAGTCTTGCGCCGAACCGGCGCCAAGGAGCTTATGCTATGAGTCATCCGACAAGGTCAGAACTTTTCGAATTCATCGATGGACGGCTTGAGAAGAAACGGGCGGAAGAAATAACTCTGCATCTTTCGGAATGCGCCCAATGCCGGCGGGAGGCCGAGCTGGAACGTTCGACAAAGGCCGTTGTGCAATCGGCACCGCTCGATAAGGTACGGGAGGGATTTTCGGCATCGGTGATGGTCAATCTCGCAGCGCCGGCGGGAGATCCCTTCATCCTGAAACTCCTCGGAAAGCTGGGGAGTGTCGTCGCGATGATTGTTGTGCTCGCCGTTATCGGATTAGCCGTTGTTCACGAATCCGAAACGACCGGCCAGCCGGAGAGAACGCCGTCGGCGATAACCCAGTTTGTGACTCCGATCTCCGATCTCTACGCGATGGGTCTGGATCGCTTTGCGGCTCGAACGGCCACGATCAGCCGGGCAATTGAGAACGCGGGCAGTCCGCAATTCTGGCAGGTGCTTTTCTTTATCGGATTGACGGCCGGGGTGCTGATCGTCGCAGACAGAATTTTTGGAAAGCGGTTTTTGCGGCTGCATCTGTAGAAGCTGTCTCAAGGATAGGTCACTTCATCCCTCTCCCGGAGGGGCGGCTTTGCCGGATGCGCTCACCTCGTTCGTTTATCCTCCGGAGGGTTCCTCGCGAACAAGATGAACCGCCTGTTTGTCCACTCTGAGTGTCGGGTTAGGTTCATTTTTGAGATATCAATCGGCAAAAAACTCCGCGGTGATTTTTTAAAAAAGAAAGAGGGCCGGAGAAGAATCCGGCCCTCTTCGTTTCACTCATTTCCTCTTTCGTCACACCTTTGGCTGAAAATTCGCCACCTCTTCGACGACGGTGCTGACGATTTCGCTCTCTTTCACCCGCTTGATCATTTCACCTTTGCGGTAGAGAATAGCGACGCCTTTTCCTGCCGCGATGCCGATATCTGCTTCGCTCGCCTCGCCGGGGCCGTTGACCACGCAGCCGAGCACGGCGATCTTCACCGGCTTCTTGACTCCCTGAAGTTTCTCTTCCAGCTGCGCCATAATGCTGAAGAGGTCGACCTCGATCCGCCCGCATGTCGGGCAGGCGATCAACTCGACATTGCGCGACGCGAGTCCGAGCGAACGGAGGATCTCCTTCCCGACCTCGACCTCTTTCACCGGTTCGTCGGTCAGCGAAACTCGGATCGTATCGCCGATTCCTTCGGCGAGAAGCGTCCCGATGCCGACGGCAGACTTGATCGTTCCGATGCGGGTGAGCCCGGCTTCCGTCACTCCAAGGTGCAGCGGAATATCCGTGCGGGCCGCGACCAGACGGTACGCCTCGATCATCAGGCGAACGTCGGTCGATTTGACCGAGATGATCACGTCACGGAAATTGAATTCGTCGCAGATCCCGACATGGCGCATCGCGCTTTCGTACAGCGCTTCCGCCGTCGGGTATCCGTGTTTTTCGAGAATGTCCTCTTCGAGCGAGCCCGAGTTCACGCCGATGCGTATCGGAATGCCTTTGTCCTTCGCAGCGGTCAGCACTTCGCGGATGCGGTCTTTCGAGCCGATGTTGCCTGGATTGATCCGAACTTTCGCGACATTTGCCTGAATCGCTTTCAGGGCAAAGACGTGGTTGAAGTGAATATCCGCGACGACGGGAATCGGCGACTGCCGGACGATCTCCGCCATAGCTTCGGCGGCTTCCTTGTCGTTCACCGTTACGCGGACAATATCGCATCCCTCATCGGCCGCCTCCGTGATCTGCCTGACCGTTCCGGCAACATCATCCGTCTTCGTCTTCGTCATCGTCTGGACGGAAATCGGGGCCCCGCCCCCCACTTTTATCCCGCCAATATTGACCTGCCGCGTTTTCCGTCGTACGCCGACCCTGTAATGGTCGTGCGGCTCTTCAACGCGCGGCTGCTCAAGAATAGGTAATAGCGTCTCCATACTCTCCGGTCACCTTTTAGTTTAATTTCTTGCTCGCTTCAAACAGCATCTTCTTCTCTTCGTCGCTCAGGCTCTGGTATCCCGCCTTGCTGATCTTGTCGAGAATATCGTCGATCCGCTGCTGGGTTACCTGCGCTTCTTCCTTCTGCTGATAATCTCTGATGTCATACACTTGAGCTTCGGACACATTTTCGTAATCTTCCTTCGAACGGCGCGGCGCGGTCCATCCTTCAAAGACATTTCGCGTGCGCCTTGAACTCGTCGAAGTGGAAAAACGGAAACCATCCGCAAGAAGATAAATAAAGCCGACGAGCGCGCCGCCAAGGTGGGCAAAATGCGCAACACCGTCCATGCTTCCGACGGAGACAAATTCAATCACCATATACAGCACAACAAAATACTTCGCTTTTAACGGAATGAAAAAGTAGATGAAAATCAGCCGGTCGGGAAACATCAACCCGAACGCGAGCAATACCCCGTAAATCGCTCCGGACGCGCCGATCGTCGGTCCGACCGAGGTAAACAGCGGCGCAACGAGGAGGTTTGCCAACCCGGCTCCAACGCCGCACACGAGATAGTACGTCAGGAACTTCCGGGAACCCCAGGTATTTTCCAGTTCCATCCCGAACATCCAGAGGGCGAGCATGTTGAAGAAAATATGGCTGAACCCTCCGTGCATGAACAGATACGTGAAGAGCTGCCATACCTGAAATCCCTGGCCCAGCGGCTGCAGGGCGAACCACTCGTTCAGGAGAAGAGAGAATGAATAATCGCCGATATGAAAGTTTCCCAAGAAAAGCATTCCAAGGAAAACTCCTACATTGGAAATAAGGAGCCCTTTGATCACCGGCGGGAAAAAGCTAAAACCGCCGAAGAAACTGGGCCTGTAGTAATTGCCTGATTGGTATCGGTTGTACGCCATCTCGTGAACTTTTCTCCTTTTGCAATATAAACGACTGCGGCCTGAGAGGCAACTGGCCGCAGTCGTGAGTTCGTCCCTTATTTCTTGTCCGTCAATGCGGCGACACCCGGAAGAATTTTTCCCTCGAGATACTCGAGCGAAGCGCCTCCGCCGGTGGACACGTGGGTGACGCTCTTCGCCATGCCTGCCTGCGAGATTGCGGCGGCAGAATCGCCGCCGCCGACGATCGTCGTCGTTCCCTGTTTGGTCGCTTCTACTAACGCGCGGGCAACGGCATTCGTTCCGACGGCAAAATTCGGGAATTCAAAGACGCCCATCGGGCCGTTCCAGACGACTGTCTTGGATTTTTTGACCTCGCTGGAAAAAAGTTCGGCCGTCGCCGGGCCGATGTCAAGCGCCTGCCAGCCGGCAGGGATCTTATCTTTAGCAACAACCTTGCGTTCGGCTTCGTTCTTGAAATCGCTCGCAACGACACAATCGACGGGGAGCAGAAATCTCATGGACTTCTTCTGGACGTCCGACAATATTTGTTTTGCCAGATCGACCTTGTCCGCTTCGAGCAGGGATTTTCCGATCTCAAGGCCCTGGGCTTTGAAAAAAGTGTACGCCATCCCTCCGCCGATAATCAGCGTGTCGACCTTCGACAACAGGTTTTGAATCACATCGATCTTGCCGGAGATTTTGGCTCCGCCAAGGATCGCGGTGAACGGACGGACTGGATTCTCGACCGCGGCGCCGAGGTACTGGAGTTCCTTCTGCATCAGGAGGCCGGCGACGGAAACAGAGATGAATTTCGTGATCCCTTCGGTCGAGGCATGCGCGCGATGGGCGCTGCCGAAGGCGTCGTTAACGTACACGTCGCCGAGCTTGGCGAGAGATTTCGCAAAACCGGGGTCGTTCGCCTCCTCCTCGTTATGGTATCGCAGGTTTTCGAGGAGAAGGCATTCGCCGTCTTTCAAGGCCGCCGCCGCCTTCTCGGCGGGTTCGCCGATGCAGTCGGAGGCGAACGCTACCTTCGTGCCGAGCAATTTTTCGAGGCGCACCGCTGCCGGCAGCAAGCTGAATTCCGGTTTCGGCTTCCCTTTCGGGCGTCCGAGATGGCTCATGAGAATGGCCCTGCCGCCTGACGAGAGAATTTTTTTGATCGTTGGAAGTGATTCGACGATGCGGGTATCATCGGTGATATTCTGCTTTTCGTCGAGCGGCACGTTGAAGTCCACGCGCACGAGTACGCGCTTGCCGCGGACATCGATGTCGTTGATAGTGAGCTTATTCATTGTCGTGGTCGGTTGTCATGTTGGTGATGAAGAGGAACACCGTCGAGCGGTTCCTCACGGATTAATACAAGAAACAAAAGGGCTGAACTCGCGCTACGAGCTTCAGCCCTTGATCAGTAGCCGCTGGAAGAGTTACTTCGTAATTCCCGCCATTTTTCTCACGAGGTCGACAACGCGGGTCGAATAACCCCACTCGTTGTCGTACCAGGAGACAACTTTGAAGAATCTCTTTTCGCCCTTCAAATTATTCTCGAGCGTCGCACGGGAATCGTAGATCGAAGAGCGGTCGTCATGAATGAAGTCTGTCGACACGACCTCTTCGTTGGTATACCCTAAAATTCCTTTGAGATACGTCTGGGATGCCTTCTTCATCAGCTCATCGATCTCCTGAATCGACGTGTCCCTGGTGGAACGGAACGTCAGGTCGATCACGGAAACGTCCGCCGTCGGAATGCGGAACGACATGCCGGTCAGTTTCCCCTTTGTCGCGGGAAGGACCTCGCCGACCGCCTTTGCCGCGCCGGTCGATGAAGGAATGATGTTGATCGCTGCCGCCCGTCCGCCTCTCCAATCTTTCTTGGAAGGTCCGTCGACGGTCTTTTGCGTGGCAGTGTATGAGTGGATGGTGGTCATCAAACCGGTTTCGATGCCGATGCCTTCCTTCAGCAGGACATGGACGACCGGCGCCAAGCAGTTCGTCGTGCAGGAAGCGTTCGACACGATCAGGTGCTTTGCCGGATCATACTCGTTGTCGTTCACGCCGATAACAAGAGTTTTCACTTCCCCCTTTGCCGGAGCAGAAATGAGCACTCGTTTTGCCCCCGCCGTAATATGCCCTTTTGCCTTTTCCGAATCGGTGAACAATCCTGTCGATTCGATCACAATGTCAACTCCAAGGTCCTTCCACGGGAGCTGCGACGGGTCCTTCTGGGCCAGAACGCATTTGATCTTGTGGCCGTTGACGACGAGAACATCGTCGCTTTCCGACGACGCATTGCTCTTTTCGCTCGCGAGTGTCCCTCGAAAATGACCGTGAACCGAGTCGTATTTCAGTTGGTACGCAAAATATTGTGCATCTGTACTCACGTCAACGACGGCAACCACATCGATCTCTTTCCCGAGATATCCCTTGTCCGCCATGACGTTGATGATCTGTCTTCCGATTCTGCCGAATCCGTTGATACCTACTTTAACAGCCATTCGATCCTCCAAAAAATAATAAGCAACGATGTAAGGTCGTGATGTTGATAAAATTCAAAGTGCAGCAAAAATTTACCAAGAAATTGGCGCAAAGTCAAATAGCGAAGGGCCGCATCATTGCGGCCCCATAAAGAGTGAAATTGAAAATTGGAACGGGGGGTAACGAACTGCCGCCGCGTGCCTCACTGCGGCGGCCCAAAAGATCTTACATGTAGCTGTTCAACGCCTTCATGTAATTTGCTCGTTCGAGCGCAGAAGGGTTGGCGACCGATTTGTGGCTCATACTTCCGCGCATCTGGTCGAGCGATTCATATTCCTTCTCGATCATCCATTTCTGGACTCCGGTCAGGATCTCGCCGATCCTCTTCGGACCGTTCCGCAGCAGCGCCGAGCAGACCATCGTGACGTTCGCTCCGGCCATCGTCATTTTGACCACATCTTCGCCGGTATGAATTCCGGTCGTCGCGGCGAGGTCGGCCTTGATCGCTTTATAGAGGATGGCGATCCAGCGAAGAGGAAGCCGGGAAGAATCCGAGCTGCTCAGCACGACGCTCGGCTCGACTTCGAGCTCGTCGAGGTTGATATCCGGCTGATAGAACCGGTTGAACAACACGAGACCGCTCGCGCCCCGCTCATCGAGCCGTTTCGCCATATTTGCCATGGAGCTGAAGAACGGCGAAAGCTTGACGGCAACAGGGATCGTCACCTTCGCCTTCACCGCCTGAAGAATTTCGAGATACATCTGTTCAACGAAGCTTCCGTTTTTCTCGGGGTCGGTCGAAATGTGATAAATATTCAGCTCCAGCGCATCCGCCCCGGCGTCCTGTATTTCCTTCGCATAGTCCGTCCATCCGCCGACCGTCGAGCCGTTAAGGCTTGCAATGATCGGGATGCCGACGGAGCGTTTCACGTTCTGGATATGCTTCAGGTATTCTTCAGGGCCGAGGAAATAATCTTCCTTCTTTGGAAAGTAGGAAATCGCTTCGGCATAGCTTTCTGTTCCGTACGAAAGGAAATGGTCGAGTTCCTTCGTCTCGTGGCGGATCTGTTCTTCGAAGAGCGAATAGAGGACGACGGCCGACGCGCCGTAGTCTTCCATCGCTTTGATGCCGTCGACCGTGCGCGACATTGGTGAGGCGGAAGGGACAACCGGGTTCTTCAGTTTGAAGCCAAGATATGTTGTGGAGAGGTCCATTGATTCCTCGTAATTGCTGTTTCATTAAGAGTGAGCCGATAGTTACACACGGGGCCTTCCGGCCCCGCGATGGAACCTGCCTATTTATTGTGCCCGCCGTTCGTCCCGTCAAACTTCATCGCCGCGAGCTCTTCATAATAATGCCATCTCGAAGTAACGTCCTCCTGGGCAAGCTTCATCAACCGCTTCGCTTCTTCGGGCGCGCTCTTCGTCAGCATCTTGTAGCGTATTTCTTTGTATGCGTATTCTTCGAACTTCATCTTCGGCGCCTTCGAATCGAGCCGGAACGGATTCTGTCCCTGCTTCGCGAGGTCCGGATTGTAGCGGAACAACGGCCAGTGCGCCGACTCAACTGCCGCCTTCTGGCTCTCGAGCCCCATTTTCATGTTGATGCCGTGAGCGATGCAGTGCGCGTAGGCAATGATCATTGACGGACCGTTGTAGGCCTCGGCTTCGAGGAAGGCCTTGACCGTATGAAGGTCGTTCGCTCCCATCGCAACGCGGGCGACGTAGACGTTGCCGTACGTCATCGCGATCAACGCCAGGTCCTTTTTCGCGAGCGGTTTCCCGCCGGCGGCGAACTTTGCGACCGCCCCCCGCGGCGTGGACTTGGACATCTGACCGCCGGTGTTCGAGTACACTTCAGTATCGAGCACGAGGATGTTGACGTTGCGGCCGGAGGCGATCACGTGGTCGAGCCCGCCAAAGCCGATATCGTATGCCCAGCCGTCGCCCCCCATGATCCAGACGCTCTTTTTCACCAGATAATCGGCAAGAGAGAGAAGCTGCCTGGCGTCCGCGGAGGTTTCATTCTTTAATTTATCCTTGAGTGTTTCGACCCTGCGGCGCTGCTCGTAGATCTTTGCTTCGTCGGATTGGTCGGCGTTGAGGAGCGCATTGGTCAGCTCTTCGCCGACAGCCGGAGAGAGTTTTTTCAGCAGCTCGCACGCGTACTCGGTGTGTTTGTCGATCGAGAGCCGGTAGCCGAGGCCGAATTCAGCATTGTCTTCGAAAAGCGAATTCGACCATGCCGGTCCCCGTCCGTCCGAGTTCTTTGTCCACGGGGTGGTCGGAAGGTTGCCGCCGTAAATGGACGAACAGCCGGTGGCGTTCGCTACGATGGTCCTGTCGCCAAAGAGCTGGGTAACCAATTTGATATACGGAGTCTCACCGCAACCCGAACAGGCACCCGAAAACTCAAACAACGGCTGGAGGAATTGCGATCCTTTGATGGTATCGACTTTCGCCGTATTGCGGTCGACCTCGGGAAGCGTGAGGAAGAAATCCCAATTCGCCCGTTCCTGTTCACGCAGAGGTAGCTGCGGAACCATGTTGAGCGCCTTGAGGCGTGTCTCGGCCTTGTTCTTTACCGGGCAGACTTCGAAGCAGAGTCCGCAGCCGGTGCAATCTTCCGGTGCGACCTGGATCGAATATTTCATCCCTTCATATTCCTTGCCGCGATAATCGGTGCTCTTGAACGTCGCGGGGGCGCCGGCGAGCCGCTTCTCGTCGAACACTTTGATGCGGATCGTTGCATGCGGGCAGACCAGCGCGCACTTGCCGCATTGGATACAGATTTTTTCGTCCCATGCCGGGATCTCGAGGGCGATATTTCTCTTCTCCCATGCCGCGGTTCCCGTCGGGAAAGTCCCGTCCACCGGCATTGCGCTCACCGGGAGGTCGTTGCCCAATCCGGCGACGATCTTTGCTAGAACTTCTTTGACAAAGTCGGGAGCCTTCTCCGAGACGACGGGAGGGAGCTCAAGAGTGCTCTCGGCCTTCGCCGGAACGTTTACCTTGAAAAGATTCGCGAGGGTGTGATCGACCGCATCGAAGTTCATCTTCACGATGTCTTCCCCTTTTTTTCCGTATGTCTTCTTAATAGAGCGCTTGATCGCTTCGATCGCTTCCTCTTTCGGAAGAACGCCGGAGATCGCAAAGAAGCAGGTCTGCATGATCGTATTAACTCGTCCTCCCATGCCTGTCTTGGCGGCGACGGCGTAACCGTCGATGACGTAGAAGTTCAGTTTCTTTCTGATGATCTCCTCCTGCGTGATCCGCGGCAGCTTGCTCCACACTTCATCCGCCGGGTACTGGCTATTCAAGAGGAATGTTCCGCCGTCCACCAATTCCTGCAGGACGTTATACTTCTCCAGGAACAGCCATTGATGGCATCCGACAAAATTAGCTTTGTCGATCAAATAGGAGGAGCGGATCGGGCGCGGGCCGAACCGGAGATGGGAAACGGTGGTCGTGCCGGATTTCTTTGAGTCGTACACGAAGTATCCCTGGGCGTAATTCGTCGTATCTTCGCCGATGATCTTGATCGAGTTCTTGTTCGCTCCGACCGTTCCGTCGGCGCCGAGACCGTAGAACATCGCACGGACGACGTCATCCTTTTCCGTCGTAAATGTCCTGTCGTAGTCGAGGCTTGTGTGCGACACGTCGTCGTTGATGCCGACCGTAAAGTGGTTCTTCGGGGCTGATTTTTTCAGCTCGTCGAACACCGCTTTCCCCATCGCCGGAGTAAATTCCTTCGACGACAATCCGTAGCGTCCGCCGATAATGCGCGGGAAAGTTTTGACCGGGGAGAAGCCTTCCGACAACGCTTCGCCGAACGCGGTCACGACATCCTGGTAGAGCGGTTCACCGGCGGATCCGGGCTCCTTTGTCCTGTCGAGCACGGCGATCGATTTCACCGTTTTTGGAAGTGCCGCGACGAAGTGTTTGACCGAAAACGGCCTGAACAGGTGCACTTTAACGACGCCGACCTTTTCCCCCTTTGCCGTCAGCGATTCGACTGTTTCATGAAGGATCTCGCCGCCCGAACCCATCACAACGATCACCCTCTCGGCATCAGGGGCGCCAACATAGTCGAACAGATGATACTGGCGGCCGGCGATCTTCGCGAATTTGTCCATGGTTTTTTGCACGATCTCAGGACACGCAGCATAGAACGGATTCACCGTCTCACGCGACTGGAAGAACGTGTCGGGATTTTGCGCAGTGCCGCGGAGAACCGGATTATCCGGAGTCAATGCCCGCTGGCGGTGCTTAAAGACAAGTTCGTCATCGACCATCGCGCGAATGTCATCGACGGTCAATTGTTCGATCTTCATGACTTCGGCGGAGGTTCTGAAGCCGTCGAAGAAATGAAGAAAGGGAACCCGCGACTCCAGCGTCGCCGCCTGCGCCATCAACGCGAAGTCCATGACTTCCTGAACGGAATTCGAGACTAAAAGGGCGAAGCCCGTCGACCGGACGGACATCACATCGCTGTGGTCGCCAAAAATCGAAAGAGCCTGTGTCGCGAGGGAGCGGGCCGAGACATGGAAGACCGTCGGCGTCAATTCTCCCGCGATCTTGTACATGTTCGGGATCATCAGCAACAACCCCTGCGACGCCGTGAACGTCGTCGTCATCGATCCGGTTTGCAGCGCGCCATGCACTGCCCCGGACGCACCCCCTTCGCTTTGCATCTCTGCAACAAGAGGAACTGTTCCCCAAATATTTTTCTTCCCTTCAGCGGACCACTGGTCGCACCACTCGCCCATGCCTGACGAAGGAGTGATGGGATAGATCGCTATAACTTCATTCGTTTTATGCGCAACGTACGCCGCGGCTTCGTTGCCGTCGATCGTCACCATTGCCCGCTTCTTATCTGAAACATCGTTGCTAGCCATTTTTAATTGTCCTTTGTTGCAATGTGAGATGCTTGAAATTGATCTTGTTCTGCAGCAAAAAATACAAATATCGTGCTACTTTTTGCCGCGCAAAAGCGGATGAAAAAAGTGTGCGAAAAAAAATATTTACCAATTGTAGAAATGCAGTTTGGGTGATTCTTAAAAGTGGGAAGCAAAATAACAGGAAGGATGAAAGTGCTGGACGCGGAGAAAGGAAACGCTATTCAGAGTCGAGAACTTCGCGAAGGCGTTGAAGAATTGCCGCCGGGATGTATGGCTTCTGGACGAAATCTTTTGCCCCTTTTTTTATGGCCTCTTCCCTCATCTCCGCATCGACATAGCCGCTTGCGAGAATGACCTTGACGCTGGGTTGAATGCTGCGAAGTTTTTCGAACATCTCCCATCCCCCGAGTTTGGGGAGCCCCATGTCCGAGAGGACGAGGCTGATCTCATTTTTCTTCTGCCGAAAAATTTCAACCGCAGCTTCTCCGTCCGAGGCGGTCTCAACCTGGTATCCCTCTTCTTCAAGAACCGCCTTCAGAAGTTCCTGCAGCATCGCCTCGTCTTCAACAAGCAATATCATTACCTTTGAATCCATACTTTGTTTCGTGGACCGATCTATCGACCTTTATCGCTCTTTTTGAAAACGTTCTGCACGAGTACATGCGGAAAATAAACCGTGAACGTCGTGAGGAACGGGTCAAGAATGCGATGTTTGGTGCATGACGATGACGCAGCAGAACACCGCTAGATGAGCAAACAGGTTCCGCCGGCTCATCACCGTCGTGAATACAGAATACCCTATCGCGTGAGCCGGGGCCGGCGATTTTTCCACCTGTGGTACGGCCTTCATCCTGGGGGATGACATGTGACGCCAACCGTTAAACGTGTAACACGCCGGCAGTGACTCATTTTGTTTGTCTTTCGGGTACCGCTAGGTGCTTACTTGCTTGTGCAACTGTTCCAAGAGCTCTGTCGATTCATGGACCTGAACGTCTTTGATGGCATTATGGATCCGCTGGAGCGATGCCTCAATCTGGTCGAAGTGCCGGCCGAGGGATGGGTCGGACGGGCTTTGTCTGCGGATCTCCTCCGTTGTGGACGCGATGATCGCGAGGGGATTATTCACGGCATCCTGCAGCATTCGGATGACGTTCCGGAGAACGGTCGACGCGATGGAGGACTTTTCGACTTCCGAGAGGATGAGCCTTTTATTCGACTCATCCTGTTCGTATTTCTGTTTCATGGCCTGCGCGCGAGAAACGACATAGACGACGAGCCACATCCAGATGAGAGAGTCGTATTGAAAGATAAAATCGAGGAGCGAGAGATGGGTAACGGTGGACTTTTTGAAAACATTCAACGTCGTGAAGAGGTAATAGGCGTAAATCCCCACGACGGAAAAAACGATGGGATAGGTGTTGACCCACAGCAGCAATTTTTTCCAGATGCTCTTGACCATCGACGGTCTCCTGAGAATTTCGTTGCGCCCTCGGAAACAAGGCTTCCTTACGACGAAGTTTGGGCTGGAGTTCAGGGTATGGTACAGTTTTTTCGGTACAGACACAAGAAACGGGGGACATCGAGGGAGGGACAAGAACGATGGGGAAGGACAGGCGCCGGCTTTAGCGGCCGGCACCCCATCACGACGGTCGAACCGTGTTCACAGCATGCCGCACGTCAGGATGCGATCAACCTTGAGTCCTGTCAGCGCCCGGCGCAGTGTTTCACGATGCTTTTCAGCGGGACAACTGCATTTCCTGCACCTGGTTGATCGTCGAAACGATCAGCGGGAAATATCTGTCAAGCGGGCAATCCAGCATGTTTCTGACGTAGCACTGTCCCTCCGAGGTCTGTTCCTGGCAATGCGCACAAACTTCGCGCCGCAGGGCAGTGGAATAGTCCAGCATGTTGTCGCTGTGGGTCGTTTGAACAACATGCACGACGTTCGAAAAATATTTTTTCAGTCCGCAGTCAAACTGAGGGGAGAGGCGGCAGTTTCCGTAGCGATCCCCGTCGATACATTTCACGCACACCTTATCCTGCACTGCTTTCCAATATTCTTTAAGCATAACGCTCCTCCATAGTAATTATGAAAGCCAATCGTCGCACTCCCTCTCCGAGGGTCTCGATCGGGAATGAATTGAAATTGCCGTACTCACGGCCGCGCCTGTTTCCGCCGGACCAACGCTTCCGTGCGGCTGTGAACGCGGACCGTATCCCTTTGTTCATCGTCATCATCTTCGTATGATATTTCAACGTTCCTTGCTTTCATCGTTATGCTTGAATCGGAGTGAACCGGTCACCGTCACCCACGACCGCGCGCGGCGCGGAAACAACGGCGCATGCAGCGCTCTCCTTTTATTGCATCACCGCTCAGAGCCAAACGTCCGTGGCGGCGTCCTCGACAACGTGGGCCGCCTTCGGCGTCAGAATCTCGTTCATCACAGTAGTGATTCCTTCAATCCGCGTGTGTGCTTCCATGACCTTGGCGCGCACCTTGTCAAAATCCAGCGGATGGTGGGGATGGTCGCGGTACCAGTCGAGCACTTTTTCCATCTCGACGGTCAGCACGAAGACATGGTTGCTTTCTCTGGCGATCCAGTCGAGTTTTTCTTTTGGAACATGCACACAGTTCATTGTCTGGGGTCCTTCATGGTCAATGGGAAAACGCTAAGAATGCACAGCGTATGTTTTGTATCTCGAACGAACGGCATTGAGAAGCTCGTCGTGAAACCGGGGATGAGCGATGGCGATCAGCGCGTCCGCTCTCTGCCGCATATTTTTTCCGTGGAGAGAAGCGACACCGAACTCGGTGACGACGTAATGAACGTCGGCGCGCGAGGTCACGACACCGGCTCCCGGGGAGAGCTGGGCGACAATGCGCGACACCGTTCCGTTCTTTGCCGTGGAGGGCAGGGCGATGATCGGCTTGCCCCCTTTCGATCCGGCGGCGCCGCGGATGAAATCCACCTGTCCGCCGAAGCCGCTGTAGATCGTGTGCCCGATCGAATCGGCGCAGACCTGGCCGGTCACATCCACTTCGATGGCCGAATTGATCGCAACCATCTTCTCGTTCCGCGAAATGATGAACGGGTCGTTCGTATAATCGCACGGATGAATCTCAAAATACGGGTTGTTGTGAACGTACTCGTACAGCTCCTTCGTGCCCAGGACGAAGGTGGCAATCACCTTCCCCGGGTGGAGTGTTTTTTTCTGGTTCGTGATGATCCCCTTTTCAATCGCCCGCACGACGCCGTCCGACACCATCTCCGTATGAACGCCGAGATGGTTCTTCCCTTCGAGGTTGGACAACACGGCGTCGGGAATTCCGCCGATGCCGAGCTGCAGCGTTGATCCGTCTTCGATCAGCCCCGCAATGTGCGAGCCGATCTTTGATTCAACATCCGAGTATGCCGTCCCGTGCGGCAGCGTACCAAGTTCTTCGGAGCATTCAACGATCTTATCGATGTGGGAGATATGGACGAACACATCGCCGAGCGTCCGGGGCATTCTTTCGTTCACCTGCGCCACGACAATCTTCGCGCTTTCGACGGCGGCTTTCGTTCCGGCGCATTCCACGCCGAGGCTCACGAATCCGTGCTCGTCGGGGGGTGAGCAATGGATCATCGCCACATCCAGCGGAATGATCCCCTGCCGGAATAACGCCGGGATCTGCGAGAGGTGGACGGAAACGCCGTCGGCGCTTCCGTCAGCGATCGCAGCGCGGTCCGCAGGGCCGACGAACAGCGAATTATGCCTGAAATGCGTATCCATCCCCGGCTTCGACAACGGGTCATCGCCGATGAGCAGCACGTGGTTCACTTCCACATGAAGAAGATCGTTCTTCCGGTCCGCCAGCGCCCGCATCAGGAGAAGCGGAGTCGCGGCATTGCCGCTCACGAAGATCCGGTCCTCGGACTTGACGGTCGAGACCGCATTTTCGACCGAAACTACTTTCGATTTGTACTGGTCGAGCCAGTTCATACGACGGACTCCGACTGATGACGGCCGGCCAGAAGGCGCTCTATACTGGCAAGCGGGAGGTCAAAAATTCTTGCGACGCCGCTGTTCGTACAGCGGCCCGCGAACGTGCACACACCCTTTGCTAATCCGGGATTCGCCTGGAAAGACCTTTCGAAACCGGCGTTGGCGGTCTCGAGCAAATAAGGGACCATCGCATTCGTCAACGCTGCCGTTGCCGTGCGGCCGACGGATGCGGTCATATTCGGAACACAGTAGTGGACGACACCGTGACGGACAAAGACAGGGTCGCTCAACGATGTAGGCCGGCTCGTTTCCACGCATCCCCCGTGGTCGATCGAAACGTCCACGATCACCGCCCCTGCTTTCATCTGCTTCACCATTTCTTCCGTCACGATATGCGGAGCTTTTTCCCCCTTCATCAAGACGGCTCCGATAACCGCATCGGCATAGCGAACCGCCCGGCTGACGTTGTAATCCGTGGACGTTTCGGTGGTGATCTTCCACTGCAGCAATTCTTCAACCTGGCGAAGGCGGGAAATATCCTTATCGAGCAGGGTGACCGAAGCCCCCATTCCGACGGCAATGCGGGCAGCCGTCCGGCCGACGGTTCCGGCGCCGAGGATAACGACCGATGCCGGGGGTACGCCGGGAATCGATCCGAGCAAAATTCCGCGTCCCCCCTCTTTTCCCTGGAGATAACGGGCAGCGACGTGCATGGACACCTGGCCCCCGATCTCGCTCATCACCTGCAGCACGCCAAGTTCTCCCTGAGCGTTCTCGATCAGCTCATAGGCAACGGCGGTCACTTCGCGCTGGAGGAGCGTCTCGATCTGTTTCCGCTGCGACATCGCGAGATGGAGAAACGAAAAGATGGCCTGACCCTTGGAGAGGAGCTGGAGTTCTTTTTCGGACAGAGGGGAAATTTTCAGCACGAGTTCGGAACGATTGACGGCTTCTTCCGTACTGTAGGCGGTCACTCCGCCGGCGGCGATGTACTCTTCGTCGGTGAAAAGGGCGGCGGCCCCGGCAAGGCGCTCGACATAGACCGTATGCCCCATGGCGGAGAGCGCCTGAACTCCGGCGGGAGAAAGAGCGACGCGTCGTTCGAGAAGGCCGGTCTCTTTAAGAATACCGATGATCATAAGAGTGCGTGGTTTGGAAGGTCTGCCGCCGCGGCACCATCCTCACCGCAGCGGCATTGCAGCATCGATCGTCAGTTTCCCCGATCTTTAATCGCATCCATCGGACAGACGGAAATTGCGCGCAGCACGTCCTCGACCTCAGCATCCCCTTCGGGCTGGCGGTACACATAATAGAAACATGCCGAATCATCGAAGGTAAAGCTGTGGATGGCATATGACATGCAGAGCCCGCACCCATTGCAGCTGTCCATCACGTGAAATCTTCCCGGAACATTTTCCGTTAACGGTTTTGGCATCGTTTCTGTCATCATAGCAGCTCCATTCAAAAAAGTTTTTGATGATGATTGTGAATATTTTTTCAAACGTCTATGCTTCCTGCTTTCGCTGGAGCATAGAAATGATTAATCCAATGAACAACAGTATCGTGCCAGTCCAAACAAGATCAATAAAAGGCTTGATGCTCGCCTCAACCTCCAGCACTTCTCCCGCGGGAGCCGCTGCTCCAGGCTTGACAACCTCGAGCGTCACCGTAGATTGTTTCGACCCCATGTCGATATTCATGCTGACCAATTCCAGATCTGCGCCGAGCAGCTTCGATGCGGCCGGTTTGAACGCGGGCGTTCTCTGCTGCGTGTATACTGCGACCGGCGTCACTGTTTCTTTTCCTTCGGGAGAAGAAAGCTCGATCACGGACCCGACCGACATCCCGCCGCCGGTTGTCATCGCATCCATGCCGTGGCTCCCCATGTCGAATTTCACAAACTTTGCCTTGACGTCTCCCAGCGATACCGTCTCTCCTTTTTTAATGGAGACGGTTTCTCCCCCCTGGCCGGCGAGACTCTCCGTATGAGTCAGCGAAACGGGAGAACAATACAGATCCTGCGTCAGGAACGATTTGATGTCGGGAGTGCGCATCGTCCCCTGCTCCCCCGTTTCATACATCACCGGAGAAAGTTGAAAATGGGAATTTCCGTTTTGAACGTCAATGTCGTATGCGAACTTGTGCCCCTCGACCGGCCTGTTTCCTTTATAGGTCACGGTGTAGCCAAAAATACTCTGCGGCGAATTCAATGAAAGGGCCAGATGTTCTTTCTCGCCGTACTTTCCCGAAGCAAGAACCCCGAAAAAGAACAGCGCGAGGCCGATGTGCGCGATCTTCCCTCCTGTCAAACGAGGATCGCCTTTCGCCGTGAAGTATGCAATTTCAATGTTCACAAAGAGGGCGAACGCCGATGCAAACCCGAACGCCAGCATCATTCCGTCGTGGACTCCGAAATACGCCATCGCTCCGGCGACCGCGCAGGAGGCAACGATCCATTTGAGGGAACGTTTGAAGAACCCCGCGCCGTCCTCGTTTTCCCAGCGAAGAAGCAGACTTCCGCCGATGAGGAGTGCGATGAGTGCAGCGAGCGGGAGGCTCATCGTGTCGTAGAACGACGGTTCAACGTTTGTCTTCGAAACGATCGGCAGACTCGTTCCGAACAGCACGACGGCCGACAACGCAAGCAGGGCAAACGAGCCGAGGCTCACGATGAATCCCCGCGAACGATACTGCAGCGGCGGTGCATTCTGCTTCAATTCGGCGCGGCGAAGGATCATCATGCCGAAACCGAGAAACGCAAAGACCCCGAGGAATGCAATGAGCAGCGTGTACACTGCGGTTCCAGGGTCGGTGAACGAATGCACGGACGAATCGCCGAGCACACCGCTACGGGTGAGGAACGTACTGTAGACAACAAAAAGGAACGCCAGAATGGCCAGAGCGAAATTCGTCCGCACGAAATTGCCGGTCCTCTTCTGAATCAACATCGTGTGCACAAGGGCCATCAGCACAAGCCACGGGATCAGGGAGGAATTCTCGACCGGATCCCATCCCCAATAACCGCCCCAGCCAAGCACGCCGTACGCCCAGTACGCGCCAAGCATGATCCCCAGGCCGAGAATGAGCCCGGAGAAAAGCACCCAGGGGAATGCGCTGGAGATCCACGAAGCAAAATCTTTCCGCCACAACGCCGCGACCGCAAAACTGAACGGAACGGCCGTGACTGCAAAACCGATGAAGAGCACCGGCGGATGAATGACCATCCAGAAATTCTGCAGAAGAGGGTTCAATCCTTTGCCGTCCGGCGGGATCTGGCCGGGGGCGATCCGTCCGGGGAAGGCATCCCAAATCGCTGTGAACGGAGATTTGAACAAAAGGAGGAGGACGAGAAATGTCTGCGTCGCCAGGAAGATCGTCAGCACATGAGCTTCAGAATGGCGCGTTCTCGTGTACCGCAGCACGAAGAAACTGATGACCGCCGAGCAGACCGCCCAGAAGAGGAAGCTCCCTTCCTGTCCCGCATAAAACGTCGAGATCAGGAAATGAAGAGGAAGTTTCCTGTCGCTGTAACTCCAAACGTAGGAATAGGAAAAATCATGCTGCAGAATGTTGTTCAACAGAAGCGCGGCAGCGGCGATGATTCCCGCGCCGCTGACATAGAGAGCGCTCCTGCCAAGCTTCAAAAAATTCTGCCTCTCAGCGGCTGTCTGGTAATACGACCAGACCGCAACCAGGCCACTGACGAACGCTACAACCAGAACAATCGTACCGACCATCACTCGCTCCGTTCAAGAAACTAGAAACTTCTTTGCGTCCCCTCTATATCAACCTTGCCGTTAATGTGCAACGCCGGGTTGAGGATCTTCCCACTCGCATCGACAACGCCTTCGTGACAGCTCGAGTTGCCGCAGCTCGAGAGGGGGAGTTGGTTAGGATACCCGACATGCCCTTTCGGCGGCAGGTCGTGGCACGTCCCGCAGGCCGCTTCGGCCGCCCCGCCAGTCCATTTGGGGGAATGATTGAGTCCGGCCATCATCGAATCCGTGTAGATGTATTGATGGTCCGGCGATGCGTTCGACTTCAACACTTGCCAGTTTCCGTGACAGAAGGTGTTGCTGCATTGCAATTGGGTTGCGTCGTATGCAGGATGCGGTGTGAATGTCCCTCCGCCGCTCACGACATTCGCCAATGTATCGTTCAGTGCAACTTTTGCCGGGAGAGGAGAATCGAAATGTCCGGCAGCATATACATGTGAGGGAACCGTATGGCACTCCTGGCACTTGACCGTCTTCCCTAACGTCGCCTGCAAATGCGCCTGATGTGCCCCCACACCGCGGCTTGTGGACGACGTATCGCCGTTCACTCCACGCGGCGGCGCCCAGAGAGCCATATTGCTTTCGGGAGCGTTAAATGTTCCATGGCACGTGTTGCATGCTTCGGGACCGTTGGGCTGGACATGGCAGGTCGTGCAGGAAAATTGCGCACTACCCCCCGAGTAATTGGCGCCGTGGCATCCCTTACACTCGGTCATATTCCAGTTCAGCTGCTTCACGGTATTGCCGTGAAAGTTCATCGACGCAGTATCCGTAAATCCTTCCGGGTGGACGCTCAGCACGGGGGCAGTCGGCGTCTCAGAATTTTTTAATTTGCTGCAGCCGGCGAGCAAGCCTATCGAGACAACGAGCACAATTCCACGATACACACTTGTTTTCATAGTTCACTCACTTCTTTCCGTGACAGTATCCACAAAATCCCACGCCGGCAATTCCCCCCATCGTATGCGGTTTCGCGTTCGGGTCGGTGTGACAGGCAAAACATGTTGCACCGGCATTCGTATGCCAGTCGCCGTGAACCCCGCTCATGAATCCGCTCGGATGCGTCTGGGGATTCGTCCCTTTGATGCCGTCGGGATCGACGTGACACTTCATGCAGACCGGGTCGGACCCTTCAACATCATGGCAGGACATGCAGCTTTCGATCTCGCGCCGGGCAAGCCGAGCATGTTCTCCGCCGCCTGTGCCGACCCCGATGGTGACGAACCCTGCGGCTTCGTGCGATGTCGGAATGGTGCCGCCGAGCGCCTGGCTTCCCGTCTGATGGCAGTCGTTGCAAAATGCCTGCTCATGGTGGCACACCTGGCAATCCGCAGCATGTCCGCGGGCGTCGATGCCGTGCGTGAAACGGTAATTCATGTCATGGACAGACTGTCCCTTCAGCGCCTGGGACTTGTCGTCTCCCATCGTGCGCGGGGAGATCATGCCGGTCTTCTCGGCGGCCGACAGCGCGGTCAGGTTCGATCCGTCGTGGCATTGTGCGCAGTAGCTTTCCGTATGGCACGTGGAGCATTGCGCATCGATCCCCCCCAGCTTGGCCAGGACGGAATGGGTCTTCAAAAAATTTCCTTCGTTATGGGAGGCCGGACGGAGCGTGGCAAGGTTGGAATGACACGTCTCGCACTGGTTATTGACCTTCAAATTATTGTGGCAGGTATTGCATGTCGTCATCGCCGGCATGTTGGCCGCAGAAGCGTAATCGACCTTATCTAATCCGGCATGGCACGTGACGCATTCCATTTTGCCGTCTGTGACGTGCTGCTTATGATTGAACCGGAGTTCGCGCGCCTCCCTCGCAAATCCTTTCGGATTCTTCTCGTCGGTATGGCAGTAACCGCACGTTTTGTTGACCTGGTCTTCGTGGCACGTCTGGCAGACCGCATGACCGGGAATCATCTTATCTGACGACAACTTGCTGGTCGCGGCCTCGGCATGGCACGTTGCGCAATCAACACCGAACTCGTTGATATGCTTCTGGTGGGAGAATTTGATCGGCTGCACCGTGTTGCCGGCAGCGCCGGCGCCATCATTCGCCGACCATCCGCCGCCAAACGCAGCAACAACCGCTGCCGCGCAACACGCTCCAAACAAAAGAATTTTGTTTCTCATAGGGGGTCCTTAAAACCAACTGAGACGGTCACTGAACCAGTAGTTTACTTTCAAAAACACGCGGACGTCGTTCGCATAAAGCGGGTTGCGCATCCATTGAACCTGAGCATCGGTCGACAGGGAAGGCATCGGGCGGTAGGTGGCTCCGATGCTGCTGTTCATGACATTATTTTTCGGCGCGTTATCCGACATCTGGTAATCGGCAAACCCGAAGCCGATGTTCGGGGTGAACTTCCGTTCCATCATCGGATAGACCGCCTGGACAGAGATGCCGTTCAAGTCTCCGGCGTAGCCGAAATTCTGAGTGTAGGAAACGTTGATGATATCGTATGACCCGCCGACGGTGACGCGGCGGCTGTTGTCGTCCGTATACTGAACGGTCGCAAAGCGGGCGAACGTATGGAACAACGGCATCACTTCGTAATCAAGGCCGGCTTCCACCTCCTGCGTACTGTTGGTGTTGAAGACGGAGAAGATCGAGTTGTAGGCGATGCGCGGCTGGCGATAGAGATAATCGAGCGTCGCGCTCAGCGACGACATGATGCCGACGCTTCCTTCGATCTGTGCGCGCGAGATCCTTTCCATATTGAGGTCGTAATCGGAGCGGGCGTAGAGATTTGCTTTGGTCAAAAAACTGTACCGTGCATCGACGCTGGCATATTCCTCCTCGGTCGGCGAGTAAGCGATGAGGATCACTTCGGGGTTGAACAGCGAATCCTCCCGGACTGCGGTGAACGGCTCCGGCTTGCGGGTCCGTTTCATGTAACTCACGCCGACCACCCCGTTGTCGATCGGCGCGAACGTGATCTGACCGCCGTACAGAGAATTGTCCGGCAAACTTTCCTTCAGGTCGATCGAGCGCGACTCGACGATATTGTAGCCGCCGTACGCTGTCACGCCCACCCTTCGGTCAAACAACATTGCCCGTGCCACGGCACCGTCGATCAAGCCGTCACCGACCCCCGCGAACACATACTGCCGCCCTACCGAGATGTCGCCGACATCAGCGATGTTTCGCCCCCTCAATACCAGGGACGAGAGCTGCAGGTCCGGGTCGGTGCCTATCGTCGTGCCGAAATCTTTTGAGTACTGAAAATTCGTGTTGAACGAAAAATGTTCCTGGTTGAGGTCGAACTGAACGTTCTCAAAACCACGCAAGTAATTTTGAACGTCGAGGTCTGCGTTACGTCCCTGCCAGCCGTAGAACGAAGTCGTGAAGCGTCCGGTTGCCAGCTGAGCAGAAGCCGTCGCTGTCATGAACAAAAGAATGATGAAGACTATTTTGCATTTCATAACGGCAATTCCCTTTACTCGTGTGGTGGGAATAAAGACAAGGATTGTGCCATTCGTCGCGGCAAGAATTGCTTTCATTTCCTACAGATTTCTTCAATCATAACAAACTTCCTTCTAAGTATCAAGAATCGTTCTCCCCCCTTCTATAAAATAGGAATCCCGCTCCGTCAGGAGACGAAGCGGGATTGTTTTTGCGGTCTGGAGGCTTTGCCGAGCCTCGTGGGATAAACGCCGGTATGTAGGTTACCGGCGGGGGAAGTATCGCCCCACGAATGGAGCGAATACTATCTTAGCCAGCTGCGGGGATAGGATGTTTGATCTTCGCCCAGGCTTCTTTGTAATTAAATTCTTTGTACGACGGGCTCTTGCTGTTGTGGCACTGTGTGCAGAGTTTTGCATCGCCAGCTGCAAGAACCAATCCAGCCGCTTCTGCCTTCGCTTTATCTTTCATGACAGGGATCGATTTATAGTCAGATCCGGGGCCGTGGCACGATTCGCATTGAATACCGTCTTCCACCTTTAATGCGGACGTCAGCGCTTTGTCGGCAGCGTACCCGGTGACATGACACTGGAGGCACTCGGGAGCTTCAGAAGCTTTCACCTTCAAGCCTTTTGCTTTTGCAATCTCGTCTGCTTTCGGCGACTGGAGAGTTTTGAACGCGCTTGCATGTGCAGAAGATTTCCAAATATCGAATTGCTTTCCTTGTTTCTCGGTCTTATGGCACACAGAACACATTGTGACGCCGACGTACTTATGCTGTGCCTCAGACGGAAGAGCAAGAAAGACAACCATCGCTGCCACTACCAACATTTCAACTAACTTTTTCATCTCAGGATTCTTTCTGTTCAGGTTTTATTATTTGCACCGTTCAAAACCTCAACACATTATTACTCAAATAATGTGCCGAGACGACGGCAGTGGATTTTTCTCTGTTTTTCGTCGATTTCTGCCATTTATAGTCTTAAATCCAAGAAGATCATTACTGCTGAATTTGCAAGGATGAGAATCGTCACCATAAGCCTTCTCTTCAGAAACTCCCTTGTTAAAGGAAGTTTATTCAATTCCCCACGACCTAAAAAAACGGATTTTTCAATCTCAACAATTGAGAAAAGATCAGGAGCGCTGGATTCATGATCCCGACCGGTCCGATTCGCTCCTTGCCTGTTTTCGTTCTAATCTTTTGATATAAAGATAGAGCGAGGAAGCAAGGATCGTAATGATGATCGTTGCAAACCCAAGGCCGAACCGGCGAAAATAATATTCATCGATCGCCTGTTGGCCTTGCTGCGAAACTGCTGCAGCGACGACCAATCCTTTTTGAATTGCGTCGTGGAATTTGTCCTCATTGAATGCATGCACCATCGTTCGCGACTGCATTCGTGCCTGATGCACGTCACGAAGTCTGAACTTCGCTTCCGACACCTCCATTCCTTTTTGCTCCGCCTCATCGATCAGCGTCCGGGCATGCTGCTCAAAATTCACAAGACTGTCGGTCAAGGTTCGCATCGATCTCGCGGCGAGAAAGCCTTTTGTACTTTCTTTCTCCGTGTGGCATCTGCCGCACGTTGCACCCGCCGCTACTCCGAGAAGTGAATCGGAGGCGGCGACGATCTCATGGTTGCCGTGACACGTTTCGCATTCGGGCAGTTTCCTGTCGTCAAACGCTTTCTTATGGGGACTTGACGAAAACAGGTCCGCGTTCAGAGCGTGGCAAGTCCCGCACACTTTCGAAACCGATTCTACCCCCGGAGGCGCTGCGCCGTGATTGCCATGACAGCTATTGCACGCGGGGGCTCCGACGTCATTTTTCTGCAAGAGAGCGACTCCATGCACGCTGCGCGAAAATTTTTCGAACTGGTCGGTCGGAATCCTATAAGCCTTCATCAGCGCCGCATTGCTGTGGCAGTGCGCGCAGGTCGCCGGGATATTCGTGGCGTACACGCGTGACTTCACGTCCTTCGCCGATCGGATATCGTGACTGCCGTGGCAACTGGCGCACTCTGCAGTGTTCGGGTCCCCTTTGGCGTTGCGGATGCCGTGGACGCTTGTCCTGTATTTATCGAGCTGGTCGACCGGCATCGAGGGGTTGTATGAACGCATCAGTGCGGCGTTGGCGTGGCACTTGGTGCACGTTTCCACGACGTGCAGCGGGGAGACCGGCGAGGAGGGATCTTTCACATGTACGATGCCGTGAGCGGAGTGGCACGTCGTGCACTGGACAATATGTTCCTTTCCGGTCGTCGAAAGTTTGCCGTGTACGCTCGCCTGAAGGTTTTCCCATTGATTGGTCGGAAGCTGCGAACCAAATTTTCGCATGGCCTCCGGGTCGGCATGACATGCGGCGCAGGTCTTTGAAATTTCGTCCCCCTTCGGGGCGCCGATGAAACCTTCCTTCTTGCTCATCGCCGTTTCTGCGTCATCGGACCTCGGATTTCCGCCGTGGCAATCGGCGCATGAAAGTCCCTTTTTGAAATGGACATCATGCTTGAACAGTTTGGACGGGGCATCGTCGAGCGCCTCATGACACGTCACGCACTGGTCCGGCGCAGCGGCGGAACCGCGGCACACCGCAGCAGCCAACAACGCAGCGACCAGCATTCCAGGCCGAAGCTTCATGTTGCCCATCCGATGATCGTCAGAATGATGATATAGAAAATCACAAAGAGTCCGATGTATGTGATGAAGCGATTCTTTTCCCCGCGGGCACTCTTGCGGTCCCAAAACGGCACAAGCATCCAGAGCAGCCCGGCTGCGCCAAAGAGCATGATCCCGAAGACTTCGCCGTCAAAGATCCACAGTTTGCCGGGAATGTATTTCAACGACTGGAACATGAAGAGGAAGTACCATTCAGGCTTTATTCCTGCGGGAGCCGCGGCGAACGCGTCGGCTTTTTTCCCCAATTCCCACGGAAAGAAGACCGCAAGAATCGCCAGGAGATTCAGGACGATGAGCCAGAGAAGAAGGTCGCGCAGCAGAAAATTCGGAAAGAACGGCATTCTTTTCTGTTCGGAGACGGGCTCGTGTTCCGAGGAGAGCGGTTCGCTCATCCCCTGGCGCTGGATCAGCAGGAGGTGAATCCCGAGTAGCACCGTGAAGATTCCCGGGAAGACCGCCACGTGAAATCCGAAGAAACGCGAAAGGGTCGCGCCGGTCACCTCTTCTCCTCCACGGAGGAACATCATGATCGGCTTGCCGACCAACGGGACAACGCCGGCGATATCGGTTCCGACCTTCGTCGCAAAATACGCCAGTTCATTCCACGGCAGCAGGTAACCGCTGAATCCGAACGCGAGGGCCAGGAAGAACATCAGCATGCCGGTCAGCCAAGTGATCTCGCGGGGCTTGCGGTACGACTTTTCAAAAAAGACGCTGAACATGTGGATCATCGCTGTCAAGATAAACAGGTTCGCCGTCCAGCTGTGGATCGAGCGGATGAGCCACCCGAACTGGACCTTCGACATGATAAACTGGATCGACTCGAACGCGAATTCTTCGCTCCCTTTATAGTACATCAGCAGAAGAATTCCCGTGACGACCTGGATGATGAACAGGAAGAGCGACACGCCGCCGAAATAATACCAGATCGAATGCCGATGCACGGGGACATATTTCTTCCCCATGAATTTGATCAGGTCGTCGAGCTCGACCCGTTCATTCAGCCAATCATAGAATTTTTCCAACGATCGCTTCATGATCTCTTGGAGATGAAAACCTCCCCTCCCTGAATGTTGACCTTGTACTCATCGAGCGGACGCGGCGGCGGACCGGAGACGTTTCTGCCGTTGATGTCGTATTTCCCGTTGTGGCATGCGCACCAAATGAGCCCGAAGTCCTTCCGGTACTGGACGGTGCAGTCAAGGTGAGTGCAAGTCGCTGAGAAGGCGCGGAGATCGCCTGCGGCCGTGCGAAGAAGGATCACCGGCTTGCTTCCGAACTTGATGATCGTGCCGCTGTCTTTTTCGATATCGGAGAGTTTGCCGGCTTTGACGCTGCTGACCTCCGCTTCCGCCTGGCTGGGAGGTTTAAGGTATGCAAGAATGGGATAAAGAATAGTTCCCGCCCATGCGAGGAGGCTCCCGCCAAGAATGACCTTGAGGAAATCTCTTTTGGACTGGTGAGCCTGCATTTGAGGATGTTCAATCATCTCGTTCGAGCGCAAGGGGAAAAATGTAATGGAAATCTGTCCTTGTTCCTCAGCACGTGCCAGAAGATCCGCCAGCGGCCATCACGGACCGCTGCTGTGACAATCGCTGCAGTTCATCTGCTTCCACGCATCACCGATATCGACAGGATGGCGGTAGTCAACGCCGGTCAGCGACACGCGGAGGTTGTCGTGGTCGAGTTTTTGCGCGAGAATGACATGGCACGTATTGCAATCCCTCGAAAGGACCTTACCGTTGTCGCCGATGTGTTTTCCGTCGTGGCAGCGGAAACATCCTGGAGAATACAAATGGCCGATATTGTTCGGATAATGCTTCCACGAGACGTTCATTTCGGGGAAGAAATTTCTGCTGTAGATCCTCTTGAGGCATTCCACGGCGGAATCGATGTTGACCCTCATCGTCTGTGCGATCTCAGGGTAATGCTGCGCATAATGCTCGCGGATAAGGATGCCGATGCTGTCGAGGGCCCCCTCCTGCGTTCCGTACGGCCGTTCGAGGACTTCCACCGAGGCTGCTTTGATCGACGGGATCTTCGGATCGATCCATCCGAGCGTCATCGCTTCGTTCACGGATTCGTTGGAAGGGCGGTAAATGTGCGTCGGCCGATTGTGACAATCGATGCAGTCCATCCGCCGCATCTCGCCCGCCTGAATCTGCTCTTTGGTCACGCCTCCGTCGGTCGAAGTGTATGTGACGACCGTCCCATCGGGCCTCTTTGATTGAACCCACGGGATCACCTGTCTCTGGGAATCGACCGCGACATACGTAATTTTGTTGCGGATATTCATGTGCCAATGAATGCCGGAGGTCGGCCCCGATTCGCTGTTGCCGCCGCCGATCTTCATCAGGAGGGAGATCCACCATCCGGTGTTCTTTTCATCGGAAAGAAAATAATTCTTGATGACCTGTTTCTCCGAATAGAACTGTTTCGGCCAGTGGCAACGCTCGCATGTCTCCTGGGCCGGGCGTAAATTTCTGACGGGCGTCTCGATCGGCTTGGAATATTTGTGGAAGATCACGGAGTACACCTGATACGCCCCCGAGAGCTTCGATTTCACGTACCAATCCGCTCCCGAGCCGACATGGCATTCAGCGCATGAGACGCGTGCATGCGGCGAAAAGAGGTAGGCGGTATATTCCGGCTTCATCACGGCGTGGCAAACCTCGCCGCAAAACTGTACCGATTCTGTGAACTCATACGCCTGGTAGCTTCCGAAGGCCGAGCATAAAAGGAGGATGATCACCAAACCGGAGAAAAAAGCGAACATCGAACGATGGTGCGGATTGTTGAGATCGATACGGGGGAAACGGTCCTCGGTAACGTGCACTCGCTTCCGTTCGAGGATCATGCCGATAACGGCGATCGCGAGACCAACGAGGAGAAACCCCGGAAGGATGACAAAGGCAATAATGCCCATGTACGGCTTCTGATGTCCGGCGAACGCTTCGAGCAGGAAGAGGAACAAGATCAGCCCGAAGCATACGAGGGCGATCGCGGCCCCAACAAAACTGGTCGGATTAAAAAAAGATTTCGGAACAAGCCTTCTCATGACTGCAGGATAATAGTGTTATCGAAAAATAGAAGCAAATGAAAAGTCGAGTCCGGCGTTCGGGGCTTTGAATTCTTCATTGATGACTTTTCACTTTTCGTTCTCTTTTTTCTCTTCCTCTTCGATCTTCCTCATCTCCTCGGCCTTTATGCGCTTCAGTTCCAACGGATGCTCGTCGTGCATCTCCTCCTCGGTGATTGTTCCTTTAAGGAAGGCGAGGTTGATCGGATAGACATCCGGGTTGAAGATGACAAAATAAAAATGCCAGATGATGATCGCGAGCGTCGCGAGCCATGCCTCGTAATAATGGACCGTTCCCGCCACATCCCACCAGAGCTTTCCGATGAGTCCGAGGAATCTATTATCGAACCATAAAATGAAGCCGGTCATGGCCATGACGATCGTCCCCCACACCAGCGCCCAGTATTCGCTTTTCTCCACATAACTGAACCGGTCAAACTGCGGCTTCACAGTGCTGAGGCCGAGATTGTATTTCGCAACGGCGACAGCATCGCTCGCGTCCTGCAACTTCGGGATCATATCCCGCAGCAGCTGCTTCCCTCTCGGCACAAAAAGAATATAATAAACATGGTAAATTCCGACGAGGATCAACACAACCCCTGCGATCCGGTGCAGCAAGCTTCGAATTTCAAAGACCGCTGGACTGATCGATCTGATCGGAGAAACCCACCAGGCATCGGGAAATTTCAGCATGAATCCTGTTATCACCAGCGTGAAAAAGCTGATGATCAACGTACCATGCTGCAACCGCTCGCCCATCGTCATGCGGACATACAACGCGTGCCCGAGATCCTCTTCGTAGATTGTCCCCCGCCTCATCCGCAGTTTTCGCTTCGACTTTTTCACAAAATCGAGCGCATTGTGAAGAAACATTCCGCCGATCGTGAGGACGATGAGAAGAATGTACCCGGACGTAACGTAGTAGAGGAGGTCTTTGTCCTTCGCTGTCACCATAATATGGACGGAGCCCTTCGTAAAATTCTCATTTGCTCCGGGATGGCATTTCCCGCACGTGACGGCAAGGTTGGCTTTGTTCACGCGCGATTTCGGGTTGCTCGAGGGGAGAATATCATGTACGCCGTGGCAGCTCGCGCAGTTGGCAACCTCCACGCTCCCGGCTTTCGTCGCAAGACCGTGATAGCTGTCGTCAAAACTCTTTCCGCGCTCAGCCGCAAGTCCGAACTTCTCGCTCAGGCGGACCGAGTTATGGCAGGGGGAGCAGACTTGAGCTGAAATATGGAGTTTCGAGACCGGCGAGTTGGGGTCTGTCGGTGCAAGAATTTTGTGCTCGCCGTGGCAATCGGTGCAGACCGGCGCATCTTTGTTTCCGGCGAAGAACGCGGAGCCGTGGATACTCCCCTTATACTGTTCGGCGATGGAGGCATGACATTTCGAACAGGTGTTAGGAATATTGAGCCTGTTCACCCTGGATGTCGGATCTCCCCCTTTTTTCATTTCGTGACTGCCGTGGCAATCGACGCAGTTCGCAGCGCTGCCGTTGCCGCTCTTGAGCGCCATCCCGTGCACGCTCTGTTCGTACGACATCACAAAGTTCGCCGACGGGGCCGATTCAGGCGTCTGTTTGTTCTTGACGTGACACGTTATGCACACCTGCTCCTGTGCGATCTTCAACTGAGCGGAATCAACTCCCGCTTTTGAGCCTGTTATGTTTTTGGAATGGCATGCAACACAGGTCGGCGCGTTCAAATTGCCGGACATTACCGCCTTGCCATGCGCCGACGCAAGATATTTTCCTTTTTCTTCGCCATGACACTCGCCGCAGCTCTGGACGACGTTCGCCGAGTTGAATTTCGTCCCCGGAGTTTTCGGCGACTGGACGTCGTGTTTGCCGTGGCAATCTTTGCACATCTGGCTTACATTGGCACCAGCTTTTGCGAAGACGGCGCTATGGAAGGGATGTTTCGAGATGACATTCTTATGGCAGTTTTGGCACTGAACGGGGGTGATCTTCTCCTTGTGCGGAACATTGTTCGGGTCGAAACCGGTATGGCATGCGACACAAACAAATGTCCTATGGATGGAATGGGAGAGAATCTGATCGTTTACATACAGTGAAATTGTTTTACCGTTTCTCTCAGTCGTCAGCGTGCTATCGGAGTGGCAAGCAAGGCACTCCTCTTTCGTCTGCGAATTGAGATGAAATGAAAACAACGCTATCGCGGCAAAGAGAAAAGATATAGAATGAAAGAGCGTTCTTTTTATCAACATAAAATTAAGAGTGCCTTTACAGTTGCAGAAGAAATCAAGCGTTGAAAAATTCGGCAAGGATTGTGCCAATAAATTCAACAGGAAAAATGCCTTTTTTCAACGGTTTATCGAGATTTTGTCCAAGATTTTCCGAGATTAGCGCGGAAAAAGCGTCACTTCCCGAAAAATGAGAAAGTGCAGCCTCATTTCCTGGTATGAGAAGAAGATTTGACCTAAAGTTGATTCACTCGGCGCAGTGACCACTTTAAAACTACGAATGCTATTTCGGAAAATATCATAAGAATTGCAAGATGTGGAGAGAGATTGTTTCATTTCAAGCGTTGGTCGCCGGCGAATTTGATCGACGCGCTAAAATAGTCTCCGCTTCATGGCCTTGAATGAACGGAACGGCACGATCGCGCTTCTCAGCAATGCGAAATATGCGGTGTTGTCAACTCGCAAATGAGAATCGGTTCGTAAAACATTAGAGGAGGATGTCGATTGCACGAGTTTCAGTCGGCCATTTAACCTGTAAAATTGGCAAGAAAATTGCACGTTCTACGGGAGTGGTACTGTTCCACATTTGAGGTGTTTGGCCAAGCGTTCTCTCGTTTCCAATCCCCGATAGGGAACTGAGTGATATATTCCGCCGAAAGACAAGTTACCGAAGCCGCTCCCAGATTGAGTTTGGGAGCGAGAGGGGAAATTCTCAAACTGCAACGCTACCCGTTCTTCTATGTGATTGTCTAATTCTCAAATCATAGATCGAGGCTGATATGGATCGAAGATCGTTTATGATGCGTGCCGCCGGAGCCACGGTACTTGCCGGGACAAGCTCCGCTTTTGGAAAGTTGAAGTTTTTGAACAGTGAGATGTTTGATTCTTCCCCTTCCGCTTCCTACGACCTCGTTGCCATCAAGGGGGGAGAAGCTGATTTGATGTTTGCCAAGGGAATTGAAGCCCTGGGAGGAATGAAAACGTTCGTTAAAAAGGGGCAAAAAGTTGTCGTCAAACCGAACATCGGGTGGGATGTTTCGCCGGAACGGGGGGGAGACACGAACCCAAAATTGATCTCCGAAATTATCAGGCATTGTTACGCAGCCGGGGCAAAAGAGGTCGTCGTCTTCGACAACACCTGCGACAACTGGCAGCGTGCGTACAAGAACAGCGGCATTGAATCGGCGGTCACCAACGCGGGGGGAAAGGTCGCTCCCGGAAACACCGAGGGATATTATCATGATGTCACGGTCACCGGTTCAAAGAACCTGACGTCAGCAAAAGTGCACGAGTTGATCCTCGAAGCCGACGTGTTCATCAACGTTCCGGTCCTGAAGGATCACAATTCCGCACGGCTGACCATGTCGATGAAGAATCTCATGGGAGTCGTCTGGGACCGCCGCGCCTGGCATGCCAACGACCTGCATCAATGCATCGCCGATTTTGCGGCGTACCGCAAGCCGGATCTGAACATTCTCGACGCGTACACGGTCATGAAGCGCAATGGACCGCGAGGCGTTTCGGAGGAGGATGTTGTCACGATGAAGTCGCAGTTGATCTCGACCGACATGGTCACGATCGACGTTGCCGGGGCGAAACTGTTCGGCCTGAATCCGTCCGACATCCGGTACATTCAGATCGCCGCGCAGCAAAAAGCCGGGAGAGCGGATCTCGACCATCTGAACATCAAACGAATCTCCCTCTGAGCCGTGCGTTACCTCAGGACGATCCGGTGGGTTGTTGCAACAGTGTCGTTGGTCCTTGTGTCGGTATTTTTTCTGGATCTCGCCAACCTCGTACCGCCGTTCATCATTTCTTCGATCCTCAGCGTGCAGGCAGGACCGACGTTCATCCGCCTGTTGAGCGGATGGGGAGCCGCTCTCGCCGGAGTCGGTTTCGTGCTGGCGGCAACCGTCATGGTGGGGCGAGTCTATTGTTCTCATCTCTGTCCGCTCGGGACGCTTCAGGACATTTTCATCTGGAGCGCCAAAAAGAATTTCAAGCATCGAAAATTTCCTTACAGCAAACCGCGCTACCTTCTCCATTACGTCATCTCGGTCATCATCGTCGCTTCGGCGGCCGCGGGAAGCTTTTTCCTTCTCGATCTATTCGAACCTTTCAGCGCCTTTGGCAGGATCCTCTCCGACATTGTCCGGCCGCTTTTCATTCTGTTGAATAATGCCGCCGCCCTCATTCTGACGAAACAGCAGCTGTTCTTTCTTTATGAAATTCCGCTCAAAGGGCTTGCGCTTCCGGTCGTTGCCGTAACGACCGTGTTCGTCGGAGCCCTGTTCTGGCTCTCGTATTTTTACGGGCGGTTCTTCTGCAACACCATTTGCCCCGTTGGCGGAGTACTGAGTCTCCTTTCGCGGTTCTCGATCTTTCGGATCACGATCGACAACGAGCATTGCATCGACTGCGGTTTGTGCGAGCGTGTCTGCCGCGCGCGTTGCATCGACAGCGAAAAACGGGAGATCGATTTTGCGGCGTGCGTCGGCTGTTTCGATTGTCTTAGTTCGTGCCCCACGGTGGGGATGAAATACTCTTACAAGAAGAACAACCAGCCCGCTCCGGCGCCGGTCGATGCTGAAAGAAGAAAAGTTCTCACTGCGGCATCCATATCAATGTTCTGGCTGGCGATGCCGAAAGAAACCGCATCCGCCGCCGAACCGACGTACGACGAGACCCGCAAAACGCCGGTCGTTGCCCCGGGGGGACGCAGCATTCAGCATTTTACAGACCATTGCACGGCCTGTCATCTCTGTGTAAGCACATGTCCCACGCATGTGCTGCAGCCGTCGTTCCTCGAATTCGGCATCGCGGGCATGATGCAGCCGCGGATGGATTATTCCGTGAGCTACTGCAATTTCGACTGTACATTATGCGGTCAGGTCTGTCCGACCGGGGCACTCCAGCCGGTTCTTCACGAAGAAAAGAAATTGCTGCAGATCGGAAAGGCGCATTTCGTCAAGGCCGACTGCATCGTCGAGACCAAGAAAACGGATTGCGGCGCCTGTTCCGAACATTGCCCGACCAAAGCGGTGAAGATGGTCCCCTACGGCAAGCTCCTCATTCCCGAGGTCGACGACCAATACTGCGTCGGCTGCGGGGCATGCGAACATGCCTGCCCGGTGACCCCTCGGAAAGCGATCTTTGTCATGGCGAACGAGGTTCATGCCATTGCAAAAAAGCGCGAAGAGACCAAGATCGCGGCGCCGGTGGCCACGCCGGAAGAATTTCCGTTCTGATTTCCCCTTCAATTTTCTTGTTTCTTCATTCAACAAATAAAAAATCCCGCTGTGCCTCGCGGGATTTCTTATGATCGAACAATAGTTTCAGCTCGGAATCACTTCATTAGAATCATCTTCTTTGTCTGAATGAAGTCTCCTGCCTTCAACTGATAGAAATAGATCCCGCTCGAACAATTCGACGCATTCCACGGAACGGTATAATTGCCCGCCTGCATGATCACATGGACGAGGGTCGACACTTCCCTCCCAAGGATGTCATAGATTTTCAGGGTGACGAACTGTTGGCTGCCGATCGTGAACCGGACGTTCGTCGCCGGGTTGAAGGGGTTGGGGTAGTTTTGTTCCAGGGCGAAAACGGACGGAGTTACCGGTGATGTCCGAACGCCTGTTCCGACGGTATTGCGGGTGATGACAAAAAGGCCGCGGTCGGTCGAGACATACGTGCTGTCGCCGTACGAGATCATTTCGTTCACGGTGAGGCTGTCAAGTCCGGCAAAGGTCCACGAGGTTCCCCCGTCGGTCGTCGAGTAAATTCCTCCGCCTCCGCTCAAGAAACTCGAGAAGGAAGCAAAAATTGTTCCGGCCGAATCGACCGTAAATTGATTAATGTAGTAGAAGAGCCCGGCGGCGCGTGCAGGAAGAGGGACCGTTCCCCACACTCCGTTGGTTCTTTTGTAGAGCGTACTGCCGGCAAGCCCCATCATATTGCCGTCCTTGTCGGGGGCGAGGTTGGAAAGGTAATTCACCGACGACGGGAGGCCTGTTGTATCGACTCGCCATGCTCCGCCTGCAATCGGCCTGCGCATCACACGGCCGTTCACCTGCACCGATCCTCCTGTGGTAAAATACGAACCGGTGATATACAGGTACCCATGATGGTCCGAGGCCATTGAATAGGTGAAGCTGTAATTGCTCGACATAAATCCGACCGTGTCGAACACCCAGCTTCCTCCGGGGGCCTTTGTGAAGAGAAGACTCGGATAACTGCTTCCCCACTGGCTTGTGCCGAGATGCTGACCGCCGTTCTCATCGATAGAGAGAACGCCCGTCCGGAGGAGCGACGCTCCGGCCGTATCGAGGTTCCACGTTCCGCCATCGTCGGTGCTTTTGAAGATGATCGGTCCCCCCAGATTCGTATGGGAGGCCGAGGCATAGAAGTTTCCCAGTGCATCGCCGACAAAGGCAACGTTGCTGTTGAAACCCTGGACAGGAAAATCCTTCGTCCACGACGCGTCGGAGGGGCCTTTCGAGAAAATGCCGATCGTCGACCTGGCGAACCATTTCCCGTCGGGAGACTTCCAGAATCCGAAAGCATAATTGTTGGGGACGCCTGCAGAGGTGAATCCCCATGTTGTCCCCTGGTCGGTGCTGACAAACAATCCGTACGGTGTTCCGATGAAGAGTGTGCTGTCTCCGGTGATCGAATTGATGCCGAAATTGGTCCCGGCAACGGCGGCGATCGGACCATCGATCTCCTGCCATGAGGAGGTTCCACCGGCAGATTTATAGACCACGGTGTTCGTGAAGGGACTGTTCGTCACCAGGTAAAGGTTTCCGTAGATGTCGTCGGCGAAGAGGTCCGGCGTCTGTGTTCCGATGCCGGCGGTGTCCGTGGACCATGTTCCGCCGTTATCGGTACTTAAATACAGACCGGCGCCGTTCCCTCCCACGAGGATCCGGTTTTTTCGGTCGACAAATACGCGGTACAGACTTGTAGACTGGGTCAGCGTCGTGACGCGATGCCAGGTGTCCGAGTCCGGGCTTTCCTTGAACAACCCGTTCGTCGTGGCAGCATAGACGTGAATTGCGGAATCGATCGCGATGTCCCAAACGTGTGCTGAACCGAGTCCGGCCGTATCGAGGTTCCACGTAAGCGCCGTGTCGTGGCTGACGTACACGTACGACGACGAGAGCATATAAAGGTCGTCTCCGATTATCTTCTCCCAATCCTCGCTGAACGAGGCACCGGTAATTTTTGTCCTGAATCTCACATTGTGGAGGGCCGGAATAACTTCCGCTTCACCAAAGAAGTCTTCATAGACAGAGCCGTCATCAAGAAGGATCAGAATCACATCCGATCCTCGCTTGTGCACGACGTCGGAAATGCTCCGCCCCTTTGGTGCATCCCAAACAGAGCCATATTCGGGGTCGTCTTCGTCACCTTCGTCCACAAAATAGGTGGAACTGTTGAATCCAATGTTGCCGAAGTCTCTGGTGAGGATCGAACTGCCGTTCGGGAGAGTCTCCTTGCCCGAAAAATTAAACTGGCTTCTCGAACTTCCCGGCAACAAAAGAATGAGGGTGAACAGGAGCAAAACCATCCGGGAACAATGTATTGGTTTCATCGCAACACTCCTTGTTTGAAAGTGAGACTGTCGCAAGGTGCACGATCATGGATTTTCATCCTGATTGTTCACCCCGTGTTATTTCATCAACAGCATCTTTTTCGTCTCGATAAAATCCCCCGCTTTCAGCCGGTAGAAGTAGACGCCGCTCGCGAACGTCGAAGCGTCCCAATACGCGGAATGAGTCCCGCCGGTCTGCTCTCCATTCACCAGTGTCGCGACTCTTCTCCCCAGGACGTCAAATACCGTCAGCGTGACGAAACCCTTATCTTTCAATTGATATTCGATCATCGTCGCCGGGTTGAACGGATTGGGATAATTTTGCGAGAGTGCATATGCATTAGGAACCGATCCGGCCTTTTTGACGCTGTTCACCGAGACGTTCTTCGTCAGAATATACAGTCCGCTTGCATACGTGAGCGCATAGACCGAATCGCCAGAGACCGTCAATGCTCTCACCGAAATGCTGTCGAGCCCCGCATCATTCCACGTCGAACCATCGTCGGTTGTGTAATAGATGCCGTGCCAGAGATAATTAAAACCGTTCTGGCTTGCAAATCCGGCCCAGAGCGCTCCCGAGCCGTCGACCGCGGTCACGAACGCCGAGTTGCCTCCCAGCCCGTTCGGCGTCGAGTATCCTGCCCAGGTCGACCCGGTCTTCTTATAGATTCCGCCCCCCCACGTCCCGGCGTAGAGATTTCCATTCTTATCCGCGCTGATGCTGTAGACGATTGCTCCCTGCAATCCGGCGGTGTCCAGCACCCAAGTCCCGCCGGCGATGGGCCTCTGGTATAAAAGGCCGGCGTACGTCATAGTATTGGTAATTGCCCAATACAGGTTCCCTTTCCCGTCGCTGGCAAAAACATTCGAATAATTCTGCGGGATCCCGCTCAGCCCGGCAGTATCCGGAGTCCACGACGATCCGGGAGATTTCTTGTAGATATACGCCGGGGCGTTGGTGAATCCGTAATGCTGTACTCCGGTTTCATCGGCAAAGTATATAGGAATGCTTGCCTGCACGGCAACGCCCAGACCGGCCGTGTCGGGAAACCAGGTGGTTCCGTTGTCGGTGCTTTTCCAGTTTGCACGGGGACCCTGAGAATTATTGGCATTAATGCCTTGCCCCAGAGTGTATAAGTTCCCCGCATCGTCGATCAAGACGACGCTTCCGGCTTGGAATCCGTCCGGCGGAAACGTCTTTGTCCATGAAGAATCCCCCTTGTTCTCGTAGTAAACTCCGAGCCCGGTCGACGCGAACTGGCACGTGGCGGACCTGGCATACCCGTACAGCGTCACCGCCTGAAGTCCTTCGTTGGCTTCGGACCATGTTGTGCCCTGATCGGTGCTCACAAAGAGGCCGTAATTCGTGGCGAGATAGATCGACGTATCGCCGCCGATGGAATTGAACGGAGATGCATACGAATTGATCGGGTCCCTGATCATTTTTGAAACAGCCGTATCGATGCGAACCCACGGAGCAAAGCCAGTGTCAGATCTCACGACCGTTCCGTTTACCAGTCCGTAAATATTATTGAAGGAATCGTCTCCGAACCGTGTCACAGCTCCTCCTCCCAGTCCGCTGCTGTTCATCGTCCACGTGTTGCCGGAATCTTTGCTCGAGTAAACAGCTCCATACGTGGATGTGAACACCCTGTTCTTTCGCGAGACGAATATTCCGACATAGTATGCCGAAGGGAGCGAAGTAACCTTGTGCCACACGTTCGAATCGGGATGTTGTTTGAACACTCCGACCGAAGTGGCCAGATAGACGAATTGCAGCGTATCGACTGCCAGAGCATTGTACTGCATCCCTTCGATTCCGGCAGTATCGGTCTGCCACGTTCCCCCTGAATCGCGCGAGACGACAATATCGTTCAGCGCCAGCAAATAGGTCGCATCTCCGTCCACTGCATTCCACCGCTCTTCGGGGGGAGCATTGGTATTATTAGTGTACGGCGAAACGGTTTGAGCCGCGACGTCGTACTGAAGGATGCTGTTATCGGAAAGAAGAAGATAGACTTTTTTAGAATCGGACTTTATCTTGACCTTAACATTATTACAATCGACTCCCGCAGGAAGATCAAAGATCTTGTCGTTGTATGTACCGGTGAGCTTATGGTCCCTGCGAATGTAAATTCCCCGGGATGTGACGCTGGCGGGTTCGAGATTGCTCCCATCGTTGACATCCACCGAACCGACGACAGGCTCGCCGTTGATTTTGGCAACGTCCGGATCTTCTTCGGGAAGATGGCCTTGCGCCCGAAGAGAATTCTGGGAACAAAGAAGGAGTGTCATGCTCACACTCACCAGCAACAGTCTGCGGATGAGGGTCGAAAATTTTTGCGGCGCTCCAATAGGCAACGCGCAGCAAGTACGGCCGCAACGGACGATCATACATCCTCCTCGATTATTGTACATGAACAATCGCCAAAAGATCCGGAGATATATCTATTGTTAGTTCAGCTCTGGTGAATCACGCTGTGTTGAATGACCCGCATCTCGGAGGATCAACACAACGTTCATTATCCGTGTGAGAAAGAAAACGAGCGGCAGGAGCCCCGAAAAGAAGGAAGGAAGCATCTGCTTTACACATCATCATTACCTCCTTTTAAATAGGAAAGTTTTGACTCTATGCTTTTTTACAGTAAAGAATGCTCTTCTTCGAACTTAAAAAATCGAATTCTTTGGTTTTGGCGTTACAGGGGGATGGCAGTGCTATATAATCAAAAACCTGTTTACATGCAACTTTGCCGTGCGAGCGGCAGTGTTACAGTCCCGCGTCTGAGGCTTTTGGGACAAAGACCCTCTCGTTCCCAACCTCTGCTCGGGAACGGAGTGAGTCTGATTCTCGATATTTTCAGCCGAACGACAGGTTGCGAACCCGCTCCCAAACGGAGTTCGGGAGCGGAGGGAAAATTCTCAGACTGTAACGCTGGCGTCTTTGACGATGATGATTACTTCATCAAGACCATTTTTCTCACCTGCACGAATCGGCTGTTCGCATCGGTGATGCTGACAGCCTCAATCCGGCAGAAATATAATCCGGAGGAGACGTTCGCATTCCAGTTCACCTCATACATCCCCGCCTGCTGTTCGCCGTCGGTCAAGTCCGCGACAACCTGTCCGAGGACGTTGTAGATCCGGAGCGTGACGCGGCTCGCCGCCGGCAGACCGTACTGGATCGTCGTCGACGGATTGAACGGATTCGGAAAGTTCTGCGCCAGTGAATAATGATCGGGAACAACCGGTCCACCCGAAGCCACTCCGGTCGCGGACGTTCCTTTCCCGGTCACCTTTATCGTGTCGGGCGAACCCGCGGAATTGCTGGCGAAAATGATGTACGTTTGAGCGGGCTCGGCATTGACCGGCTTGAAGCTGATCGTGTCATCGAACGATTGACCGGGAAGGAGAATATGAAGCGGCTGCGATGCGCCAAAGGCCGCCGTCGAGGTCACCGTTATTCCAACGATGGTCAATGTATCGTTGCCGGCGTTGGTCACGGTAACGGTCGTATCTTTCGTTTGCCCGATCGTGATATTCCCGAACGCAACAAGGCGGCTCGACAATTGAAGCACCGGACCGCCGACTCCCGTCCCGAACACTTGTATCGTGTCCGGGGACGTGGAAGCATTGCTCGAGATGACGACCGACCCGAAGGCCGCGCCGAGCGCCGCCGGTTTGAACTGGATCGTATCGACAAGAGACTGCCCCGGCATGAGACTCGCCGAAACCGTGTGCACGGTGAACGGGTTCCCCGACGACACGATGGAGGTCACGTTCAAGGCCGCCGCTCCGCTGTTGGCGACCGTCAGCACCGTATCTTTGACCATGCCGAGCGCAACGCTGCCGAAGTTGATGAACCGCGGCGATGCGCCGAGTCCCGGTTTCAGCACGATCGAAGAATCGATCAGCACGGCGAGATTCTGCTGCGGGAAATTCAAGATTGAAATGATCTCTCCCCCGACGAGCAATGTGTGAGGGGCCAACGCAAGGGAATACACCGTTCCCGAGCCGATATTATTGTTGATGTTCGAACTCCACGACGAGACAGCGCCGGTATTGGCGTCGAGATACGCCAGCTGTTCGCGCGTCAATGTATCGATCTGCTCGAACTGTCCGCCGATAATGATCTGGCTGCCGATCGGCTGGATGGCATTGACGTTCAACTGAAGGTTGAAGTTTGCGTTGAAATTGGCGAGAAGCGCTCCGGTCGCCGTATCGACCGCGGCAATGCTCTTCCGCGTCACGCCGCCAACGGTGGTGAATCCACCGCCGAGATAAACCACTCCATTTTGCGACGCGAGGGACCAGCAGAGATAGCTCGGGCTCGGGTTCCATGCGGTGAGTGAGTCAGTGGTCGTGTCGAATGCGGCGGCGTAGTTGCGCGGCTGACCATAGACCTGCGTAAAGAATCCGCTCGTAAATACGAGCGAGCCGGAACTTGCAAACGAGTAAATGCCAGACTGATCCATCGTCGGCCGCCACGGAAGCAGTGCGCCGGTGTTCTTATTGATCGCAGCCAGTCCGCCGCGCGGGGTTCCGTTGACATTTCCAAAACTTCCGCCCAAATAGAGCCGGTTTCCGAGGACCATCATCGCGTTGACAGCACCGCCGGCAGTTGCATTCCATGCCGAAGAAGGAACCATCGTGCCGCTCATAGTATCGACTGCGGCGAGGTTCGCGTGCGAAATTCCGTTCAGAGAAGTGTAATTCCCCCCGACGATTATTTTATCGGCAACGACGGCGAGGGCGCTCACGCCGCCGCTGGCGTTCGGATTCCAAGACGTGATGTGTCCCGTCGTGAGATCGACCGCCGCGAGATTATTGCGGGTGACATTTCCCGTGCTCGTGAACAGTCCTCCGGCAAAGAGGGACGTCCCGTCCGTTGTCATGGTGTACGGGTCTTCGTTGACCTCTGCGTCCCATGACGTCGCCAGGCCGGTCGACGTGTCGACCGCAGCCATCCAGCTCCAATTCTTTCCGCCGATGGACGTGAAATCTCCCCCCACATAAACTCGAGAGCCGATCGCCGTCATCGCCCTGACCAGCTGGTTTGGGGCGGGGTTCCAAGACGAGGCGAGACCGGTCCCGGTATCGATGCACGCAAGGTTCGTTACCGATCGACCGGCGATGGAAGTGAACGACCCACCGACGTAGAGTTTCCCGTTGGCAAGAGTCATGGCGCCGACCGTGCCGAAGCCGCCGCTGATCGAAATGGCCGGTTTCCATGTTCGTATCACATTTCCGGACGCATCCATCTTGGCGAGACCATACAGCGTCACGGTGTCGATCTTCACGAAAGGTCCGCAGGCGTAGAGATAGCCGTTCGCGTAGATGAACTGGGTAACGGAAAACTCGCCGTAGGGAATCGTCGCCCCCGGGGCCCAGCTTGTCACGTTCCCGGCAGTGTCGACTGAGCCGATCGTGAACCGGGACTGGCCATTGAGGTCATAAAAATATCCTCCGAGGTAAACAAGGCTCCCCACTTGCTGGATCGCGGTCACTTCACCGTCCGCTTTCGGATCCCACGAGAGAAGCGCTCCCGTTGTGATATCGAATGCCGCCGCGTATCCGCGTGTCTGGCCAGCGATCGTCGTAAAATATCCGCCAGCGTACAGCCGGTTGCCGCTGACGTGCAGACATTGGACGAAAGCATTCGGCGAAGGATTCCAGGAGTCGACGGTGTGGTCAGGGCGAATGTGGACCAGGTACTTTCGGGGAAGTCCGCCGACGTACGAAAAATTTCCGCCAACGTACCATCCGCCGTTCCCGTCGGGGGCCGAAGCGTACACTCTCCCCTGAACCGGATCAAGCTTGGGAAATGTGCGGTCCGGTGCGGCAGAGATCGTATCGAGAAGCGCACCGGTGCCGCAGGCGTAGCCGATCTTCGTGAACGTGCCGCCAAGGTAGGCCTTAGAACCGCTGACAACAATACTATTTACCTGACCGTCGAGCGGCGAGTCAAACCAGGGCTGATTGGTTTGCGAGATGGCTGAAGAGAAAAGGGCTGCACACGCCAACATTTCGATCCATAGTGATCTCTTGGACATCCTCATCGATCCTTTCTTAAGGTGATTGAAAAGTACGGTTGATTTCCTGCCGAACGGCATTGAGAAACGTCTCCGGAAAAGATATTCTTGTTGCATGTCTGCTTTAAGAACAGACAGCCGCTCACTGGAAAATGGCAAATGTTCTACGGGAGGTAACGGATACTAATATAGGGTTTGCGCCCTGGGCGAAATGTGACAGCCTGCACATTCGAAAAAAGGGATCCCCGTCGCTGCAAGCCGGGCAGGCATACGAGAGGTAACAACTGAAGGAAATAACAGGTTCCGGTTAGACTTTTTGCCGTTCTTTTTGGAGGCTGCTTTCGGCCGACACTGCTTCCAGGATCTCCTCAATTTGCACAGGTTTATAGAGCACCTGGCTCGCAAGCTGCCGGATTTTCTTTTCCCACTCCGGCTGTCCCTGGCGGAAGGCATAGAGCACGATGATGGGGGCATCGCGATGTTCGAAACGGCGCTGCTCGAATTCTGCTAAAAGGGCAGGAATTGAGCGCTCAAGGTCAACGACGAGGACAGAAATACATGTGTTACCCCTCTGATTCACAAGCTGGTCGACGGTCTCCGTCGCTACGATCTCGTATTGATCCTGCATGAGGATGGAAAGGCTTTTGACCAGATCCTTGTCCGCAGAATGAAGGAGAATATTCTTTTTTAAAACCGTCTTTTTTCCGGCGCGTTGCATTGTCTTTTGATAACAATTGAGCATACATCGACGTAAAAATCCTGCTGCGCAGCGCGATGCTCTGACTTTTGCTTCAACTATTATGCCACCCGCCTTCCGCGGAAATTCCCCGTAAAGCAATTCGTTTTAATATGTTGCGGGGTGTTGAAAGAGACAACGCCTGTCACTTTTTTGAGAAAATCATAAAAAGGCGTCTTTTTTCTCATTAATGAGAGGCATGGAGCAGGATCAAGGGGGAGTGTAGCGGCGGGTCCAAGCACATTCAGATTTTATTCCACGAGAGGAATCGAATCGCGACAATGTCCCCTTTTGCGACTCGGTCTTGTTCTTTGGGAAGAACGATCAAACAATTTGCATCGGCAAGTCCGCCGATCATGTGGGAACCCTGCCTCGAAGCGGGCTTCACAGTTAACACGCCTTCTTTCGACCATGCCGCAAATGCACGAACGAATTCGATACGCCCGCTTGCTCCCTTAAGGTCGAAATCCATCACGGCGTCATGCAGCACGTCAGGAGTATAGCTCCCCATCATTTTCCGCAGCGCGGGCATCACCAGCGTTTCGAGAGAGACCATCGCCGATACTGGGTTTCCCGGCAGTCCGAAGATCAACTTTTTTCCTCTTGTTCCAAAAAAATTCGGTTTCCCGGGTTTCATCGCAACCCGCCAAAAAATCTTCCGTACCCGAAGATCGCTGAGAACCTCCTTCACAAAATCGAAGTCTCCGACCGACACTCCCCCCGCCGACAAAACAACGTCGGCGCTTTTCAGCGCCCGCGCGAACGCTTTCGTCAGTGTTCTCTTATTGTCTCCCGCATGCAGGACGAGAACCGGACGCACTCCCGCCGATTCCAGTGCGGCGGCGAGAGCGTAAGAATTGGAATCGCGGACCTGTCCGCGACGCAACGGCGACGAAGGGGACCGGAGTTCATTGCCATTGACGACCAGCGCGATGCGGGGTTTGCGGTACACCTTGACCGACGTCAGACCAAGCGTCGCGCACATTCCAATGACGGGGGGAGTGATACACGCCCCTTTTTGAAACACAATTTCTCTCTTCGCGAATTCTTCTCCGCGCCGCCGGAGGCTTGCCCCTTCTTTCGCCGGCGAAGAAAAAATAATTTCCTCTCCCCTCGCTTCGACCAATTCCTTCATGACGACGGCATCGGCTTTTTGAGGAAGGACGGCGCCGGTCATTATTTTTATCGCATGGAACGGTTTGAGTGACTGGTGCGGGGTAACCCCTGCGGAGACGACCGATTGCAATTTCAGACGCACGGGACGGAGTTCCGACGCATGCTGAACGTCCCGAACCTGGACAGCGTAACCGTCGACAGACGAAGAATCAAACAGCGGGATAGGCTCTCTTGCCTTGACCTCTTCGGCGAGAACGAAACCGAGCGCGTCCTCAAGAGGAAGTTTGACCGGCAGCGAGCGCCGCACGTGTTTCAGAATCTTTTCGAGCGCTTCATGAAATTCAAGCATGTTGATCCGTCCAAAGTTGATAATCTAAGAACACCAGGAGCTAAAAGTCCCTTAGGTCCAAAAAGACAATACCTGCAGGTTGAATGAAACGAATCTCATTGTTGATCTTATCGCCGCTCAAGAATACTCTGTCGTTTTATCGCGGCGAGTTTCCGCCCCGTCGGAAATACTGTGCCGGTCCTGAAATGAAAGCCAAAGGCAGCAGATCAAAAGGACAAGATCCCTGAGAATGAGTCCAGGTCCGATCTTATCCGAACCGATGATGCCGAAGCACCCGCAATCGCCGGTCACGCCGCGGGCCAGAGCGACCGCGATCGCGGCGATAAACACAACGATCAGCCCCGCGAGGCAGGCGGCAACAACTCTCGTTCGATATCCGATGGCCAGCGCTAATCCAAGCCACAGCTCGCTTTGAAGGACAACAATCATTGCCGGGAAAATCATCCCTGCCGGCAGAATGCCGAGCTGCCGGATGGCGGCGAAAAAAGATCCTGTATCCAGCAGTTTGGAAACGCCGGCAACAACCATCAGGCTCCCCGTGAAAACGCGGAGCAACAATGATAAAAGGTTTCTACGCGCCATCGCTCTGCCAAGTTATCCTATGCGGATGCCGAACGTTGTTCCCCCCATCAGCGAAGCGATCATTGCTGCCGAACCGACCCCGACGCCCCACAAGCATGTAACAATAACAGCAGCATTTCGTGACCGGATCCCGGTCATCGTCTTCAACCCGATTGACATTGCCGAAAAATACCAAATGATGATCGGATTGACGCTGTATAAAACGATCGTCAACGGAAGGTTAAGATTGCGCCCGAGAAAAAGCACATCCAATCCGATCGGAAAACGTCCCGGCAAGCTGTACAAACTGATGGAAATCAAGTGAGAGCGCACCAGGATGAAATTTAGCATTTCGCCGATTAAAAAGATAATCCCGCAGAGAGAGACAAGGGAGAACATGTTTCCGTACGACACCTTTTTCACCGGATTAAACAACGGCGTTGAAAAAAATAATAACGCCGCCATGACTGACCAGAGGATGATCAAGGAGATAAAAACCGTAACAAAAGCGCCCCCGAAAACGATGAGATCGGCAGCGACCGAAGTCCCCCGCCAGCAGCTTTTCAGCCATGTCAAGAACGCGATTCCCGAGACGACAATAATAAGTGAGCGCTTCCATGTCGGCTGTAATGAGATCCGTTCAAAATTGTTCTGTCTTAGAGCTCCTGAAAATATTTTCGGCATCATTTCCCCTCCTAGAGTGTCTTTATCGACCGGCTGCAATTATTGTTTAATTCTTCCGTACAAAAGACTCAGGCCGAGCACGTCTTCCCCCTGAGAAAAAACGACCATCACCACGCTCTCGCCTTTCAAAAACCATTTCGCCGCCTCAAAATGAATAGTGAAGAACCATTTGGACCTCTCTTTTTTTTCCGTTTCGTATGTATCCCCGTAACGGGACTTGAGGTACGACCGGAGCTTTTCGGCATTTTTGTCGTCGAACTGAATTTCAATGAATCGGAGTCCCTTAGCGCTGTCGGACTCCCCGAACGTCATCACGACCCGAACGGTCGAATCCATGAAGGTGTCCTGGAACGTCAGCGCAGTGTCGCCGCTCGGCTGGATGTCCTGATGAATTTGCCGCTTGACTTCATCCTTGCTCATTCCCCAATGAACCGCCGACAACGACGGCACATCCGAGCCCGATAATGGGATCTGGCACTTCACAACCGTATAGGCGAGGAAACAACCGAGGGAAGCGAATGTTATTCCCCTTTTCATGCAGTGGCACATACTCCCTCCCTTACTCTAATTCTCTGTGAACTTGCAGAGCAGAAGCAAAAAAAGCAGCTGCCCTTCCGTACCTGAAAGGGCAGCAGGCAACTACGCTAAGAAAGGAATGTAGGCGCAAATGCAGATCTGAGCGATCCAGAGGTCCAGGCAGCAGCAGGCGAAGCCCATGGAAGAATTGCACCCCGATTTCCCTCCGGAGATCTGAGCCATCTCATCCGAATTCAGCTGGACCGAGCCGTTCGATTGAACGCCGACCGGCCCCAACAGCGTCAATGCGATCAGAAACACCATGAATAACGAAATTGCTTTTTTCATAACTCCCCCTTTTTGGTTGAATTTTCCTTTTGTGAATTATTTCCTGCTCACCGCGGGCTGTTCATTCCGCACAAAACTCACCGCACGCTGCAGCGCCCGAGCCGCAGAGCGCTGTGACTGTTCGTCCGGTCAAAACCGGCGAGCAAGATCTTATTCCTTTCTGAACACCAAAGCTTCCCCGTTCCATACTCCGGGCAACTCCGATACCGGCAGTTTTATTCTCCCGACGGCGGGGTCGCGTAAAAAGACATTGCCGGAGCCAACGCTGTCCGCAACAACAAAATGATTCTTGGGGATGAAGAGAATTGCCGGAAACTGCGCGGTCAAAAAATCTTGCAGCCTCAACCGCCATCCCTCGGCGTGCAGTCCCTTCGCTTCGGCCAGGTCTCGGAGCGCGAGCATCGTGGAACCGTTCACTCCCGGTTTGAGCCGCCGCGTCAACTCGCCGACCGTGCTGGGAATCTCATATCGATCGAGAACCATCTGCAGCGATGCAGGGGCGCAGTCATTGTAGCTCGTTTGCATGACGACCCCGACATTCCCCAGATATTCGCCGCCGGCATACGAGTCCGGCATTTTTTGTCCCGCAAAACGAGGGAGAAGGATCCAGGATGAATTGACGACAAAGACTGCGGAGAGCACGCAGAAGATTCCAAGACAACGATTCCAGCTCACCATCCCCCCGCCCCTTCTTTTATTCGCGTGAAGAAAAGACAAAATCGTCGAGAAGCCGGGCATCTTCTGCCAGCGAATGCTCCCCGGAATAGAATCTTTGCAGCAGCCAACATTCGTCGGCACAGAAAAGAGCCGGAAGAATATGTATTCTGTAATGTTCTCTGAGGCTGTCTGCGTCGGCTATAACGACAGGAAAATTCAGGCCCAATTCGGCGACCGCCGCCTTCGTCGAGCTGCCGTTGTCGAGCGAGACCCCGAAAATATCAAGCCTTCCGGCATAGCGAGGGAGAAGTGCGGCAAGGTTGGCCAGTTCCCGGCGGCAATGGCTGCATGCCGGCGCGAAGAATACCACCAGCCTTTTTTTCGACGATGCGCTGTCGAACGCGAACGGGCGGTTCTCCAAAGAGACCGCAGCGATTCTTGGCATTGGGCTTCCGAGCGGTAAAGGGGGGAGGGCAAAAATGCGAAAAAGAAAAATCGTCGATCCGGCAAGAGCAACACACAATGCAGCGAACAAAACTGCGGCGCGCGCTTTACGGCGAAAAGATATTTGCATGGAATTCAGTCATGATAATTAAACTTGAAAAGTTTAATTCCCCTTATCACACTGACGGTGTACGATCAGAAATTTCTTGTGTAAAAGATAACTGTAATGCTCAGGTTTGTCAAGGATAAACTTAAAAAAAGTGAATTTTGAAAACCGGCGCACTGACGATCTCAATGACCGCCGCCGCGGACGATGGAAGCGATATGCATCAGCGTCGGAAGAAGCGCATCGAGCCCGTCGGTGACGCCCCCTTTCGATCCGGGAAAACTAACGATGATGGTTTTGCCGCGGACGCCGGCCACGCTGCGCGACAGCATCGCGAGCGGAGTGCGTGCCTGTCCGAACACCCGCGCCGCCTCCGACACTCCGGGGATTTCTTTTTCAATGATTTTTTTGATCACTTCCGGGGTGGTGTCGCGCGGGCCGAGTCCGGTGCCGCCTGTCGTGAACACGGCATCGAGCTTCATTGTGTCGGAATACTGCAGCAGCTTCGCTTCAATTTTTTTTGCGTCGTCGGGAATGACGGCATACTCGGCGACGTTAACGTTCAACGCCTTCAGCCGCTCCACGATGACCTTTCCGGACACATCTTCTTTCTTCCCCGACGAGACCGAATCCGACATTACGAGGACGGCCGCGCGAAACCCCGCACCGGTTACCTTGACAAAATCCGATTTCCCCCCTTTCTTGCTGACGAGCTTCACGCCGAGGATCTCCATTCCATCATCCAGCATCTTCATCATATCGTAGAGCGTCAAAGCGGCAACGGAAGCCCCGGTCAGCGCTTCCATCTCGACGCCGGTTTTGTAAATCGCCTTCACCCGAACTGTGGCGGTGATCGCTGTCTCGCCGACCTCAAATTCGACGCCGACAAAGTCGATCGGAAGCGGATGACAGTACGGGATGATCTGGCTCGTGTTCTTGGCAGCCTGGATCGCGGCTACTTTCGCTACCTCAAGCGGGTTTCCCTTGGGGATCTTATTCTCCCGGATGAGGGTGACCGTCGCCGCGGAAACGCGCAAGGTTGCCGTAGCGACCGCAGTGCGGAGCGTCGTTATTTTTTGTGAAATGTCGCGCATATGTTTTGCCACGAAGGCACGAAGCGGCAGACGTGATGCAGATTCAACAACCCTCGTTGTGCCTTAGTGTCCTTGCGGCCCCAATTCAAAAAACAAGATCCTTTATTTCCAGCGACTCCGAATTTCCGATAATGACAAACTGCAAATTCTTGATGTACTTCTTGCAGGCATTCTGGATATCGTCGGGGGTCACTTTCTTTATATCGTCGATCAGCTTATCAGCCGCCTGGTACCCGGCTCCCGATAGTTCGTAGCGGGCGAGAATATTCGCCTGCGACCGGTTCGTTTCGTTCCGGAGATAATAGGTCGTAATGAACGTGTTCACCGTGTTCCTCAATTCCTCCGTGGAAATTTTTTGACGTGCCATTTTCTTCAGCTCCGCCATCATCACCTTCAACGTCGTATCCGGTTTCAACGCGGTAACATAAATGAAGCCGTAGTTGGAAAAATTCCGCCCGATGCCTCCCGCCGGCGCGTACGACAAGCTCCTTTTCGTCCGCACTTCCTCGAACAAGCGGTATTGCAGGACTGCTCCCGCCGCGGCCATCGCGTAGTAATCATCCGCATTGAGCGAAGGGGCGCTGAAATATCCCTCGATATAGTTGGTCGGAAGATTCCGATAGACAAATTTCACCGAAGTTTCGTCATGGTTCACGGCGGGAAGGACCGGCGCAGCGAACACTCCGGCGGGAAGCGAACCGAACGAGGCCTTGACAAGCTTCTCGACACGGTCACGGGTCACGTTGCCGACAACGATCAAGAGAAGCTGGGTGGAACTGGTCCGTTTCGCCAGGTATGCTTTCAGCTGTTCCGGCGTGAACGATGCCACGGTCGCTTCTTCCCCGTTAGCGTCGGTCTGGTATGGATGGTCGGTATAAAAAGCTCTCCGTCCGAGCTCGTCAAGATACGAATCAGGGTTGTCGTGGGTCTGTTTCAACTGCGAGAGAAGCTGCTGGCGTTCAAGCTCGACATCTTCCTTCGTGACCGCAGGATGCAAAATGACGTCGGCGAAGACATTCCACGAAGTATCGAAATATTGCTTCACACACTGAAGGTCGATCGTGGAGTAGTCGGCGGACACAGAGCTTCCGATCGTTGTGTTCATCCGCTCGAGCGTCGCATTCAATTTCTCTTTCGGATACTGTTCGCTCGCCTTCACGGCGACGGCAAGGGCGAACTTTTCGATGCCTGCTTCGCGGCTCGTCAACACCGCCGCCCCGCCGCGGTAACACATCACGGCCGAGATGATGTCGGTGGTCGTGTTCTGCTTGACGATGACTTTAAGGCCGTTGAGGACGAACGATTCGGGTGCGGCCGCAAATACCGGGACCGTCGCACAGGTGAGGAACGCGATGAATAGACTCCATCGGAATTTCATGGCACATCTCCTTTAGGATAGGATGCTCTGATTACAAACCAAGCTGTTTGCGCATCTCGGAAGAGACGAGAACGCCCATCACGTACGGTTTATCGATCACGTACGTCGCCAGATACCGTTTGATGTCGTCCCGCGTCACCTTGTTGACATTGTCGACGTAATCGAGGTAATAGTCCAGCCCGGCGACAGCCCACCAATAGCCGACGGTGTGAGCATACTGCGACGCCTGTTCACGGCCGTACTGTTCGTCAATCGCGAGAATTGTCTTCGCATTCTCAAGCTGCTCATCGGTAAAATAATCGTCGGACATCATCTTGCTCAATTCCGCGAAGATCGCTTTCTTGCACGCTTCATATTTGTCCGGCGACATCCGCGAGGACAACGTGATCGGGCCGACATGGTTCAGCGTATTGTAGCTGAAGTTGACACCGTAGGCCAGACCGCTTTCAACCAGGTCTTTATAGAATGTGGATGTTTGCTGGCTGAGGATGTATGAAAAGACGTCCGCCGCGTACGTGGCTTTAGGATCCTTGGAGACGCTCGGCCCCTGCCATTCGATCGACACGCTCGCAGCGCTCACCGGATGCTCGACAACAATGGTTTCGGTTCGTTGTATCGGCGGATGTTCCGGGATCTTGATCGTTGTGAACGGGTCCGTCCCCTTCTTCCATTTGCCGAAATATTTTTCGGCGAGATCGAATCCCTCGTTCGCCGTAATATCCCCGGCGAGGATCAGCGCGGAGTTGTTAGGGATGTAGAAAAGATGCTGGATCGTGTGCATCTTCTCAGGCGTTGCCGTGATGATGACGTTCCTGTCCCCGAGAACGTCCTTGTAGCTGTAATACTTCCACCACACTTTTTGTTGAATGGCGCGAAACAGCAGAAACGACGGATTGGCCTCGTTGCGGTCGTATTCGCCGAGCACCACCGGCCGTTCCTTCACCAGTTCCTCCTCCTTAAAGAGAGGAGCGGTGATCGCGTCATACATGAACTGCATCCCCGGCTCGAGGCTGTCCCTGCCGAGGGTGATAAAATAATTCACCCGCTCGTCGCTCGTGGTGCCGTTCCACGAGGCGCCCAGCTCGCGGATGCGCTCCATATAGCGTTCCTGGTTGGGAATGGCCTCGTTGGCTTTGAAGAACATGTGCTCGTAGAGATGCGCCAATCCTTCGTACTCCGGCGGCTGGGTGTATCCTCCGTTCTTCACGTCGAGTTCGACCGTCACGAGCGGAACCGCCGGGTTCTGGACGACGATCACGTTCAGCCCGTTCGACAGGGTCCTTTCGTAGATCTCATACTTCTGCGAAAAAGCATGAACGAAAAATATCATGAGTCCTATCAACACAGCAAAAGCACGTTTAAGCATGCCGACCTCCGGTGATTGAAAAGATATTCTCTTGCGGACTGTCAACAGGGTCCGCAGCGAACTCCATTCGACGGAAAAAGATAATTGGCAACACGAAATACTGTTTGAAATCAATGAAGGAAGATAATGAACGAGGAGTAGACATTCAACCGGAGAAAAGACAGGGCGGTGTTACGGTCTTACATCCGTGGCTTTTAGGTCAAGGGTTCGCTCGTTCCCAATGGATTCGGCCAAAAGGCATGTCATCAAAACCGCTCCCAAATTGAGTTTGGGAGCGAGGGGGGAAATTCTCAAACTGTAACACTTCCGAAAGGCTACTGCTGCAATTCAAAACAGCTGACCAAAATTAAAATAAACCCCGGTAGCTTCCCGGCCGTAGCCGATATCAAGCCGAACGACGAAAGTGTCCATATACAGACGGAGGCCCGTCACTGGGTTCGCCGCCCAGCGGGCAAGGTCGAGATCCGAGAATGCATTCCATACTTTTCCGGCATCGAAACCGACAACCCCGCCAAGACGGCGGTAGAGCGGAAAGCGCACTTCGGCGTTGACGACGGAACCGAGATTGTCGAGGTACCTGTCCTGCGGCGACCCGCGCACAGTCAAATTTCCGCCGATCGAAGAAAGCATCTGGACCGGGAGCGCATTCCCAAATACCCCTTCCCCCAGAAAGCGGGCAGCAAAGACTGTCGCAGGAAGAAAAAGAGGGGAGTAGTATTGCAGGGCAAGCGTGAGCTTTGTGAATTCAGAGTTATTGAACGAAGTGTGCACCCCCTTCTCGATGTCGCATTCTGTTACAATTCCCTCGGACGGATTGATGAAGCTGTTCCTCGTGTCGAAGCGAAAATTGACGAAAAGGGATTGATGGGATGCCGTGCCCGAATTGTCCGGAGGGAGATAACGAAATGCGCTGGAATCCTGAAAATGGTAGTTCCGTACGGAGTTGATTCGTACTCCTTCCTGCAATACAATCAACGGCGAGAACCCATGGCTTACGGTGATGCTGACGTCAAGCGGTTCGCGGGTATAATACTCTCTGCTGCTGAACTCCGAGCGATTTCCGACCCCGAAAAAGCTGTTCTTGATCATCTTGTCATAGTCTACGGCAAGGTCTACCGCGGCAGGATAGGTTTTTCCCTGACGAAGCTCGAAATCGGGGATTGAAAAGACAAACCGGTACCACCGCTCCCCTTTCGTGCTGTTGAAGGCGGTGCAATCGAACGATTCATTCGAACTCAATTGATCGAGGAAAAAACATTTCGCTCCATAGCCGACGCCGACGTCGGTGTCGTACGACGCGATCGGCAAAGGCTCTATCTTCGAATGGCGAGCTTCGACACTATCCGGAGGGTCAGGGACTTGGAGAGACGAATCCACATCTATCCGTTCTGGAGTGTTTGAAGCACGTAACGCAGGCGGCAGAATAAAAATAAGAGCGGCGGCGACGGCGGCAAACAGTTTTTGATTCCCCGGAATCACGGTGCGGCTTTCAGAAGATTTCTGTGAGGAGGCGAAGGGATGCTGTGCATCCCCTCGCCTGGTCTTCACGCTACTTCAATAATAGTAATTTTTTCGTTGAAATAAACGTGCCGGCTTCCATGCGGCAGAAATAGACGCCGCTTGCAAAATTGCCGGCATTCCATGTTACCGTATATTCTCCTGCTTTGAGTTGACCGTCGACCAACTCGGCCACTTCCTTGCCAAGCACGTCATAGATCTTGATCGTCACATGCCCCGCTTGAGGAACTGAAAATCTGAAGGTCGTGGCCGGGTTAAAAGGGTTTGGATAGTTTTGCGAAAGGAAGAATTTTGCCGGCAATAGTGAACTCTTGAGAGAGACCTTCGTTACCGGGGCAGAGAGAATCCTTCCTGCAAAAATCGGAGATGCAGTACCCCTCTTTGCTATGTAGGAAGATAGTATCTGAAACTCCGATGAGTCCGTACAAATGTGAGGGTCGGTGTATGTGATCGGAAGACCCATAGCGCTATCTAAGAAGTTTAATGTCAAAAGCGTGTATTCGTTTGATGCGACGGTGTATGTCTTCGCCAGATCGAGCGGTTGACCTCCTATGCCGACGTAGAGGATTCTTAAAGAGTCCGGCAGCCCGGGGTCATAAATATACCTCATTCCAGAAACTTGTAAAAAATATTCATCATCTTGTTCAATGGCTGAAACGCCAAACTCCAGCCCGGCATAGATGCTTGCGCCCGTCATTTTAAATGTTGCAAGGCGGAAGCCCAGGCCATTGTCCTGATTAAAACCGTACCCGACAACGCGGAAGACATCGGCTCCTACGAGCGGCCCCTTGTACAGTGGCTGCGCCGTCGAACCCCCCGCCTCGATCGCAATGTCCGCTCCGGTCGCGTCGCGGAATGCATCGGTGACGAGATTACCGATGGGCGTATCCTTCGACCCCTTACAGACAAGAGAATCTGCGACCTCTGCGAAGAAATCGGTCGCAGTGCCGATCTTCTGCGAAAAGACCGGCCCGTACGTCGCTTCGATGCCGGCGATCAGCTGCGTCACTGTCGCAGCGACCGTTGGATCTTCGGCGATCGTCGAGTCGAGAGGAATGGCCTTGTACGAAAGCAATTTTACCTTGTTCGCACTCACAGTGAACTGAAGTTTTCCCATGTACTGATAGAAAGCGCCGACCTGCACGATGAATGTCGTATCTCCAGAGTGATTCACAACGCATTGTGGTGCTTTCAAGAGAATATGGTCGTGTCCCCCGACAATAACGTTGATGCCGGAAGTATACTGAGCGATCACATTGTCAACCGCATTTCCAAGGTGAGAAAGCAATATGATCATCGTGCAACCGTGCGCTCGCAATGTATCGACCATCGCTGAAGCTATCGGTACAAGACTCGTGTCAAAAACCGCCGGAGAAGGACTAGACAGGTAGTTCGTCGTCGGCGTTGTCATCCCGAAAATTCCAACTTTTACAGAACCTTCTTGTTTGATCGTGTATGGATGAATGTAATTTGCGAGAGGGGCAACGGTTGAATCGGGAAGAATAAGATTGGCTGAAAGGAACGGGAAGCCGCCGCTCGGAAACGCCGCCTGAAGGGATTGCAATAACGTTCCCGGCCCCAGATCGAACTCGTGGTTCCCCGCCGTCATCGCATCGAAGCCCAAAGAAGCCATCAGTTGAAATTCGGGAACCCCGAAGTACTGATTGAAGAACAGATCACCGATGAATGCATCGCCGGCATGAAGCAACAGCACGTTTGAGTCGGTCTGCCTGGTCATGCCGATGACCGTCGCCGCCCGGGCGATGCCGCCGTGCGAGGCCCTCAGGTTATTATCGCGCGGACCGATCGGCGCGAGGTTCGAATGAGTATCGTTCACATGAAGGATCGTGATCGTGTCGGTTTGACCATACACGATCTGTGCCGTCACAAGCACAGCACATAGAGAAAACAGATTCAATATTCGTTGCATAGTATCCTCCGAGAGAAAGATGTTAGTTGTTTTCGAGGATTATCATTTGAAGCGCCGCAATTTTCTCTCTCATTTTTTTCCCGGTCAGCGTATAGGTTCCGTTGCCGGAAGAGGGGGAGCTCCCGATGATCCCCCCTACCACAAAACCCCCCATACCGCCGATCACGAATCCGCTGACCAACGCGGGCGCGTGTCCCGCATCTGACGATGCGGGGGGAGAAATTCCAGGATCCTGGCCATGAGCAGCCTCCGCAAAGAGCCCGCCAAGCGCACTGCCGCCGATTAGACCGAATATTGCCCCGGTCCAAAAATGTCCCTCAACATGTCTCTCGATCACGGCAATAGAGTCGACCGGAAGGATGAGCGCCCTTCCGGCCTTTGTCGCATAGAGGACCCCCTCGTGCAATGAGTCAAGCGTACCTGCAGCGATGACCTCGTCGGAAAGAAGAGTCAACCGCCACGGATCCTGCTCTACCGTTCGGAACGAATCACGCACGGTCGAAAGATCTCGATAGGCCCCCCCCTCAAAAAAGCGGTCGTGCTGCGCGATGACAGGCTGCGAACGGAAGAGACTCCATAGTCCAAAAAGGACGGCTACCACTGATTCTTTTTTCATAACGCCTCCGTGAGGGATCGTCGTGGATATAACCGATCATTTGCTTGCTTATTTTCTGATCGCATATCCGAAAATAATCGAGATCCTGTTGCCATCCGGGCTCGTCGCATAGACGAAGTCGAGGGGTATGCTCACTCCGCCGTAGTTGAAACTTTTCCCGACCGCGACGACCAGCGAGGTATTTAATCCTTTGTTCCCGCCGATGAGCAGGTTGGGACCCAGACCAAATTCGACGCCGCTCGGCATGCGGACACCCAGGGCCAGCGATGCGCTCGGAATGAGGGTTCCGTATTCGACGCCGGCAACAAGAGGCACGAACTGGACAACGAACGAGGGCCCCCCGCCGTCCGGAATGACCTGATACTCGAACTGCCAGCCGAACTGGCTGAGCGTTGAACCGATCTGTTTCTGTCGAAGCTCGCGCTCAAGCTCTCCGGTTCCCGGAACATACGTGATGCCGAGCCTCGGCCCGCCGAGATTCCGCTGGGCGAGTGTGACCTCGTCCCCCGATGTCGACTGTGCAAGGACCGTTGACGATTGCAGCGCGGCAACGATGAACGGGAGGGCGAATGTTAAGACATGATGCGTTTTCATATGACCTCCATTGGCTTTGTGGATGATCCGCAGAATCTTCTGCGATCTGGGTGTCAATGTAGTCAACGAATATCTCGCCGTTGTCTTGCAAGGGTCAAGAAATTGTAAAAGAATTGTCATGGCGAAGGGGCGCGCTTTTGGGTAGATCGCGCCCCGGCAAATGATGCTTCGTATCTCCCGGTAAACGAATGGAAACGCTTAGAACACTTCACCGACCGATATCCCGAACCAGGGAAGCACGTGGATTTTCAGAGACCGCCCTCCCCCGGCACCGAAAAATAATAGCGGACCTACCTTCACGCACATTCCGTCCTCCCGAGGGCGGTAACTATATCCAAACGCGAGAACTCCAAGCGTTCCAAATGTCATTACCCTATTTTTCAGTAATGAGAGCAGGTCAACCCCCGCGTCGATGAAGAACCGGTCTCGCACTCCGACAGGATACCAGCTTATGAAAACCGGTACGGTGACTGTGGCGGTATCGCCCGTCTCGCTGACGAGAGGCCTTTCATCACTCGGGGCGGACAGTACGCGCGGAACAAACGACAAGCCGACCGTGAAACCGAGATTATCGGTCTCGAGGTGCTCGTAAGAGAAAGAGTATAAAAATCCTTTACCGCCAAGTTCAATCGAGAGCGCGTCCCTCGCGACAAATCTCGTCTGCCCGAAAATACTGCCATTCAGGCTCAAAAGAAGGAATGAACAACCCAATATGACTCGTGCTTCCTGCATTGATGAAAAACAAAATCCAGAAGGTATCTCAAAAATAGTCACTTCATCCTTCCCAACGGGATCCCTTTGGGAAGCTAGTCCCCTGAAGGTCGCCGGACAACAGAGACTCTTTGAGGGGACTCCTCTGGCAAAGCCATGCCTTAGGAAGAAGGGGTCAATCCCATTTCATTTTTGGGACAGCTTCTAATCATCTCAGACGTTTGTTAAGTCTCCAGCAAATCCTTGCTCAATTAATAGACACCCCTTTTCCGTTTTCCGGAACATATGCTGGAGTTCACGTTTAATCGCTGCATCCTTCCTGATGCGCCTTGCCTTTTTCATTATTTCAGTAAAAGCATCTTGCGCGTCTGGACAAACGAGCCGGTCCGAAGGGTATAGAAATAGACGCCGCTGGCGACAGAGCTCGCGTTCCACTGGACGGTATACTTTCCTGCGGGGCGCGTATCATCGACGAGCGATGCAACCTCCTGGCCGAGGACGTTATAGACTTTCAGCGTGATGTGTGCGCTTCCAGGGATCTCGAACTGGATAGATGTGCTCGGATTGAAGGGATTCGGGTAATTCTGCTCGAGCTTGAACTCCTGCGGGACGAGCTGACTGGTTGACTGCACGCCGGTAGGGTCGTTGAATTTGTTTTCCGAGTCGTACAGCGTTTGCGCACTTATCGCGGCGGCGGTCACTGCCGATGCCCCGTTTCCGGCAACAACGGCGATTGCAACAGTCACTGAATCACCGGGCTTGAGAGTAAACGGTCCGGCGCTCGTCAGCACGCGGTAGTCGCCTGCCAGATCACACACAGATGTACAGGTATCCTTCTTCATCGCTGTGTACCGTCCATCGTCTGTTATCGGATCATCCGGGTTCACCCACCATGTCATGCGGGCAGGCCTGCGATCAAGCAAGCGCACCCCCATTGTCACTCCCTCCGGGGCCGTCGAATCGTACATGTAAATAAGGAAGTTGTTCTTGTCAATCCCGACCTTATCGTGTGCGCCGTATTGGGAGACATCGAAATCGAATGCCAATCCGATATAGGCATCGTTTATGTTCTGCTGAGAATACGGTCCGAAACCGGGCTCATAATAAATCGTGAATTTGTGGATCGTGAAGTCGGACATTTTCGGCCCATAATTGTCCGAACGGACGACAAGATGCGAGATGTCGTCAAGCCGTTCATTGTCCATGTCCGTGAAATACGTCCTGAGACCGCAGACTGAAGATCTTGTCAAGTGGGAAAAATTCGAGAGCGGGGTCCATGTGGTGAAATCAGGACCTTCGTAGGCTCCCCCCGAGACGACGGTATCATTATCGATCAAGCCCCCCACCCAAAGATCCCCTTCGAATAAATAATTAGGACTGGAAAGATTCGGCCACCGTCCGCTCGGCTGGGTTGTATCGACCGTATTGTACCCGAACTGTCCGGTATTTGTGATCGTCATTCCGAGGTTCGATGTCACGAGCGAGGCGTACGGGCATCTCCGACGGAGGCTAAAATTGGCAGCGGGATTCTGCGCATTGTCATTCACAATTATTTGTTCCGAACACTGCTGCAGCGGAACTCCCCCGGTACGTGAATAAAATTGCCCGGCGTAGCGATGTTCAGGGTCGGATGCCCGGAGGACATAGGTTCCGGACGGGAGTGCAAGAAAGTAAAAGCCTTCGTCGTCCGTTTCCGTGAATTCCTGGATACCGCCATCAACGCTCGCAGCGACAATTTTTATTCCTGCTATCCTTGCAATCGTTGAATCATCAATGGCCGTTCCAGAGATCCCCGCCCCCTCACTCAGATTGAAGTTAATGTTTCGCACCACGGACTCCGCAGAAACATGTATGCTGTCCGGGCTCTGCCACGAGTTCTTGTGGTTGTACCATTGTGTGGTGAAACCAGGCGCATATGCACTTGCTAGGTATATTCCGGGCGAAAGACCTGGAACCGTGTAATTCCCCGTCAGGTTGGATGTGCCCATTTTGTAACACGAACCGTTCTGGATGCCGACATATGCCCCCGAAATCGCCCTTCCGTACGAATCTAGTACCTTCCCCATCACCGTTGACCCGAGCGGCATCTTGAAGTCGATGTTATTCCGAGTCTCCTCTATTCCCAGATCGATCGCCGTGGCAGAATCCCTTGTCGAGACGTTATTATACCACCAGTCTGCGTAGCCGTCTTTTTCCGCCTCGAGATAAATGTCCGTTGCGGGGGGAAGGCCTCCTACCTCATAGTGCCCGGTATCGTCGGTGACCGCATAAGCGATGAACGAACCGAGCTGGTTCGTTGCAAAAACCTCAGTGCCTGAAAGCAATTCATTCTTCCGGCTTTGCGTCGTTCCGGTAATCACTCCTCCGCGAACAAGGATGAAATTGATGTTACCGGTATTTTGGTCGGTCGTGACGCTCACCGGCGTGGCATCGGCGAAGCTGCTAGCGCCGTTATACCACTGATCGAGATATGATGATGCGACGGCGGAGACGAAGTAGTGCCCGGTCATCAACCCGGTGGCCTTGTAATAGCCCGAGTCATCAGAAAACGCAAACGATTGCCAGACGGACAAACTGTCGTAGACCACGACCTGGACGTTCGGTATCACCTTCCCCTGCCTATCGACAACACTTCCTGAAATACTTCCTCCGAGGGAGAGAGCAAAATCAATGTTCGGCGTGTTATACCCTTGCACGGTCTGGATGGGGGTCGCTGTTGCAAGAGTAGATGCCTGATGGTACCACTGACGAACGTACCCTTCGGCCTGAGTATAGGCAAAATACTTCCCGGTGTTCAATGGTCCGATAGTAAATTTTCCAGATCCCCCGGACCACCCTGTCGAGACCTCAAGCCCTGCGCTGTCAAAGGCGATCACGTCTGCATCCAGGATCGGTCTTCCTCCATTATCGGTGATCGTTCCAGAAAAACTCCCGCCACGGACCATCGGAAAATCTATTCGCTGAATGCCGCCGAAGATCGACGCGGAAGCTGATGCCCCGTAATAATAGCTTGAAGAAACATCAACCGAGTAAGAACCGTCGGAGAGGCTCATTTGATAATACCCGCTGTCGTTGGACACCGCGGTAACGTATGCTGACGATCCATACACCGAGATCGATGCGCCCGAAACAGGGGCCTTCGTCTTCGAATCAGTGACAAAGCCGCGAATCCCACCCAGGACTTTTTTTACGACTAAATTGACATTGACGGCTCCGGCCTTGACAATCGGAGGGGTGGTCGTGAGTAGGTATCCTGGCGGGAGAGACGGAGTGACGATGTAGAGCTGCGACGAAGCTGTGTCGACTGGAATACTGTAGCTCCCGTTCGAAGAAGAAACGCTCGAATTTGGGAGCGTATCGCTTTGGGCACTGATCGGAACACCCCCTATGCCGGACTGACCGAGGGTGATGTTTCCCGAAATCGCGCCGGTCGCCTTGATGATCGAAATATCCTTGTTGATGGCGCCGCTCGCCTGAACCGGAACGGTGCATGAATTCTCCCCAAAATAATCGTTCGACCATTGAACTTCGACGTAGAGAGTCCATGTCCCTTTGCTCGCGCCGATTTTGTAGTATCCGTTCGAATCTGAATACGCGATCGTGGGGGGGGAACTCGGTGTGTTATTCATCTCGGCGACGATTGACGCCCTCGATACTGCCGCACCCGTTTGATCCCTTACGTATCCCTCGATAAGTGCCGGCGCAACCGTATAGACAAGATTGACGACCGTCGTATCGCCCCAGAGGTTAATTACCCTATCATGAGGCGGAAGATATTCGCTTAAATTTCCCGTGAAGGCATCCGCGAATAAATCTATGCCGGTGCTTTCCAGACCGGAAAAGTAGAGGGCGAATTTTCCGCTTGAATCGGTGAACGCAACTTGTTCATCAGCATCATACGCGATGATCGCAACATTTGGTGTTGCTGGAACCACTGTCCCGAGGAGAACAGACGAGCCCGTCGCCGGTTTGACGGTCAACGTTGCCGTCGCGACGGATTGATAATCATTCACTACAACGATGAAATTTCCGATAGCCGGAAATTCACCGGTCTGAATCGTCGTTCTATAATTCCCTTGCGACGGGTCATAGTCGTTGTCATCGTTATCCATGAGAAGCATACGTTCCTGGATAAGAACATCCTGGGCGCTGAGCATTCCGTCGCCGTCGGCATCCAGATAAATGCTCATCGATGCCGAAATGGCGTTCGGCGAAAAACAAAACGTCAGCGTTATCGGGTCGCCGACATTGATGGTGTCATTTGCTACACCGTTGAGGAAGAGGCTGGAGGTCAGCACGCGCATTCCTGAACCTGCCTTGGCTGGATTGTGAACCTTCGGTGCTGTGAAGAATTTTGTCGGCCTCCCGAAAATAGTCACGCGCTTGCTTGTTTGAACGGCAGCAGCTTTTCGAGCTTTAGCTTTTTGCCGGGCCCTCACGGAAGCTTCATGGATTTTCTTCGCTAAAACACGTCCGCGGTGGATTTTCCTCAGGGTTTGAACCTGACGATCGAATTTTTGGCTCGCCTCCCTGAGTGCCCTCAAACTGCTGTCGCGGGTTGACGTACGGGAAACGGTTCTACCGTTCGTGGTCATAACGGTATTTTTGCTGTTGTCTGCTTTCGAGCCAATCCGGCTGTTCCCGGCGGCGACGAATAAGAAAATGAATGCAGCCGACAATGAAAGAATCAAAGCACGTGTTTTCATGATGGTCCTCCCGGAATGAGGAATGATGCGAGCCCCTCAAATTTCCCCGACAACACATGGCTTAGGATTATCTGGAGATCAATGTAATGGCCGTTTCGCTCCTTTTTGTCTCGAATCTGTCAAGGATTTGTAAAAGAAATGTCATAGCGGATGGGAGGTTCGTGCGAACATTCTCACGCCTTCCCGCCGCTGAAAGGGCACGGCAGAAAGGATGCACCGGTGATGCTCAGGCTACTTCACGAACTTGTAGCCCGCCGTATGAACGGTGAGGAGATGGATTGGTCTGGAGGGGGATGGTTCTATCTTCTTCCGTAAGGAGAGAATATAATTATCGACAGTGCGGGTCGTCGGCATTGCATCGTATCCCCAGACCTCATCGAGCAGCATGCTGCGTGAAATGACCTTTCCCTCACGTTCGACGAAAAACTTCAACAACTGAAATTCCTTTGCGCTCAGTTTCAGCTTCTTCTCCCCTTTCGTGGCTTCTTGTCTTTCAAAATCAGCGTGCACGTCGCCGAATCGGACCTCCCGTACGGCAGACTGGATCCCGGATTGGCGGCGCAGCAGGGCTTTGATACGCGCGATGAATTCTCTGAGGCTGAACGGTTTTGTCATGTAATCATCGGCGCCGATTTCGAGTCCCAGCACTTTATCCGTCTCCCGCTTCTTATTCGTGAGCATCAGGATGGGCGTTTGGACCCCTTTACTCCGAAGATCGCGGCAAATGTCTTTCCCGTTTTTGCCGGGTAAAATCAGGTCTAACACGATGAGCGATATGCTCTCACTTTCCGCCATACGAAAACCCTTTTCTCCGTCCGTTGCAGAGAGAACCGAGAACCGCTCCTCTGTCAACGCATCGCTCAAGACCTGTTGAAGAGCCGTATCATCTTCTATGATCAGGATTGTTTTCATACCATTTCCCCGTGTGATCGTTATTTGTCGCACCGATCAGGAATGATCCAACGGAAACGAGAGCGTAAAAACGGATCCTTTTCCCAGTTCACTCTGAACGCTCACCTCTCCGCGGTGGACATCCATGATGTGTTTTACGAGCGACAGGCCGAGCCCAATCCCCTGGACAGGCCCGCTGTGCGCCGGGTCGCGATAGAATTTTTCAAACACTCTTGGCAGCGCCTCTTTGGAGATCCCGTCCCCCCGGTCTGTGATCCTGCATAACGCACGTCCTTTTTGTTTTCTCACTTCGACAAGGATCGTTCTCTTCCCCGACGAGTATTTGACAGCGTTAGTGAGCAAATTGACGATCGCTTCCCCAACCGCGTCGGCGTCGGCGCGGATGGTGAGCTTCTTGTTCGGCACGTGAACACTCACGCTGAATTTATTTGCTTTGAATTGATACTTCATGGCATCGACATTCTTCTTCACGACGGCGCATAGGTCGATCCCGCAAAACGTATATTCTTTGATGCCATTTTCAATGCGGGCCGAGTCGAGAAGATTGGTCACCATCCTCCCGAGCCTCTCGGCCTCGCCATGAATGACGTCGAGGTACCTCGCTGCCTTCGCCCTTCGCAATCCCCGCCGCCGGAGAAGGCCGACGAGCATGTTGATCGACGTGAGCGGCGTACGGAACTCGTGCGACACGTAAGAGACGAACTCGGATTTCAGCGCGTTGAGTTCCTCACTCCTCTTTTTCGCCTCACGCTCCAGAACCAGCCGCTCCTGCAACAGCATGCGATCCAGCGTGTCGGCGGTTTGAGCGCACAGTGTCGCGACAAAGCCGATCTCGTTCTCATCGAACTTGTCGTTCGGCGAGCGGGGACGCACCCCGACGGCCCCGTAGACCTCGCCGCCTTCAGTTCTGATCGGCACGCATACCGCATAGCCCATTTCGGCCAGACACTGCGACTCGGACAGGTTTATTCCTGCGCCCGAAAAGGAGAGTGCGCCGGGTTTTGCCATCGTGCGCGACGTTCGCAGTGAAGCGGAGAAGCCGTCCGGCAGAGGCATTATTTCCCGCGCCGTCATTCCCGATCGAGCCTTCAGCAGAAGCTGGCCATTGTCCATCCCGTAGACGGCGACGGATTCTGCCGGAATGATCTTCCACACCGACGAGGCGAGCTTCCTGAACAATTCTTCGGTACTGATCACGGCATGGAGTCCTTCGCTCATTTCCATGACCGCGGCACGAAAATTAGTGCGGGCAGCGAAGAGAGATTCATCGATGAATTGCTGAACTTTCTTTCGCAGCGGGTTCATGAGCCATGCCACAAGCAGCGAAACTCCGACCACGAACAAGTAATGTTCAAACACCTCCTTGCCGCCGATCAGCGAAACGAGGATCAGAACGGTCAGGACATAAGAGGCGGCAACGAAGACCGTCAGCACCGAGTAGACGACGCTGCGGTTGATCACAACGTCGATGTCGAACGACCGGTACTTCATGAACGACACGGCAAAGGTAAACGGAACTACGAGAAAGAAGATCGTCGTGAATTCTTCGTCAATGAGGTACCGGGAAAAAAATATCTGAGGCAGGATGTAAAGGGCTAGGAACGGTACGGCAGCGACGATCAGTCCCCATAAGATCCACTTCAGACGCAATCGATCTTCGGACGTTTCGGACGTGGTGTAGGCGTGGACGATATTGACAATCCCGCCGCCGATGTACAGTATCATCGCCACGTGGAAAATATTGTAGACCGACTGAAACGAATCAAAATGTTCGATCGAGCTAAGGCTCAGAGCCTTCAGATAGAAGTACGATGACGCCGTGCAGAGGAGCGCCGCCGGGACGAACGTCGCCGCCGCAATCAGGAGGACCGAGGTGTGTTTCCGCCGCGGATACAGGGCCGTAAAAAAGAAAAAGACTGGAACCCCGACCTCGTACGAGAATAGGAAGATGACCGGTCGGTAGACGGTCTCAACCGTATTCGGGAGGACCGCCCCCCATGTCAGCATAACGTCGGCAGCGAAGAAGACCATCACCCAATGGAGGACCCTCCCCACAAGCTCATGCCAGCCGTTCCATAAAATATAAATGCCGATCCCCCAAATGGCTATCCCCGCAAAGAGCGATATGACGATGAATCGCAGACTAGGGTAGTACGGTACGAGCGTGACAAAACAACTTCCGGTCTCGCCTCTGCGCTGATACTCAACGGGAGCTTTTTCTCCGATCGACGCGAGATCCCCAAGAAATTCCATTTCTTCCGGCGTCCGCACAAAATGGTCCCGAAAACGAACCAGCTTGTCCCCTTCGCACAATGCACCGCTGAGTGCCGCATCGGAAATTTGCCCGACGGTAAGCCGGTCGCCCCCGTCAACCACGCCAAAAGGGGTTGTCGCCCGCTGGAGGAGAGAAGGGATATGGAGAAGGGAAACGGCAAGGATCGAACAATCTATCGCAAAATACAACCAGATGCGGAAGGTGAACTTCTTCATGGTGCCCCGCAATGCGGTGGTGGGAAAGCTGGTGCAATAGTACCGAGGATAATCTTAAGAGTCAAGCAGGATGTCGCCGTCTGGCTCAACGAACCTTTGATCCAAAGGATTTCCCGGGCATCAGGAGAGAAAAAGCTCACCACCAACCGGAACCCGATTGGAGGAACAGGGAGATGAAAAAATCAGCGGGGCTACTTTTCCATCCCGATCGAGAACATTCCCTCGAGGTCGTGTTTCGAGTAAACGCGGAAGGCGATGAGGGTTTCGGATTTTTCTATCCCGGCGATCTTCCTGATGTGCTCGGTCACCAGCTCGGCAAGACGGTCGTTGTCTTTCACCCGGATGATCACAGCCAGGTCGTAACGGCCAGCAACGGAATGAACCTCCGTGATGCCGTCGATGTCGGCGAGCTGCTCGGCTACGGGAGTGATCTTGTCCCGTGCGACAGTCAACAGCACGATTGCACTCACCATGTTATGCCTCCTTCAAAAGTTTTTTATAGATATCGTCGACATGTATTTCCATGTACCGATCCAGGTGCCGCGAAGGGTTCTTTGCCGGAGCGAACCCGAACTTCTGATACAGCCCGTGAGCATCACGGGTCAGCAGCGCGAAACGGCGAAGTCCCTGCAGGTCAGGATGTTTTATCACGCACGACATGAGCCAGGTCCCCAACCCCTTTCCGCGGTATTGCTCGAGCACATAGACATCGCACAGATACGCATAGGTTGCCCGGTCTGAAATGACCCGCGCAAAACCGATCTGCGTTGCACCGTCGAACAGGCCGAAACAGAGCGAATGCTCGACGGCCCGTTCTACAAGATCCCGCGGAATCCCTTCGGACCAGTAGGAATGCGTGAGAAAGTCATGGACCGCCGCAATATCCAGCTTGTCTGGATCGCACGACACCGTAAACTGACCGCGATGTTCTTCTAACTCCATAGATCGAAAAAGAAGCGTCCCAATTCTTAATTCCTAATTCATAATTCTTAATCGTTCTTCACGGTCTGTACAGCCCCGCTCTGTTCACTCCCAGCATTCCCGCGTCGTAGGTTCGTTTGTCGACCGGCGCAAACGACCTGGCCATCGCGGGAGTGATAATTTTGTAAATGCGAATAGCGCCTAACTTATCTCCGATGACGTCAAGAGCTGCGTCCGAAGTCGGCCAATGTAAGTCGTCATAGGCGGACAGATCCAGCGGGCGCGTATACTGGCGAAGCGTTTTTTCGTACGCGACATTGTAGAACGATTCGAAGTACGACATCACAAGTTCCCGCAGCGACGCATAGACCGGCTCGCGGTACCGGAGTCCGGTAAAATTCGATTTCGCGATCGCGCCGAAGCGCCCGTTCTTCTTAAAAAGAGCGATCACATGGTCGTCATCGCGGACCGCGTCCATGTCGACAAGGAGCGGCGGGAAGCCGAGCCTCCGCAATGCCATCGCCGCAAAAACCGCTCCGTCGTAACAATGCGCCTTCCGGTCCCTGAGCACTGTTCGCGGCGAGCGGTACCGCGATTCGGAGCTGTACTCGAGCGTGTCGAGAATGCCTTGGATCTTGACGGGAGACGTCAGAGCCGAAAGGATCTTCAATTCGGTCTTCGTCCACTCGGAACGCTCCTGAGCCTGCTCGATCTTTTTCCTCATTGGAAAACCTGTTCGAGGTGGTGCTTCAGATGCCTCACGTAATCCTTGATGACAAATTCCAGCGTCTCAGGCTTGTCCTCGCCGATGATGCACTGATGGCTCAGCGCGCTCGCAGGAACAGCTGAGACGACGTGAAGAAGATGCAGGTTGTAGCTCTTCCACAATTGGACAAGATTCTCCCACGGCTCCGATTGATACCGCTGGGACGAGACCCAGAATTGCTGCTCATATCCCGGAGTCCTCAGTTCAGCCGTCTGCTGTCCCCTCACAAACCGCTGGTGATTATTGGAGGCGGAATCGATGAGATGTCCCAGGATCTCCTTCGTCGACCATTTTTCCGCCCCGCGACGCTGAGCGCTCTCCGTTTCGGAAATTTTCATGAGCTTCGCCGAAAACTGCTGTATGACCGATCCGAATTCTTCGAGGGTCTCTTTCATTCTCTCCTCACTTTGTATCGAACGCCTGGTTGCGAACCATTTTTACCATATCGTACGGTGCGGGGTCTCCGCCGAGATATTTATGGAACCAATCAAGGTGCGCGTTATAATAGAGCGGCATCGACTTCACACCGTTCGGCCAGTGGCCGTCGTTGGGGAAAACGATCAGCCGTGAGGGCACATCCATTTTCTGGAGGTCGGTGAAAAACTCAAGACTTTGAGTGTACGGAACCCGGTAATCCTTCTCGCCCGTGATGACGAGACAGGGGGTCTTAAAATTTTTGACGAACTGGTTCGGGGACCACTTCGTGTACAGGTCCGAATTCCACGGTGTACCACCAAGGTCCCATTGAGGGAACCAGAGCTCTTCCGTCGAGCCATGCATCGCCGGCAGGTCGTAAACCCCCATCATGCAGGCGATCGCCTTAAAGCGCGTCGTATGACCTTCAAGCCACATCATAAAATACCCTCCGTACGACCATCCCATCGCTCCCATGCGGTCTTTATCCACGTACGAAACTTTTTCCAGCGAGTCGGCTACCGCCATGACATCCTGGTACACAGCTCCGCCCCAGTCCTTGGAGATCTCGGCGGTGAATTCCTGTCCGTAGCCGGTCGAGCCATGCGGATTGGGAAAAGCGACGATGTAACCACATCCGGGATACACCTGCCAATCCCCGCGGAAAGCGTCGGCCCACTGCGACTGCGGCCCGCCATGCACGTTGAGGATGAGCGGATATTTTTTCGCCGGGTCAAAATTATGCGGCTTCACGATGAACGTATGGATCTTTTTTCCCGTCGGCGATGCGATCCACATTTCTTCGGCCGGACGAATATCGACCGAATCTTCGATCGTTTTATTGAAGAACGTGATCCGATGAAGATTTTTCCCCTGCGTCGTCGCACGCCACATGTCGACCGGCTCGCCGACGGCGCGACGTACCACGGCGAGCGTTTTTCCGTCGGGGGCAACGTCGATGGCGTCGATGGATTTAACGTCGAGGACCTGGGATATTTCCTTCGAGCCCAGCTCGACTTTATAGAGCGGAGTGTGCCCTTGCACATCGGCAGTAAAATAGATGCTCTTCGAATCGGGCGCCCATGTTATCGAATTGACCCAGTTGTCGAACTTTTCGGTCAGCACCGTTCTCTCGCCGGTCTTCCTGTCGTAGAGCGCGATGCGGAAAAGGTCCGATTCGTACCCCGGGATCTTCTGCATCCGGTAGGCGATGTATTTTCCGTCCGGTGAATAACTCGGGTCACCGTCGAACGACTTGTTCTCAGCGGTGATGTTTTTCGGTTCGCCCCCGGTAGTCGGAACGATGAACAAATCGGAGTTTGTCGTCTCCTCTTCATTCGGGTCATGGTTCGACGCGAAACAGACCTCTTTTCCGTCGGGGGAAACCGCGACACCGCCTCCACCAAGCGAGAAGGCCGGCGCGTCGTAGTCTCCCGGAGAAAGGTCGACGTATTTTTTAGCGTCGAGATCATACGCAAAAACGTGCGAACGTCTCCCGTCCTTCCACGTCGTCCAATGGCGGTACAGCAGATGGTCGGCCATGTGCGCCTGGATCGGGCCGTCGCTCATGCTCTCGTCGATCTTCTTGTTGCAGTCGCCGTCGGCGCCGCATTCCGGAAAAACATCGCTCGTAAAGATGATGTGCCTGCCGTCGGAGGTCCACTCCGCGTCGCCAACTCCCGGAGCAAAATGCGTCAGCTGCATCGCTTCTCCTCCCTCCAGGGGAAGCAGCCACGCTTGCATTCCTTCGTGCCGGGCTGAAAGAAAAAGAATCGATTTTCCGTCTGGGGACCAGCGCGGGTGAAAACTCGACACGGCGTTATCGGTCAGCTTCCGCTGATTTTCGCCGCCCGCCTCCATGAGATAGATATTCGTCTTTCCTTTTCCTTCGGGTAGATTGTATTCGGTCACGCTGAAGGCGATGCTTTTTCCGTCCGGAGAGGTCTGAGGGTCGGCGACCCCTTTCAATTTATACAAGTCCTCGATCGCGAACGGTTTCTTCTGGCCGAAGGCCGAGGCGAGCAGGGCGACGGACAAGAACACGAACAATATTTTTTTCATCGGATGAAATCCTCGATTGGTGAGTAGGGTTCTCTGCGAGACTGTGATCGACCGGGTGAATGGAGAACAGCGTTTTCGAACGGGGTGTTATCGCGCGATCATTTCTTCAGCACTGCTTCGATCGCCGCGACCAGCTGCTGGGTCGAAAATCCTTTGTCGAGATAGGTGATATTGGCTTCGGACTGCCATGCGCCGGCGCCCTGGGCCTGTGCGGTCATCATAATGACCGGGATGCGGGCCGTCATCGGTTCCTGCATCAAACTTTCAACCATCATGAAACCGTTCATGTTATCCATGTTGACGTCGCTGAGGATGACGTCCGGACGGTATTTCGCCGCAAAGTCGAGTCCCACCATACCGTCTTCTGCTTCGAGGGTATTGTATCCCCTTACCTTCAGCGAAGCGGCCAGTGCTTTGCGAAACGCGGGTTCATCGTCCACGATGAGAACGGTTTTCATTCACTAACTCCTTTAATTTGATTGTCGAAAGTAACAAAAGCGGCCGAGAAAATCAACAACATGACATGTCTAAAAATCTGCCTTTCGTTCATCGAAAAACCACGAAGGAGAGGCCCTTGAAGATAAATCTCAAAAGCGCGATCGTCCGGATCGCCGTTACCCCTGCGTCCCGGAGAACAACGACTGCAGATTGAGGGAAGGGGTTTTCGTCTTGCTTGCGAGCGAGACATACGTCCGTGCGAGCGCATCCTTGCCCGCGCCGAGGACGGTGCTGATGAGGCCGAGCCCCTCGCCAAGGTCGCCGGGGGGAAGGTTCTTCAAGATGCGCACCCAGATCGTCTCTTCAAGGACGTTGAACGCCGTTTGAACCTCCGAGAGGTCGAACCCTGCTTCGAAGCGTTCGCGGGCTATCGTTTCGGCGTGAGCGATCATGGGGCCTAAATTTCTCTCTTTCACGGCGCGAGCCGTGAGCGTGTGCAGTGCTTTCAACCTCTGGTGGATGTGCGCTGCACCGGATTTTTCATAATGGGAGAGGTGAGCCCGCGCGATCGCGGCCTCGGCGTCCGATAGGATTTCGGTTGATTGATCGTGAAGAAGTTGATGGAGTGTCATAACAGTCTCTAAAACAACTGAGTGTACCACAAAGGCGGGGAGGCACAAACCATCATGGCCGTTTCGTGTCGTCGCGTCTTTGCGGCTCGATGAATCGAACGTTTAATTGAAAGCATCCGTAACGCAGCCTTCCGATGCAGACGAAACCAATTTGCTGTATTTGTAGAGCATGCCGCTCTTTGCACGCAGCGGAGGGGCTTTCCATTTCTTAAGTCGCTGTGCGATCGTCTTCTTCGGCAGGTCGACCGTGATCGTGTTCTTCTCTCCGTCGATCGTGATGCCGTCCCCGTTCTTGACGATCGCGAGAACTCCGCCGACCTGTGCCTCCGGGGTAATGTGTCCGACCACGAAGCCGTGGGTGCCGCCGGAGAAACGTCCGTCGGTGATCAGCGCAACGCTTTTGCCGAGCCCGGCCCCCATGATCGCCGAGGTTACGGTCAGCATCTCTCTCATCCCCGGCCCCCCTTTCGGCCCTTCATACCGGATGACTACAACGTCCCCCGGCTTGATCTTGTTTTTTTCCAGCGCGGCAAGGGTCTCCTCTTCCGAATTGAACACTCTGGCAGGACCGGAAAACCGCAACCCCTCCTTGCCGGTAATTTTAGCGACCGCTCCCTCTTTCGCAAGGTTGCCGTAGAGAATCTGAATGTGTCCCGTTTTCTTGATCGGATTGGAAAGAGGAAAAATAACTTTTTGTCCATCCTTCAGGCCGGGGAGATCTTCCAAATTTTCTGCCAGCGTTTTGCCGGTCACCGTAAGGCAATTCCCGTCGAGAAGCTTCTCTTTCAGCAGCATTTTTTGAAGCGCAGGGACCCCGCCGATCGTATGGACATCTTCCATCACGTATTTGCCGCTCGGCTTCAGGTCCGCGAGATACGGCGTACGGTCGCTGATCGTCTGAAAATCATCGATCGTCAATTTCACTCCGACGGATTTTGCTATCGCGATGAGATGCATCACGGCGTTCGTCGAGCCCCCGAGCGCTATGACGACGGTGATCGCGTTGAGAAACGCCTTTCTCGTGATGATATCCCGCGGCTTGATGTCGTGTTCCAGCAAATTCAGGATCGCTTTGCCGGCTTTTCGGCACTCAAGAATTTTCTCTTCGCTCGAGGCGGGAGTCGAAGAGCTGTAGGGGAGTGTCATTCCCAGCGACTCAATGGCAGAGGCCATCGTGTTCGCGGTATACATTCCGCCGCACGCCCCCTGGCCGGGACACGCATGATGCAGCACGTCGTTCAATTCCTTTTCGCTCGCCTTCCCCGCGATGAATTGTCCGTAGCATTCGAACGCGGAGACGATGTCGAGCGTTTTGCCGTTGTGATGTCCTGCGCGGATCGTTCCGCCGTAGATCATGATGCTCGGACGGTTCAGCCGCCCCATCGCGATCACGGAGCCGGGGAGATTCTTGTCGCATCCCGGGAGAGAAATATTGGCGTCGTACCATTGCGCGCGCATCACCGCTTCGATGGAATCGGCAATGATCTCGCGGGACGGGAGCGATGACTTCATTCCTTCCGTCCCCATGGCCATGCCGTCGCTGACGCCGATGGTATGAAAGATCAGCCCGACGAGGCCGGCCTCCTGCACTCCCTGCTTCACAATTTTAGCGAGGTCGTTCAAATGCATGTTGCAGTTATTCCCTTCCCAGCCCATGCTCGCGATGCCGACCTGCGCTTTTTTCATGTCATCGTCCGTCAAACCGATGCCGTACAACATGGCTTGCGAACCGGCCTGCGAACGCTTCTGCGTCAACTGAGAACTGTACTTATTGAGTCCGTTTCCCATCCTTGGTCAACTCCTGTCAGATGTTCTTCAAAATACCGCGGCGATGCGGATACAAAATATCGAAAGTATGCTTCAGCATCAAGTGGAACTCAGCAATTTGATTCCGCGGATTCATCCGGGCCGTCAAACGTTCTTCTTTCATGGATTGAACCGGTTTCCCGAAATCCAGTTCGCAAACCCACGGCTGAAGCCGTCGATCAGCTGAAGCCGTCGATCATTGGAAATATTTTTTCAGGAATTCGATCACCCGCGGCCATGCTTTTTCCGCAGCGCGAAGGTTCGCGCCGTCGCGTTCTCCCTGGGCTCTCAAGAACCCGTGTCCCGCCCCGTCATACATTTCGTGCTCGAATGTTCTCCCCAGCTGCTTCAGCTCTGCGGCGGCGGGGCCGACGGTTGCTCCGACTCTGGCGTCATCTCCGCCGTACAAGCCGAGGACGGGGACCTTAAGGTTCCTCAGCTGCGCCGAATCGGGGGAAGTTCCGTAAAAGACGATCGCAGCTTTCAGATCCGGCCTGTTGCAGGCGTAGGCAAAGCTTTGCCCGCCCCCCCAGCAGAACCCGACGGTGGAACATTCACGTTTTGCAGAAGGGAGCCGTACAGCAAACGCGCGCACGTAATCCAACCGCTTAAACGCCTCCTCGGTCGAAAGATCACGGATCAGCATCACCACCGAATCGCGGCTCGAGACCGAAGCGCTTCCTTTGCCGTTCGGTCCGAACCCCGAAATGAGGTCGGGGGCGACCGCAATGTAACCTTCTTTTGCAAACTGGTCGGCAACAGCGCGGATCCAATCGGTAAGCCCGAAGATCTCATGAATGATCAGCACGACGGGGGCGTTGTCTTTCCGCTCGGGGTAAGAAACCCACGTCCGAATGGAGGTCTTTCCATCATAATAAATGTCGATCCATTCGCCGTGCCTTGGCGACTTGTCCAGTGCCGCACGGGCATTTTCCTCCCCCGGCGGCACCGAGGTATCGGTCTGCGGGGATTTTTCCTGCCCGAAGAGGACCGAGGAAAAAACCAGAACGAAAAGGAAGAGGGGCAAAGCATCTATTTTCCGCATAGCTGCATCCTTCAATTGATTTATTTGCTGTCGAAGATCGTAATCAAGGCAAATCAATATAAACGAAAACGGCGGAGGTTGTCAAGTTCACGTGGAGCGAAGTGCTGTTGCAGTTCCACATTTGAAGCGTTTGGGTAAGGGTACTCTCGTTCCCGATCTCCGATTGGGAACGGAGTGAATATCTTCCCGAAAAATACGTTACCGAAGCCGCTCGCAAACTGAGTTTGGGAGCGAGAGGCAAACTGTAACACTACCTGGAGCGACCGGCGGCGGTCAGACGAGCTTTTTCCGGTCACGCAATTCAGTCATTCCCCGTTCGACTTCTTCACGCGGAAGATTTCCTGCGGACAGGTCGGCATCTGCTTTGTTTGACAGTCTTTGGTAAAAGGAGAGCCCTTCTTCGATGAATTCAGGTTCCTTCTCTATAATAGTGAACAGTGCATCCTCCGCCTTGCCGTATTCATGCACGAGTTCGTAGTAATGAAAAAGTTTCCTGTTGATATGAACAGGCAGGTCGATAAATTTCAACCGCTCCGTCACACTGTTTACGGCTGCTTGATGGTCTGCGTCGAGAGGAACTCCGTCGATCATAACCGATTCGGTGAGAAGGCTCAACGATTTTATTCCGGCTTCATTGCTCTCCTCTTTTTTCCCCTGGAGGTCAAGGATCTCTGCCTCTTCCTTTAAAAGCCTTCCTGCCAGATAACATTTCAGACCGCCGAATTCCCTGACCATTGTCAGCATTTCGATGATCTGTCCATCGGAAAGATTCCGGAAAATGTCAAGGTCGATGCTGAGGAGTGTTTTTGACGCGGTCCGGATCTCCTGAAGTGCGCGCGGAAAATCTTTTTTCCCCCTGTAGAAAACTATATCGATCAGCGCCTGCACGAGCATTTGGATCATCCTCATGATGTAGTCGCGCTCGATCATACCGTTGACCTATCGTTGGAAAGAAGTGCAGGAAAGTTAGAAAGAATTGGAAACGGAAGCAACGAGGGGGGATCTTGTGTTCGTCGCACAAGAATTTTTGCCTGACCGGCGAGCAGTCAGACAAGAATGTCTGACCTACGAACGCATTCTCTATTTCAGCACCTCCGGGAGCTGCGAGGGGAATGGCTTCATCATCAGAAACCGTCCCCTCGCAGCGCATCACACGCTGAACCAGTAAGAGAATTTCACAAGAAAAATATTATCGGCCACCGTGTCGAAAAGCCGGTTGACGGAATTTCCAAACTGGAAATCTCCGTCGTAGTTCGTCTGGTTGAACCGGCTTTGCGTCCAGACAAAATAGACGACCGAACCGGGGACAAATTCCCACCGCAGGACCGCGTTCCCCCGGAGGGATTTTGTATTGAAGTCGGGGTTGGCAAAGCTGATCGGCGCGGCCGGGCCCGGGCCGTCCGGGTCAACGGTGTAAGAAACTGACCCGTCCGCGGCTTTGGTTTCCGCGAGTGTCGATGAGCCGGTTCCGTACACCGCGAAATCAAACGAACGCGGACGGGCCAGTTCCTTGAAGTTTGTGTAATTGCCCGACGAAATGAGAGGCTGCAGGAAGAGCTGCAGGCTCAGCGTCGGCGTGAACGTCCAATCGACCCTGATGTTTGCCGACAATGTCTTCTGGTCGAGGTTCGCAAAGACATACCGCCCGCCGTACGTCGCCGCTGCCGTCGGGTCGGTCACCGACGTCACCCACTGCGCCGCTTCAAGATCGCGGTCGAGCGTCGGAGCGACGCTGACCGAGATGTTGGCCGCCGGCCTCCACGTTAGGCTCGCATATTCCTGCACGTCTCTCTGCCATCCGGATTGGTAGGTATACGCGCTGACCTCCGCCTGAAAGGTCTTTCTGCTGTCCGAACTGGCATCGACGGAAACCTGGTATCCGGGGGGATTGAGCGTCAAGGGACCGCCTCGAGTCCTGAAATTGTTGAACGTCTGCGGATTGTAGGCGAGGTTCCAGTTAAAACTGTAATAATTAAGGAACTGGAGATTGCCGTACTCGAACGCTCCGCGCCATGTGACGGCCCCGCCGTAATCGAAATTTTGAAACACCGCTCCGCCGATCTCCGCATACCGGAACACTTTGCCCGGATCGCTCCATGAATATCCTCCGCCGGCGTGCATGTTGATGATATCGGAACGGGACTGGAATCCAAGATCGTCGACGTCGAAACTCGGGCTGAGGATGCCGATCGCCGAATTGGAAAAGAAATTCCCTTTGTTCTTGTTCAGCGATAACCGGAGTCCGTATCCGTTCATCGAATTGAGCGAGCTGTCGACCCCGAGGTACGGAGCGTCGGGGCGCTGGAAGTAATGCTGTGAATTGCTCTGGAGAGTGATCATGCGCTCCCGGTCGCCGGCAACACGGGACACGCCGGTCCATCCGCTCACGACCCATACTTTGTCAGCATCCAGAAAAGTCCACCCATCAACACCGAATACTTCGCTGTTGCTGTTCACGTCGTCGCGGACGCTCGTCTGCGAAAAATCCCTTGCCGCGATCGTCGAAATGAACCCGAGTCCCTGGTGCCCGTCGTTGAAATCTTTCTGCGCCCGCAAAATGCCGTAGTATGCAGCGGGCTCGACTTCCCAGCGGAAATTGTGTCCCCCGGTATCGACGTCGGCCATCTCGCGCGATGTGACCGCCTGGATGCCGCCGATGTTCCATCCATCGATGACCTTGCCCGTGATCTTCGCCGCTCCGATGATATGTGTTCCTTCGGGGACATCGGTGAAGTCGGCATTATCGGGGAGGCTTCCTTGCGGAGATCTGCCGATTCTCCGGCTGTAAAAAATGGTGGGGGACGGCCAGTTGAAGCTCCAATAATTCCTCGACCCCCCCTGCCCAAAATTAAATACCGTCGCACCTTCGAGGAAGAACGGCCTCTTCTCGTCAAAGTACGTCTCAACATCGCTCAAGTTCACGACGGCGGGGTCGACTTCGACCTGGCCGAAATCGGGGTTCACCGTGGCATTCAATGTTAAATTGTTTCCAAGCCCGACCTTGACGTCCGCTCCCACATTTTGCGAGTACCGCGAGCCGTCGTTGAACGGATCGCCAGTGGGAAAATGTGTGTAATCCCCTTTGCCGGTGATATACGGCAGCAGTTCAACGCGTCCGGGCGGGTTGATGTCCTCTAATCCAACCAGATCGGCGAACCGCGATACATAGCCGCTCTGGCTCCTCGGCGTGTAAACCAGGCAATCAGTCTCATGCCTGCGGCCTATGTCTCGCTGAAAATTGATCCCCCAAATGAGATTTTTCTCATCCTTGAATCGAAGCTGCGAGAACGGGATGCGGATCTCAGCGGTCCACCCTTGATCATCGATGTGCGTTTTCCCTTCCCATACGCCGTCCCAGGATAGGTCATTCCAGTCATCGTTGTACATGACTCCGTCGATGACAGAACCGCCAGCGCTCAACGCAAAGAGATTGCCCGTCCGCTGGTCATGATAACCGTCGATGAAAACGCCGACCCAATCGGCAACCGGGTATTGATCCCGGCGGCTGAGGATCGGCATGATAGAATCGGGCGAGGCGTCGTACATTCGCGCCCCGATGTAGATCGCGGCATCGTCGTACGCAACGCGCACCTCCGTCCGCTGCGTTCCGGGAGCTCCCTGGTCAGGATCGCTCTGTTTGAAATCGGTGAAGGCAAAGTCGTTATGCCAGACCGATTCCGAAAGGATCCCGTCGATGACGATCGGCTCCTGAAGCCGCACGGCATGGACCTGAATTTTATGCACTGTCGTTGTATCCGCTGAATTCGCTTTCACGATAACGCAACAGAATAAAAGGCAGAGGAGTGGTTTCATGAGGAGCCTTTTGGGGTTTGACCGCGTATGCTCCGCATCTTGCGATGCGGAAAGAGAAGTACCCTTGAGAAAATAAACGGCGTGCGAAGAAAATTGTTTCAAAAAGTTAGACTTGGCATCGCGGAAAAAAGATGGGGAGAAAAACAAATTGAAACTTTATAAGGAGGGGTTTTAAACAAAAGGCCGTCATCGTCCTGATGACGGCCTTCGTTCTTCTGGGTTATCCCGCGTGAACTACCCCCCGGTCTTTTATTTCCCGAGCCTTCTGATCTCGATATTCCCGTTGGTTGTTTCGAGCGTGATCCGATCGCCGCCGCCGTTCAACTGATAGACGGCATGAATCTCCTGTTCATGTTTATCGGTGGTCTTCAACTCCTCCTTGAAATCGGAATGGATGTCGTATTCATCTTCATGGCGCATCCATCCGCCGCGAAGCCTGATCGTTGCATCGATCGTCGCTTTCGCCGTCGAAGGAACCGAGAGGACCACGTTCCCGCCGGATGAGCGGAGTTCGCTTGGACCTTTTCCGCTTGGAATCAATTCTGCCTCGACGTCGCCGCCGGCGGTCTTCGCGTCGATCGAACCGGTGATATTCTGGAGCCGGACATTGCCGCCGGCTGTTTTCGCTTCGACCGTGCCGCTGGCGCTGCTCAGGTCGATATCGCCGCCGGCCGTCCGGAGCGAAGCGTTTCCGGAAACTTTCCCTACCTTCACTTCTCCCCCCGACGTAGAGAGAATGGCGTCGCCGCCGACATCGCCTACTTCAACATCTCCTCCGGCCGTCGAAGCCTTCAGCGATTTTCCCACTTTCTCGACCCTGATCTCTCCGCCGGACGTTTTGACATCGGCCTCGCCGCTGACGGTGCCGAGCCAGATATCGCCGCCGGAGGTTTTCAGGTCCGTCGTTCCCTCAATATCGGCCGTCCGGATGTCCCCGCCGGACGTCGAGCCGGTCAACTTTCCCTTCATCGATCCGCGGACATCGATATTCCCTCCCGACGTGCGGACGTCGGCGTCGAACTGGGCGGGGAGGCTGATCTTGAACAGCACGTCGCCGGACCAATTCCACCGCGGGCGGTAATCAATGCGCACGGTGTTCCCGGACTGCGTCATCTTCACATAATCCATGTCCTCTTCGTCGATGCCGTCGACGACAACGTTGACCTCATCCTTGTCCCAGGTGTTCAGCTGGATGTCGCCGCCGCTGATGTTGACCTCGAGCTGCCCCCCTTTTGTGACGGTGAACGTCTTTGCTTCCTTACTTTCTTCGCCGCCGCGGACCGCGGCGTATGAATTCGCCGAGGCGAGAATGAGCGCGCTCAGCGCTATGGTGAATAGTGTTTTCATCGGTGTTCAACCTCCTCCATGACGGTTCGCGCTTGACGGCGAACGTAGTTATTGTTGTCTGATGCCATTTTCTTCTTGATGATGCCGAGAATGTCCGGATCAAAGCGATGCCCGTCCACGCTTGCCGCCGCGAGGCCGTTGATCGCCGCGATGCGCATCCCGGAGTTCTTGTCGTGCGTTAGAGTATAGACCAATGCCTGTTTGATGTCGTCGTCGAGCGGTTGCCTTAGCAGCACGCGCAGCGCCTCTTGCCGGACTCCGGGGTTCGCATCCCCTTTGAGCGCCGAGAGAAGCGCGGCTTTCACCTCCGGGTCAAGGTTCTTTTGCCCGGAGCTTTGCGATGAAATTGCATTGACCGTCTGAAGCCGCACACCCGGATTTTCTTCGTTCACGAGCGCGCGGGCGAGGACTTTCTGCACCTTTTCGTCATTGATGTTTCCGCGGACGTGCACCGGCGTCACGGCATCGAAGGTGAATTCGACAGAGCCGTCTTTTCCTCCGGCGTCGATCAGGTGAAGGTCGGACGTTCTGGTATTTCCCTGGGTGAATGACTCCGCGGCATTGCCGGACAGCACCGCCTGTTCGACGGCCGGCGTTTCGAGGGGAATCGCCTTCATTTCCATTTGCGGCCGGGAAAAGACCGCATAGCCGATGAGAATGCCGAGCGCAGCCATGGTGATTCCCCCAAAGGCAGTTTTATATTCCCGAACTAAAAGATCCCTGACCGCCTCGACGATCCCATCCCACACAGATCTCTTCAGCCGGTATTCGAGCAGGGACGAGTGTAATTGCCGGCGCGCTTCCTGGAGGAGCCGGCCCGACACTTCCACCGGCGGATTTCCGGCAATGACCGATCGAAATTTCCCGAGCTCTTTCAATTCAGCCCTGCACTCCGCGCATCCGCTCAGGTGTTCCTGGAGCAGCTCCTTCGCGTCGCCGTCCAGCTCATCGATCACCGACAGGTGAAGCCATTCCTTAAACTGTGCATGTCGCATCGTGTTGTCCCTTCATTCAAAAACATCTTTCAGCCTCTCTCTCATCCGCTGGGTTGCCGTGAAGAGATGTTTTTTCACCGTCCCTTCAGTGCACTGCATCACCACGGCAATCTCCCTCAACTTCAACCCCTGATAATGCTTCAGCGTAAAGACCATTTTTTGCTGCGGCGAAAGAGCATCCATCGCATCCTGCACGTGCCCGGATATTTCACCGTCTATGACGCGCTGGTCCGGGAGCGGATCGCCGGACACTGCTATATTCGCCGGGTGCGGCTCTCCTTCATTCTCCTCGCGGTCGTCGTCCAGGGACACATGCGCCTGCTTTTTCCTTCTCGACCGGTGCGTCAGGCAGACGTTCGTCGTGATCCGGTAGAGCCACGTCGCGAACTCGCTCTGCATTTTGAACCGGCGCAGCCCCTGGTAGACGCGAAGGAAGACCTCCTGGTAGATGTCCTTCGCGTCGTCGGAGTTCCGGACAAAGCGGGCGGCAATGGTCAGCACCTCTTTGTCGTACCGGAACACGAGCTGCTCGAAGGAGGAAAAATCGCCGCGCTGTGCTTTTTGAATAAGTTCGATATCGTCTGGCGCCATAGGGTATCGTGCTTATGAAGTTAGACTGCGGGATGAAAAAATAGTTGGGGGCGCAGAGAGGCCGCGGGCGCTAAAAAATGCTCCGAAGGAGGAGCAAAAAGCCGAAGATCGCCAGCGGGATGCCGATCGGGGCTGCAACCATGGTAACGGAGAGCGTAATCCCGATGACCATGAATGCCAGCCCGGCAACGGCGGCAATAATGCGTCCGGTCAGCCTCATCACGAAACTGAAGAGGGACCAGAGGAGGGCAAAGGGGAGCAATAACAGTGGTGTCTTTTTGTGCTGGGCATTCATGACAGTTTCCTTTCCGTGTGGGGAAAAATGTAAAGACAATTCGAGTGGAGTGCAACAAAAAACAGTGATGGCTCTCTTGGCTTGACCAGCGCGAAACCAAGGGGTTCACCCTGAGCGAAGCCGCGACGATCTCTTTCTCGAAAAGGAGTCCTGTGGGGAAAGGATGAGCCGTCGCGGCGGAGTCGAAGGGCCGAGTGTGTCCTGCACCCCTCACGCCGGACATCTCTTCAAAAGACCCCACAAACAAAAAAGCGGAGCGCCCAAAAGATCGGGGCGCTCCGCTTCCGGACGGACACGGAGGTCGGGTTTATTAGTCCGTCCGCGAGCTGTAGATTCTTTGGTGAAGCTGTGTCTCGACCGACTCGAAGAACTCTTTTTCGGAGTACACGTTCACGCTGCCGGCAAACCATGCCGGGTTGTCGAACACATTCGAGGCGAGGTATGCTTTGTAACGGACCGAAGGGGTCCCGGCATGAACCATCAGGCTGTCGACCACTTCCCGTGCTTCTCCCACCGTGCAGCCGGGGTAGAGGATGCCGATTTGAGCCATCTGCTTGATCGCCGATTCGGTCAATCCCTGATTCTCGGACCGCAAGGCGATGACCAGATTCACCATTGCTTTATTGACTTTGTGTTCCGATGTGGAAAGAGCTTGTGCCATAGCTCCTGTGTAGGCTGCCGCCGTCAATATCGCTGCTGCTATCATTGTGTGCTTTTTCATGACTTCCTCCGTTGTAAGATGTGGTGTTCGTTGTGGATCGATTTCTTTTTTCAACTCTATGAACGATGCCGCACAGTAAAAGATGTCTCGGATGCGTAAAGAGTTGTCACGAATTGTCACGGGATAAAACTCAACGTGCAGCCGTCAAGGATCGACGAGCCGCACGCAAAGAAGGAAAACAACAAACCGAAGCGACGCTGCTGCACCTCTGCGAGTCGCAGCTTCATCGAGCGGCCGCCCGCAGCCGCCTTTCTGCGGAAAACGCGACCGTCATGATCCGCGACTGGTTATGCAGTGGTCCTCAGTTAAAAGGTGGACTGATAGTATAAGCTTTCATCTCCCCTCATCACCGTCCCCACCACAACAACACTAGAACTGCTCGCCTTGAGATCCGGCTGACCGCCGACCTTCTTTGATCTTATTAAATCAACGACCAGATCTCCACCTCCCGACATCTTGACAATTGTTGCATTGACATAATTCGACTCAACGGTAATCTCGTATGGAGTTTGTTGTATCGTATTGTCAAGCCTTACTTTGTCTGTCTTGAAAAATATCGACGCGACAAAAGCTACTGAGTTCTCGCTGCTCGATGTCACACGAAGTGTCAGCTTCTGAGGCTCATTGTAGCCGGTTTGCGTAAAGGAGGTGTTTGCGACGCACAATGAAACTGCAAATATAACAAGACAGTATCTCATATCTACCTCACGGGTTGAACTGCGTTCGTAAATTTATGATTGAAGGAATTTGCCGCTCTTTGGCAAATTCGGGCCGTTATCGAAAGATGTCGAAGATATTCCAATGCCAGTTGTCGTTCCAATCATTATTGTTGTTCTCGTTATCGGTGTGTTTCCGCTCCCACCGGCGGTAATGCTCTCGCGTCGTAAAGCCGACCGGCCCATCGTAAATTCCGCCGTGGAGGAAATGGTCGAACACCCGGACCGCCAGAACATTTTCGCCGCCGAATTTGATGAGGTCCGACGGCACGGTATAGGCGCGGAATTTTTTGTACTCCCATCCTTGAACATGTCTGGTCCCCGTGCGGCCAACCCGCTCGCCGTTCAAATACGTTTCATCGACATCGTCGACCTTTCCGACCAGCAGCACAAGATCCTGATCTTTGAATCTCTCCGGCATCGTAAAGCGGACGCGGTACCAGCCGTATCCGTCGTAATCTTTCAGCCCTTGCGTGTCCCAGTACGCGGGCACGATCACTTCGGGCCAATCTGAATCGTCGTACGACGGCTTTGCCCAGTCGTCGTCATCCCCTTTTTCGAGCCTCCAGGTTCCCTCGATCGGGATATCGGGATAAAGATAATCCTTCATCTCGAACACGCCGGGCTTCCCCTGATTCATGCCGCCGTTCAGCTGGTCGTCGTAGACGCGCACAGCAATGACGTTTTCCCCCGAAAAATTCAAATATCCTTTCGGGACGATGAATTTCTGATCGACGTTGTAGGCCGTGATATAATGCGGGGGAAACGAGCCGGTGAAACTCACAAAACGTCCGTTCAGGTACACTTCGCTGACGTCGTCGATGCAGCCGAGATGGATATAGACCGGTTTGTCGCGCTCGTCGGGAGAAATGCGGAAGCGTCTCCTGTACCAGGCGTAGCCGTCGTATCCGGGATAGCCTTCATCCTCCCAATTTGCCGGAACGAAGATCTCATCCCATTTGCTGTCGTCGTACTCCGGCTTCGCCCATTTCTGATTGTCCCCCAGTTTGAACTTCCATTGCCCGCGAAAATCGACAAGCATCTTCCAGTCCTGCGCATCGCTGCGGTCGATCATCAGAAGCGCAAATACTATGAAGGTCCAGTATCGCATATATCCTCCTTGTTAACTCCTGAAAGCTATTATGAAGAGAGATGAGATGTGTCGCAGGGAAGTAAAGAGATGTAAAAAGTTGTCACGGAGGAGTATCAGTAGGCAGTAGGAGGTAGGCAGTAGGCAGTAGGCAGTAAGCAGTACTCAGAGTGCTTACTCTTTACTCCTTACTCCTTACTCTTTGCTCCTTGGCGCGGTGTAGGCTACGATCCCTACGGAAGCAATTTATAGCCGGTGCCGTGGATGGTGATGATATGGCGGGGTTTGGATGAGGATGGCTCGATTTTCTGCCGTAATTTTGCGATAAAATTGTCGACGGTGCGGGAGCTGATCGATTCGTCATATCCCCAAACGTTCGTGAGCAGGGCGTCGCGTGTGACCGCCTGGTTCTGGTGCTGCCAGAGAAACCGGAGAATTTCAAATTCCTTCGATGTCATCTCGACGGCTTTCCCTCTTTTTGTTGCTTCGTACGTCGAGAAGTCGAGCTCAAGGTTTCCGATCTTTGTTTTCCCCGGCAGTTCCGATCCCCCCTCTTTTCTCCTGAGCACCGCCTTAATGCGCGCAAGCAATTCGCGAAGGCTGAACGGCTTGGTGATATAATCGTCGGCCCCTAGCTCCAAACCGAGCACCTTGTCGACCTCTTCCCCTTTCGCCGTCAGCATCACGATCGGCACGCGCACCCCCTTTTCCCGCGCCCGCTTGCAGACATCGAAGCCGGACATTTCGGGGAGCATGACATCAAGAAGAACCAGGTCATACGTATGATTCAGAATTCTTTTTAATCCCTCTTTGCCCCCGCCGGCAATGTCCACCTTATACCCCTCGAATTCCAGATTGTCTCTCAACCCTTTCTGCATCTCGGGTTCGTCTTCAACAAGCAAAATTGCCGTCATGATCTTCGCGCCTGCTTTCGTTCACGTTGGATGGCCGATGAATTTCCTTCGTCTATAACTTTTCTGATCGGGAGCAGAAGGCGAAAAACGCTCCCTTCTCCCGGAGCGCTGCTCAGTTCGACGGAACCGCTATGGGCTCTCATGATATGGTCCACCAGCGCCAGGCCGAGGCCGCTCCCTTTGGTCGTATGGACCAACCCTGTCGACACGCGGTAAAATTTCTCGAAAATCTTCGCGTGATGTTCAGGGGCGATGCCGATCCCGTGGTCCTGCACTTCGACGAACGCGGACGATTCGGAGGTGCCGGTCGCGATCCGGATGTACCGCCGATCGCCGCTGTACTTCATCGCGTTATCGACAATGTTGTGAAGGGCTTCTTCGATCGCCTCTTCGTCGCCGAGGACCGCCGGCACGTGCTCTGCAAGTTCAAGGACGACCTTGAACCGCTGCTTTCTGAGCTGCGGCGCATAGAACCCGATGACCTTCGACGTCAGCCCGTTCAGGTCGAGTTCGCGGAGCTGATAATTTCTCTTGCCCGCCTCCATCCGGGAAAAATTCAGGAGGTTGTTCACGAGATGCGTCAGACGCTCGGACTCCTGGATGATCGTGCGATAGTACTCGTGCTTCTTCTTTTCGGTCTTGATCCGCTTCAGTTCGAGCGTTTCGGCGAACATCCGGATGAGCGACAAGGGCGTCCGCAGCTCGTGCGAGACGTTCGACACAAAATCGGATTTCAACTGGATGAGCTGCATTTCACGGCGAAGGGTCCGGTAGATCAGGAAAACCCCGGCGAGGAGGACAATATCCAGTATGATAATGATCGTCATATTCCGGTAGAACCGGGATTCGACGAGCTCGTCGATCGTTCTCCCCTTCAGCCGGATACCGAGCGTGTAATCAGGAAACAGCCAGAGAGGTTTCTCCTGCTTGATCTCGTCCCGCAGCACCGGCGAGGTTGCGTCCGCGACTTTTCCCGTCTTCCGGTTGATCGCCGCAAGGACAAATTCGTCCCCCGCCGCTTCGCCGAGTTTTCTCAGGAGAATGTCGTGGATGAAGCTTCGTTCATCGAGGACGATCCCGACGATACGCGGCACGGCGGCGTAATCCTTCGTGATGAACGCCAGAACGACGGGGACCTCTTTTTCAAGCGAATCGTTGAACGCAAGGGGTTCGATCTTCCTGTACTCGACGCGCTGAAAATCGATCAACCGACCGATCTTATCCCTGTTCTTCCGGAGCTGCGCGCGAAGCGTGGTCTCGTTAAACCGGGGAAGGCGGGTGCGCGCTTCGCCCGATTCGACGAGGATGATGCCGGCGAACGAGGTGTCGCAATTGAAGACCGCCTGAACGGTCCCGTGCTGCCTGATAAAATCGTGCAGCGATTGGACGAACTCGACGGCGGAGCGCGATCTCCGGTCCGAGACGATGTTCTGCAGCGTTCCGGCCCACGACGAGACGGCGTCCCACGCATATTGATTGACGGAAAAGAGGATGACGTCGAGCTGCTGGCGGTACATTGCCCCGAACATCTCCTCGCTGCTGCTGAGCGAGCTGATCTCGTAGCCGGAATAGAACAGGGCCGGAAGAAGAACGATGACCAGAAGGATCAGCGAGACTTTTTTTAGCGAAGAGAACGAGTTCACTGCCGTTCGAAGAGTATTGATGAGATTCGGCGCCGTGGGGTAACGGCGGCGGCGCTCACGAAGATGAAGCGGTTATCCCGGGTTGACCACGAACTGCGGCGTCTTGCGCTCAAAGGCCGCGATGTTATCGACCGTTGTCTGCAAAATGCGCTCGACCGCTTCGACGCTGTCGAACGCCATGTGGGGAGTGAGAATGACATTTTCCATTTTGAGCAAAATGTTCTTTTGGAGGAGCGCCTGCAGTTTCTCGACCGGGACGTTCTTTGTCAGCATCTGGTTTTCGTCCTTCACCAGCTCTTCTCCTTCGAACACGTCGAGCCCGGCGCCGGCGAAGATCCCCGAATTGAGCGCGTAGTGGAGCGCCTGCGTTTCGATCAGGTCTCCGCGTGCGGTGTTGATGAACAACGCCCCTTTCTTGATGAGGCGAACGTTCTTCATGTTGATGAGGTGATGCGTCGCCGAGTTCGACGGAACGTGGAGCGAAACGATGTCCGACCGCGAAAGAAGCTCCTCCAGCGGGGCATACGTAAAGTCGAGCGTCTCCGCGAGGAAGTGATTCGGCTTCAGGTCGTACGCGAGGACGTTCAGGCCGAATCCTTTCGCCATCCTGATGACGTGCAGACCGATGCTCCCCGCGCCGATCACGCCGAGCGTTTTCCCCTTCAAATCGAACCCGCGCAATCCTTCCAGCGAAAAATCATTCCGCAAGGTCCGCATGTATGCTTTGTGGATATTGCGGGAAAGCGACAGGATGAGCGCGAAGGTGTGTTCGGCGACGGTGTTCTCGCCGTAATACGGAACGTTGCAGACCGTGATCCCCTGCTTCTTTGCCGCATGAATGTCGATGTGGTTGAAGCCGGTGCTCCGTGTGGCGATCAGCTGAAGATTTTTCAGACTCTTCATCAGGTCTTTTTTGACGAGGGAATAGATGAACACCGAAAGGACGTCCGCCTTGGAGAATTTTCCCGCCGGGACCTCGTGAACGGGGTCGGGGAAAAACTGCAGGGAAATATTTTTTCCGATCCTCTTCCGGAGGAATTGCTCTTCCGATCTCGTCGTCTCAAAAAAGGCGATGTTCTTCATGCTACTCGTCCTTCGACGATGATGAATGCTTGACGGGCAGTTTCAGTTCCTCCATCTTCCGGTAAAGGGACGAGAGGCTGATGCCGAGCTCGCGCGCTGCCAGTTCCTTGTTGAAGTCATGATGCTGCAGCGTTTCCTCGATGAAGCGCCGCTCGAAGCCGCGCGTCGCGTCCTTGAGGGTCGAACTTTCGCCGGAAAGTCCGGCGTCGCCGGCGGTCGAAAGCTTCTGCATGTTGTCGGGAAGATGGACAACGTCCACGTACTCGTTCTCGCAAAAGATCATAGCGCGCTCGATGACATTCTGCAGTTCCCGAACCTCCCCCTTCCACTGATAGTGCATCAGGACGTTCATCGCCTGGTTCGTGACTCCCTTGATGTTCTTTCCCATCTGTCCCCGGTACGTGTTGACGAAATGTCCGACGAGGAGAGGGATGTCGTCCACGCGCTCGACCAGCGAGGGGAGGTGGATCTCGACGACGTTCAACCGGTAGAAAAGGTCCTCGCGGAACTTGTTGTTCGCCACTTCTTCGCGGAGATTCCTGTTCGTCGAAGCGATGATCCTGACATTGAACTTGAACGCGTCGTTGGAACCGACGGGGAAGATCTCCCTCTGCTCGATTGCGCGGAGAAGCTTCACCTGCAGATGGAGGGGCATCTCGCTGATCTCGTCGAGCAGCAGCGTCCCTCCGTCCGCGACCTTGAACACACCGTCCTTATCCGCCACGGCCCCGGTGAACGAGCCTTTTTTATGCCCGAAGAGCTCGCTTTCGACGAGGGTTTCGACGATCGCGCCGCAGTTGATCGCCGCAAAGCGCTTCGCCGCCCGCTTGCTGTTGAAATGGATTGCCCGCGCGACGAGTTCCTTCCCCGTTCCGCTTTTCCCCGTGATGAGCACGGTCCCCTCGCTCGCGGCGACCTTCTCGATCGTCTGGAACACCTTCTTCATCGCCGGACTCTGGCCGATGATATTGTGGAAATCGTACTGACGGTTCAATTCCTTTCGCAGCAGCGTGTTCTCGAGGGACAGGCTCCGGTGCTGGAGAAGCTTCCGTACGCGGAAGATCAGGTCGTCGAATTCGATCGGCTTCAGGACGTAGTCGTAGGCTCCCTTGCGGAGGGCCTCGATCGCCGTCTCGATAGAGCCGTAGGCAGTGATGATGATGACGAAGGTCTGGGGCGACCGGAGTGAGATTTTCTCCAGCAATTCGGTCCCCCGCATCTCCGGCATCTCGATGTCGGTGATGACAATGTCGTAGGACGCGCTCATGATCTTTTCGAGCGCCTGAACGCCGTTACGTGCTTCGTCGACTTCGTACCCCTCCTTGCGGAGGATGAACGTCAGCGAGTCGCGGATAATTTCTTCATCGTCGACCACGAGTAATCGTTCAGACATTTGGCGTTCCTTTCAATGGCAAGATAACCGTAAATGTGCTCCCTCTTCCTTCTTTGCTTTCGACGCGGATATCCCCTCCGAAATTTTTCACGATCCCGTAACTCACCCACAATCCAAGTCCGGTTCCCTTCCCCACCTCTTTGGTCGTATAGAACGGGTCGAAGATCTTTGCAAAATCTCCTTCGGGGATCCCCTTCCCCGTATCCTCGATCACGACTTCGATGTTCTCGGGGGCGACGCGGCTCGAGATGCGGATCGTTCCGGGATTCCCTTCGCACGCATCGACGGCGTTCATCGCGATGTTGAGAAAGACCTGCACAAGCTGGTCGTGAACGACGGAGACCTGGGGGAGATTCTCATCGAGCTCGATCACGAAGGTGATGTCGTGGACCTTCTTGCCGTACTGCACGATGTTGACCGCGTCGCGGATGATCGTATTGACGTCCGCCTGCTTGACCTCGTACGCCGACGGCCGGGAGAAATCGACAAGCTCCCTGATGATCTTCGCAATGCGGTTCACCTGGTTCTTCACCAACTCGAGCTTCTCCTGGGCAAAGTGGTCCTTCGTCGTTCGTTGGATCACCTGCACGATCGAGGAGATGGAGGTGAGCGGGTTTCCCACTTCGTGGGCGATGCCGGCGGCAAGCGTTCCGAATGTTTCCATTTTCTGCGAGCGGACGAGCTGCTGCTCGAGTAATTTCTGTTCCGTGATGTCGCGATGGGCTCCCAAAAAACCGACGACCGTTCCCCGCTGGTCGATGATCGGGGAAATGACAAGCTCCGTATGGAACAGCTCGCCGTCCTTTCGCCGGTTCTGGATCTGGCCCACCCACTCCTTCCCCTTCAGAATATTATTCCACATCTCCTGCCAATATTTCGGGTCCAGCTTGCCGCTGTTGAGGATGTTCGGATTTTTCCCCAGCAGCTCCTCTTTTGAATACCCGCTGACCCGTTCAAAAGCCGGGTTCACGAAAATGATCTTCCCCTGCGCATCGGTGATCTGGATCGGGCTCATCGTATGCTGCATGACCTCCGAGAACCTCAGAAGATCGAGCTCCTTCTTTTCCTGTTCCGTGATGTCTTTTGCGATGAGCACAAGAACGTCGGCGGAATCGGAATTGAGCCTTTTGATCGTCAACTCCACATCCATCGGACGTTTGCCGTCGTAACTGAATTGAGAGCGGAGGTAGAGGTCGGTACGGATCTTTTTCAGCGCGGTCCCCAGTTCCTCTTTTTGGGGTCCCTTCAACAGATCAAAAATGGACTCCGCAGGCTGAGCGCCTTTCCCCTTAAAGAACTGGTTGGCGGCGCTCAGGTTGAAATCGAGAATGGTCCCCTTTTTATCGAGAATAAAAATGAGTTCCGGCAGAAGGTCAAAGACACGGCCGTATTCTGAGTGCATTCTCTCCATCGATAAACTTCAGTTGTTTTGCGGCTGCTCGGCATGCCGCTTTCAAATGGCGTGGAATCGGCGTTTACCCTGAATAGTAACACTTTTTCGGACAAGAAAAAAATGCTTTTCGGGAATTTCGGAGTAAAAGTGATTACGCAGATGACGCAGATTTTGCGCAGATTGCAGATTGCGCGGATTGCAGATTCTAAAGATTGCCGATTCCAAAGATTGTCCCGAGCAGAATCCCCCCACCGCTCGAAATTTCGACGAGGTGGGGACCGGAATGACCAGGACCCGGCTTCAGTTTGCGCCATTCCGGCAGGGAATCAATAAGCATTAAAAACTGATCGATTCAATCAGTCCACGACTCTCTGATCAGGGGTCCCTATTTTTTTTTCAATCTAAGAGAGAGGGGACAATTTCCACCGCCCGTATGCGACAAAGAGAGCGAATAAGAACAAGGCTCCCGTCATCGGAAGAACGAAGAATTCCCCTTCCGCAATATGATAAATATTTGCCATTACCATGATCAAGCAGAGTCCGGCAGCGGCAAGGGCCGTCAGCTGCGGCCGTATCTTGAGGGCCGCGGGGAGAATCAAGCCGATCGCGCCGAGGAGCTCGGATATGCCGATGAACCGGACCAGCGCCTCCGGCATCCGGGGGGCCCAAAAGATCTGCGCCCCTATTTCGGAAATCGGCTTGAAGGTTTTTAAGAAACCTGCGTTTACATAAACCAGAGCCAGCAAAATTTGGAATATCCAAAGAACGACATTCAGCGCTGGACGATTTTTTTGAACCTGGTCCATATTACTCTCCGGGAAAATTTTCAGATGACGTGTGAACGACGGGAGCCGACAACAACAAGCCGGTCACATGATCACTGCTTCACGAATTCCAAATTGAACGTCAGATTCACCATCGATCCGGCCACAAGCCCGCCGCTCTCAATAGTGCGGTCCCACTTCAGCCCGTAATCGAACCGGTTAACGGCAAGGGTCGCCTTCCAGCCGGAGCGGGCTCCTTTGGAGGACTTGATGACGCCGTTGAGAACCGCATCGATCGTCACCGCTTTCGTGCTGTCCCGGATCGTCAGGTATCCTTTGATCTTATAGTGCCCATCGCTTACTTTCTCGAGCGAGGTGCTCTGGAATTTGATCGTCGGGAATTTTTCCGCGTTGAAAAAATCGTCCGTCTTCAGATGGTTGTCGCGCATTTCGTTGCGGGTATCGATGCTCTTGACACCGATCGTCGCGGAGATCGCTGCATCGCTGAAGTCGTCCTTCGACGAAAGAAGCGATACGTTAAAATCTTTGAAAGTGCCGGTGACTTCAGAGATCACCATATGCTGGATGCTGAAGCTGATATTGGAATGGGATTGGTCGAGCGACCACGTTCCGGATTTGGCAAACGCCGAGACTGCGGCAACAGTGAGTGCGAAGAAAACGACAAAGCTCTTTTTCAAAGTACGGCCTTTCTTTTGGATGATGGATGGTTACTGTTTATTTTCGGAACTGAAGAACTCGATGTCCAGCGCATCCGGACTCTTGATGCGGAGCACCTCCGTTTGAAGCGCTTCGTGATCCTTCAGTTCAAACTGAGCCCCTTGCTTTTCAAACCTTTCCGCCAACTCCCGGACCGATCGCCCGGAGGGGAGAGCAATCCCAACGCTCAGCAATCCGGCAGCGTCGTCCGGCGGCGGCGGAACACCGCGGCCTGCCCAGACATTCGCGCCGATGTGGTGATGATACCCGCCGGCGGACAAGAACAGGGCTCCCGGGTACGACCGCTGCGTTACGTCGAAACCGAGAAGAACATTGTAGAACTGGTCCGCTGTCTGCAAGTCTGAAACATGCAAATGAACATGGCCGATGTCGGTCTTCGAATCGATCGGGTCGGTGTCCGCATCCTCATCCCGAAGCTCTTTTACTAGTGACTCGAGGTTGAGGGGGAGCGTTGCCATCTGGATCTGGTTGCCCTTCACCTCCCATTGAACGCGGGGCGGTCCACATACAACTCCACGCCATTACCATCGGGATCGGCGAGGTAGATCGCTTCGCTGACCAGGTGGTCGGAAAAGCCCTGGAATTCGGTGTTATGATGGTAGAACCGCCGAAAGACCTTCGCCAATTCGCGCCGGCTGGGATAGCGGATCGCGACGTGGTACAGCCCAGACGTACGGGGGGGCTTCGGCCGCGCACCTTGGCGCTCCGTCAACAAGATATGGTACGGAGCTCTTCCCGACGCCGAGAGGACAATAGTCGTCCCAAGGTCGATCGCCTTCTTCATTCCCAATAAGGAGCTGTAAAATTCCAGCGACCGATCCAGGTTCGCCACCTGCAAACTGACGTATCCGATGTGAGTCTGAGCGGGAAGACGAAGATCGTTCACAGGGTCGCCTTTCGTATCATTAAGAACAGCGGTTCGGTTTGTCATTTGGTTTGTTTCTTTCATTCGAGACACGTCTGCGGAACGAAAAGTTCCTTGACGCGCTGGACAAATTTGTAAAGGTATCGAAAAAATTCTTCACGATGTCATTCTGAAGGAACCCATCCAGATCATTGCCCTTCTAAGCGGGACGAATGCCGCTCCGAAGCATCCCTTCGGGAGAATCCATGATACTGCAGCCTGGCGACCCTCAGGCTTTTCTGACGGCGCTTCCTAGTGTTACGGCAGTGCAGAGTCATAGATCCTTCGTCGTCGCGGAGAACGCTCCTCCTCAGGATGACATGTACTCACATTCCGTTCGAGTCTTCTGGATAGTTGTCATTCAACGCGCTCTGCAACATGTTTATACGCGTCAAGCGTGAAAACCGTCTTTTCAGCCAGCTCCTAGTATATCAGCGTATCGACACTGTAGATGCCGCCGCCGAGAAGAACAAGGACGAGCGAGATCACCGCCAGCGTCAGCGTGTACTCGTATCCCGTCCCTTTTCCATCCCCTTTACCGCTCATAAAGAACCCGCTCGGAAGATGAACCTTCAGCGTAGCCACAAGCATCATGATGAAGATACCGAGGGCTGCGAACTTTGTGAACAAGCCCAAGAGAAGTGCGACGCCGCCGAGGAACTCGACGAACGGTCCGAGGTACGCGAGCGGTGCGGGAACATGCACGACGTTCTTGAAATAGCCGACCGTGCCGGCAATGCCGTATCCGCCGAACCAGCCGAATACTTTTTGAGCGCCGTGGGCAAAAAAGACGACGCCGAGAATCACCCGCAGCAAGAAGAGGCCGACCGATATGTGATCGAATGTGAAGTTCATGGTATTACTCCTTTGAATGTTAATTGTTGATTGATTGATGGAATTCTTTTTGTTCGACTGCCAATGCCGGCGAAGGCTTCCCCCAGATCTCTCCGAAGACAAACTCCGTCAGCGGCTTGCGGACTCTGGGCATCATCTCACGTTCCTGCAGATGACGGGGCAATGATTCTGTCTCCCCTTGATATCCGACCGCGATGACCGCTGCCGGTTCGAACTCCGCCGGGATATTGAACGTTGCTTTCGCCTCTTCGGCATGAAATCCTCCCATGACATGGGAGGCGAGCCCCAGCGCCGAGGCCTGCAACAGAAGGTTCTGGGTCGCGGAGCCGACGTCGTAGAGAGCGAACCTGTTGGTCTTGCCGCTGGACGCGTCGTTGACCTGTGCGGCCGAGAGAATAAGGAGGGGAGCTTTTTCAGCCCACACTTTATTCCCCTCGAAGAGCAGGTTTGCCATTCGGCGATGTTCCTCCGGCCGCTCTTTCGAGGCAACGATAAAGCGCCATGGCTGCGTGTTGCTGGCAGAAGGAGCCCACCGCGCGGCGTCGAGCAAGCTTCGCAGTTTTTCCGGCTCGACAGGTCTGTCGGCAAATGCACGGGGACTTTTCCGCGCCATCAGCAGCGGATGCACGGGGAACTGAAATTGTTCCGCATTCAGAGAGCGAATTAGTAATTCTTGAGTTTGCGTTTCCATAGAAGTTTAATATGTTCTAATCTATAATATTCAAATTTGAAATATAAGCCCAAAAAAAATTTAGAACTTTTCCTGCAGGGCCATGCCCAGCTTCTTCAGCAGCGCCGAGAGCTCCATCTGCTCGTTCTCATCCAGCACCGACGCCATTTTCGTGACGAACTGCGCGTGCTTCGCAAAGATCTCGTTGAACATCTTTTCCCCCTTCGCGGTAAGCTGGACAGTGATCGCACGCCGGTCTTCGGGGACGGGCACGCGCTCTACCAGCCCGTCTTTTTCCAGGTTATCGATCACCACGGTGATGTTTCCACCGCTCGTCAGCAGCTTTGAACAGAAGCTTCCCATCTTCATCGGGCCGAGATGGCCGAGCGTCTCGATCACCGAGAATTGCGGGGGCGTCAGACCGTACGTCTGGATATCCGAGGCGGTCAGCCTGCCAAATATCGAGCTTGCCCGGGCCAGCTTCACCCAAAGACTGAGGGCTAAATCAGCCTTTTTCCCGTATTTTCTCGTCGTTTTCAAGATATTTATTTTGAATTCAAACTATTCAAATTTAATACATGTTATCGCTTTTGTCAAGTACTTTTTTGAAAATATTTTTCTACGCGATCAGAGCTTCTTTTTCCAGCACCGTGCAGGCAATGCGGGGATCGCACTCAGCCAATATCGTCTGGAGTCTCCCGGCATCGCCGTAAAAGACCATGCAGAGATTGCGGTCGTCAAAGAGCTCGTCAATGACTTTGCGGGTCGTCGTTTCCGTGACAGCATCGATGCGGTTGTTATACTCATCCCGGCTGAGAATCGGGATCCCGTAGCGGTCCTTCCCCACCCTGCTTGCCAGCTTGAATTTCAGGTCGAGCTGATACGAGTAGCGGCTCTTGAAGGTCGAGTTCCGCTGACGCAGCCGCTCCTGGAATCCGGGATCCTCGGAAAAAACCCGCAGGAGCCGGAGCAATTCGGAGATCAACTCTTTTGATGTCTCAAGCGACGGGTCGGCGTAGGCTCCGATCCGTCCCGGGCGCGTAGTGGCGGGAACGACAAAGGCGTAAGCGCCGTAGCACCATCCTTTCTTGTTGCGGAGCTCGTCGAAAAGGAACCCTTCGAAGCTGCCGAGCGCGTCGATGATGAGGTTGAGGTCGAACCGCCGGTCGTCGGTCGCACCGATCCCCTTTTGCGTCCAGATCAGCCGGTCGTTCTTTGCCTCCGCCGAATGTACGATGACTGCCTGCCGTCCGACGGTCTCCCTGAAATCTGCCTCCGGTTTCAGCGTAAAGCCGTCCGCCCTCCTCCCCGAAACAAAACGCGCTGTCTCCCGCTCGATCTCATCGTACGTCAGATCGGAGATCGAGGTGAAGTACAGTACCGAAACGCTTCGGACCTTTGCGTAGAAATCAATGATATCATCCCGACTGACGTTCGCGATCCCCGCTCTCGAGCCGATCCGTCCGATGCTCTTTCCGTCATAAAGAACAAACTGATTCGCCGCCGAGAGGACGCGCTCGGGATCCTGGAGAGCTGCCTCAAGCTGATTGAGCTCCGTTTTTTTCAGCAGGTCGAGTTCATGCTGCGGAAAATCTGCTTCGCGGAAGATCGATGCGACATTTTCCAGAACGGCTTTTAAGTTCTTTGTGAAGCACGAGACCGCAACAACGAAATCCGTCTCGGACACCGAAGCATTCACTTCTGCGCCAAGCAGTTCGAATTTCCGCGCAATGGCTTCCCGGCTCATTCCGGGTGTTCCCCGGAAAAGCATTTTCGCTGTCATCCGCGCAAGCCCCGTTTTCGCGCCAGCTTCCTGCTGAATCCCGGCGCCGTGAAACACGAGGGTAAGATGCGTCATCGGTACGCGCGGGTCCCGTTCAAAGTAGAGATGGTGATCAGCGACAGGCATGCGGGGCTACACTTTCTGTTCCGGAATAAGTTGTACCGTTGTCGATTTTCCCTCCAGAAGATATTTCGCCGCCACGCGTTGAATATCGTTCTTGTCGACGGCCTCGATGCGCTTCATTGCTTTTATCTGAAACGACAGGTCTCCGGTATTGATGAAACCGTCGCCGAGAAGCCGGGCGAGTTGCGCCGGCACGGTTACGGCACGGTACATCTCGCGCTGCAAATTATTTCTCACGATCTGCATCTGCTCGTCGCTGATTTTCCCTTCCGCGAACTCGCTCACACACGAAAGAAAGGTCTGGTCGACCGATTCGAACGGCTCGCCGTCGGCGCATTGCACGTACAGCTCAAACGTCCCCATATCGTGCGACACGTACACGTCGGAAAACACTTCCGTCGCCTTCGCCGTGTTGAGGAGCCGTTCGTTCAGCACGGCCGATTTCCCGGAGGTCAGGAGCTTGCCGACCACAGCCAGCGCCGGATAATCGGGATGGAGCATGTCCGGGACATGCCACGATTTCGCAAGAAGCCGCCGCGTCGCTTTCGGGTGAGTGATGACGGTCGAACGGGGTTCCCGCTGAACCGGCTCAGCCGTCACATCGCGCTTGTCCGGAACCGCCGGTTTCAGCGGGCCGTATTTTTCATCGACAATGCGGACAACGGATTCGGGTTCGACGTCCCCCGCAATAATGATCAGCGAATTGTTGGGAGAATAATTATTTGCGTAGAATTTCCGGGCTTCGTCAACGGAAAAGCTCTTGATCGTCTCAATTTCTCCGATCGTCGAGTAACGGTAATTGTGTTCCGTGTACGCCAGGGAGTACATCGTTTCCCACAGGAGCCGGTTCGGGTCGTCGAGGCCGCGATTCTTCTCCGTGAGGACCGCCCCTTTTTCCGTTTCAAACATCTCGGCATCGACGACAAGGTTCGCCATCCGGTCGGATTCCAGGTCGGCCGCGAGTTCGACCTTATCGCTGGGGAAGGTGAAAAAGTAGACGGTCTGGTCGCGGGATGTGTAGGCGTTGATGCCGGTCCCGCCGTTGTTGTTCACGATCCGCTCAAATTCTCCCATCGGCCGTGAGGCCGTTTTGCGGAACATCATGTGCTCGAACAGGTGGGCGAGCCCCTGCCTGCCGGCAGGCTCATCTGCCGAGCCGACCTTGAACCAGGTTTGATAGGTGAAGATCGGCGTCGTTTTGTCGACCACAACGGCGATCTGCAATCCGTTTGCAAGCCGGTATTGCTGAACTGCAAGATTTCCCAAGAGGGGGATGTCTTCGCGCCTGAGATGCTGGATGGAATTCACTTCGCGCTTTCCCCTTGAGATGGTGAATTCGATGGAAAAGCGGGGGCCGGGACCCGTTGCTTTCCGGTCAGGCTCAGAAGGCCGCTGATCCTTCCGGGCTGCGCCCAATTGCATGTCCCCTCCATTTGCTGCGAGGATAGATAACGCTGAACCGCAGGGTGGCGAAGCCGGGTGCAAATGTCCGCGGCACTGAGCCGGTCGTCCGTCGGGATGTACGCGTGGAGCGCCTGGTTTCCCTGCCATCTTCCGGAAAAGATCTTGGGACGATAGGTCTTTCTGCCGAACGCTTCCCACATGATCTTATGCCGCAAAAAAGAATACCTGCCGACTCCGAGGAGCGCCCACCAGCAGCCTTTCGAAATCCATGAATTGATGAGCGTTCCTTTTCGATTTTCAAGAACCGATTTCTGCGACAACAAATAGGCATGAAGCGTTGGTTCTTTCTCAATGTCTGCAGCGCCGAGCGGTTTTCCCGTCTGTTCATGATACGGCAAAAGAATAAACCGGTGCGGAACTGGCTCGGTCTCTTCGAAGTTGTCCTTCGCCGCAAGGGGGAAGAGATATTTCGACGGAAGGGGAATCCCTTTCTTCGAAGCGCTGCTCGCCAATACGACATCCCCGTCCATCGGAGCAAGCGAATCGAAGATGAAGACGCTGTTTGCACCGCAGGTATTCACCCCCTGCCTCGGCTTCGATTCTGAAGGAACTTCGATCCTGGAAAATGATTCCATGGCGGGGGCTCTCTTCGGTTGAACGCTGAGCGGATCATTCGCATTCCCGGCAGGCCGGGCAAAATATTTTTTCCAGCGCTCCGATTCGAAGAGAAAGTAAGGGATGGGGAATAATTGTTCCGCATCCCGGCGGAAAACTGCCAGTCCGTATCTCGTTCCGACTCCGTCGAAGACAGGATGATGCTTAAAGTCGTACACCTGTTCAACCGCAAAGCGTATTTCCCCGAGCTTGTAGTTTCTAAATGTGCTATGCGCCCCGCCGTTCAGGAGAATGGAAAGAGGCAGGAAGAAGTATGCTCTCCCGTTTTCCGCAAGGTTCTCCGTCAGACTTTTTGCAATGACGAGCGCCGCGATGTCGATCCGCGATCCCCCCAGCAGCACGTCTTTCCCATTTTCCACCAGATGGTAGCGCCGGAAATACGGCTTGAGAAATTCCTTGTAGGAAGAAGGGAGGTCGCAAAAATTCTGCCACGGAGGGTTTCCGACAATGACATCCGCTTTTATTTTCTTTCCGGAAGAGATGTAGTCTTCGCAGGAAAAATTTTTCCGGGGAAAATCAATGCCGTAAACGCTGCGCATCTTTCGGAAGAAGTTCTCGACGAAATCCTTTTCTCTTTCGACCCCCGTCAGCCGTGACGTCATCTCCTCCGTCACCCGCATGCCGCGGTCAACGGCAATTGCGATGAACGCCTCAAGAAAATTCCCTTCGCCTGCCGTCGGGTCGAACACTACTCCCCCTTCCAGCCATTGCCCGAAGAGACGATTCTTTTCAACAACCCACTTCGCCCATGCGAGCGGAGTGAAAAAAGCGCCTATGCGAGTTGTGTGTGCGGCGGCCGGAGACATGGGGAATCAAAAATAAAAAATGAAAGAGGAAAAATAAAAAAGATTCGCGGACGGTAAAAACTCCCGATCGATACTTGCTTCTTCTTCATTCTCTGTTCACCGTTCGCTCCTTACTGCTCACTGCTTACTGACCACTGCTTACAGCCCTTCCTCCGCGATCTCGTAGGCAAAGATCGCGATCGCAACGGCGCCGAGCTCGAGTTCGCGCGGATTCACCTTGTCAATCGTATCCTTATCCGAATGATGGTAGTCGAAGTAGCGCTGGGTTTCCGGCTCCAACCCGATCATCGGAACGCCGAATTCTGCCAGCGGCGAGATATCCGCACCGCCGCCCCCCTTGAGAATGCGGTCCGCGCCGATCTCGGCGAGAGCGGGAGAGAGTTTTTTCAATTTTTCGAACTTCACAGAATCCGTCGATATGCCGAACCCGAGCGGAGCAAACCCCCCGGCATCCGTTTCGATGGCGGCGATGTCCCTTTCTCCGGCGGGACGTTTTGCGGCAGCATATGCTTTCCCGCCGCGCAAGCCGTTTTCCTCATTCATAAAGAGAACGCAGCGGATGGTCCGCTTCGGCTTCAAGCCGAGTTCTTTCAGGAGCCGGAGCGCTTCCATCGACTGTACGGCTCCCGCCCCGTCGTCGTGCGCCCCCTGTCCTTTATCCCAGCTGTCGAGATGTCCGCCGACGACGATCACTTCCCCCGGCTTCTCCGTCCCCCGAATTTCACCGATGACGTTTGCCGATTCGACGTCGGGAAGAGTTTCACAGCTCAGGGTCATACTGACGCGGACATCTTTCCCCGACCTCAGCAATTCGCTCAGCATATTCGCCCCCGCAGTGCTGACCGCCGCGGCAGGGATCTTCGGAACGCCGTCGACGTAATACATTGCCCCCGTGTGGGGAACATCGTCGATCGCCAGAGACATCGAACGAACGAGAACAGCGCTCGCACCGACTTTCGCCCCTTCAATAGCTCCTTGGCCGCGCTGGTCGACGGCGCCGCCGTAGGCCGCCATCGTCGAAAATTTTGTTGGATCCATGGGGCGATTATAAAAGACGATCTTCCCTTTGGCTTTCTCCCCCAGATTCTTTGCCTCTTCAAGCGAGTGGACTTCGATGATGCCGGCTGAAATTCCTTCCTTCGGTGTCCCGACGCTGCCGCCGAGGGCGCAGATCGCAAGGGGCGTTTCTTTGCCCGCATCGATGATCGATGCGCGTTCTTCGCTCCCCCTTACCCAATGCGGTACCATGACCGGCTGAAGATGGACGGAGTCGAACATGCACTGCTGCATCGTCTTTTTACCCCACTCGACAGCCCTGGCCGCCTGCGGCGAGCCGCTCAGACGATTGCCGATCGTTCCGGTCAGTTCCGAGAGCATCGAAAATGCGCGAAGCTCGGTAAGTCCTTTCGCCATCAAAGCGGATGCCGCATCGGCATACGGAGATGCGGGCGCCGGCTGTGGATAAAGGATCGACGATGGAAAAAGAAAAAGGAGTAGAAAGAACGGGGCAAAAAAACGTCCGAAAGAAAAGTTCAAAACGGCCTCCTTGGATTGGTTGGTGATCCTATATTCCATTTCTTAGTTCTCAGTAAGTGGCGGCAGGAATGAGTCGCATTTTCGTTTCTCCCAACAAATCGGCATCGTTGATATTCCCTGCTGGATAGTCATGGATGCCTCTCCCGACGTTCTTTGTCTGGAGAAGGATGACAGGACCGGGGCCTCCTTCACTTCTTCGCGGCTAACGCCTTCTTCAATTTCTTGTATGTCGATTGCATCGACTCGGAGACCAGTTTCGTGTCCGCGAGGGTGGGCATGAAGTTCGTATCGCCGTTCCACCGCGGGACAAGGTGGAAATGAATATGCTGGTCGATGCCGGCGCCGGCAACGCGCCCGAGGTTTGCGCCGAAATTAAATCCTTGCGGCTTCATCGTCTTGTTGAGCGCCTCGATCAACCGCGCCGCGGCGGTCATGACGTCGGCGTGTTCTTCCGCCGAAAGGCGGCCGAAGTCCGACGTATGCGTGTACGGCACGACCATCACATGACCGCTGTTGTACGGATACAGGTTCATCATCACGAAGCAATATTTCCGGCGGAGCAGGATAAGGCGGCGTGGATCGTTCTTGTCTTTTGCCGCAGCGCAGAAGAGGCATCCTTCGTCGTTCGGCTTTTTGGAAAACGATCCGATATACTCCGACCGCCATGGAGAGAAAAGGCGTTCCATGTTCTCCTTTCTGATATTGGCTGAAGGAATATATGGAGGATCGGGGAGTGAAGCAACGGTGATTACGCAGATAGCGCAGATTTTGCGCAGATTCCAGATGACGCAGATTACAGATGACGTAGTGCATTGTCGTAGATCCTTCCAACGGAATGCTTTCGGCATTCGTCGTCGCAAAGGACGCTCCTCCTCAGGATGACACGGACCCGGCCTTAGTCATTGTCATTCTGAACGGAGCGAAGCGGAGTGAAGCGGAGTGAAGAATCTATGTCACCACGGCACAGTGATACGCAAGTTCTTCTGATGATGGATCCTACCGTGACGGTAGTGCATTGTCATGGATCCGGCCTCTGTCATTGTCCCATCCTGATCCAAACTGCTTCAATAAAAAAGCCTCCGCTGTTCACGGAGGCTTTTCGATGCACATGTTGTGCCGGTCGGATCACTTCAACAGCATCATCTTTTTTATCTGCGTGGTGTTGCCGCTTTTCAATTGGTAATAATAAATTCCGCTTGATAATTTCGACGCGTCGAAGGTAAAGGTCTGAGTATCTCCGCCGTTGAACTCGCCGTCCGCCAGCGTGGCAACTTCCTGCCCGAGAAGGTTGAAGACCTTCAACGAGGCATGGCCGCTCGTGCCGAGGACGAACGAAATCTTCGTCGACGGGTTGAACGGGTTCGGATAGTTGTTGTCGAGGAAGATCGTACTCGGCGTTAAGCCGACCGTTGCCTGAATGGCCTGATGATAGACAAAGTTTCCGTTATGGTCGATCTGTTTCAAACGGTACGAATACGTTCCGACCCGCACAGAGCCATCGGTGTACGAATAATTCTGCGGCGTGTTGGTCGTTCCGTGTCCCTGCACAAAGGCGACCTTCGCCCAGCCGCTCGAGGAGTTCCGCTGGATCTCAAAACCGGAGTTATTAATCTCGGTCGCGGTCTTCCAGGAGAGGTTGACAGCTCCGTTCCGAACTTCGGCCGTAAAAGTGGTGAGTTCAACGGGCAAACTACCAGTCGGAGACGTAAAGCGGATCACGCGGTTATTGCCAGCATCTGCAACCCATAATTGTCCGATGGCGTTCTCAACATTAATTCCCCAGGTTCCACCCAAAGTGGCGTTAGTTGTACTATATGGAGCAGAAGAGTTAAGGTCTGTTTGTCCCAGAACATGCGAGGCTGCAGCCCCATTTGACAAACTTGACGCGTTGTCAAAAATAACGATCCTGCTGTATCCGTCACCTCCCGGACCGTACCCGTCAGAAACGTACAAAGTCCCATTTCCATCCACTGCAACGGCAACTGGATTCTGCAGAAGAGTGCTGCTTGTACCCCCTGTACTGGTCAATGAATCCGGCTCTCCGAGTACGGAAGCTGCAGCAGGAAAGTTTCCGCTCGATGCAGCGTTCGCGAATCGCATAATGCGGCTGTTGCCGCAGTCGGCAACGTAGAGCGACCCGTCGGGACCGACTGCAACACCGTAAGGAGTGTTCATTCCCCTGTTACCAGTCACGGGCGAGCCTCCTATGGCGTCAGTATTGGCGGTGCTAGACGTAAAATCTGGCTGGCCAAAAACGGCGCTTGCCTGAGCTCCACTCCCTCCGTTCGCCGCGTTGTCAAACCTCAGCACGCGATTGTTAGTTGCGTCGGCAACATATAAATTGCCAGCATTATCTACAGCTATCCCGCCAACGTAAGACATTCCAGTCCTCGATAAATGGGAAGTTCCGCCGGTATAACTAGACTGTCCCAGGACTCCGTCCGCGTTCGCTCCGCTGCTGATGCTGGAAGCATTGTTAAACCAGAGGACCCTGCTGTTCCCCGCGTCTGCAATCCATAGTCTCCCTGCGTTATCGACAAAAACCCCCGTGGGATCGTTCAACGCATTTCGAGCGGCGCTACCTCCTGACCAAGAGGTTAATGTCGAAAAGCCGATCACGGCCTCGGCTGCGCTTGTATCAGGAATATTATTCGTTGTTGTCGTATCCGAATAGCGGACAACCCGATTGTTGCTCGCATCCGCTACAAATACTTTTCCTGTCAACGGGGCCACCGCAACGCTGTATGGGGCGCACAATCCAACCGCGGTAGTATTCGAGGGTCCAGTCTGGCCCGCCGAAGCGAGAGTGAAGTTTGTCTGTCCATACACCAAATCTGCCGCCTGCCCGTCGTTAAACTGCGCGTTGGCCGAAATGCCCGCAAAAAGAAGGGCCGCAAAAAGAAGTAGTAAAGTTCTCATAGTGGTCATCGATAAATGTGTGGGTTTGGTGAGTTTAAGCTCCTGATAATCCGGGCAAAAGCCGATTTCGGTGGTGCGAGATGAAACTTTCTACGAATAAATTAGAGAATGGAGAGGGGATTGTCAAGGGCGGTTCAGGGAGGTGTGACGGCGGACAGACTTTTACAGTGAACAGTAAACAGTTAGCAATTAACAATTAACAGCTAACAATGAACATTATTCTTAATTTTTGATTCTTAATTTTTCCTTTAACATTGTGTTGCGGCTGCGGACCTCGTCGTTGCGGACGGCGATGGCGAGGGCCTTCATTTCGCCGACCAGGATCAGCAGCTCGCGGGCGCGGGTCACCGCCGTATAGACGAGGTTGCGCTGCAGCATAATATAGTGGGAGGTGGAAAGCGGGACGATCACCCCCTTGAATTCGTTTCCCTGGCTCTTGTGGATCGTCATCGCGTAGGCGAGCGTGAGCTCGTCCAGCTGCTCGAACGTGTACTCCACTTTCTTCCCGTAAAAATCGACGATGAGAATGCCGTCGTTCTTGTCAGCCCCGGCGATGCGCCCAAGGTCGCCGTTGAAAATGTCCTTGTCGTAGTTGTTCTTTGTCTGCATCACCTTATCCCCCAGAAGGAATTTCCGTTCGCTCCCCTGCCAGCAGACCTTCGCATGTCCGTTCACGGCGCGCTGGAGTTCCTTGTTGAGTTCGCGGACCCCCGCCGCCCCGTTGTGCATCGGAGAAAGAACCTGAATGTCGCTGAACGGGTCGTACTGATAATTTTGCGGAAGGATCGTTGAACAGAGGCGGACGATCGTCTCCTGCATATGCTCGGGGGATGTCTCTTCGAGGAGTTTGAAATCGGGGGAGAAGTCCGGCATTTCTCCGGCATCGATCCTGTGCGAGTTGGAGATGATCGTGCTCTCCTCCGATTGGCGGAAGATGGTATCGAGGCGGACGGTGCCGATCGTTTTCGAATCGATCAGGTCGCGCAAAACCTGGCCGGGACCGACCGAGGGGAGCTGGTCGACGTCGCCGACGAGGACGAGCTGTGTCTCCGGCTTCACGGCGTCGAGGAGCGCGGCAAAAAGCTCGATGTCCACCATCGACACTTCGTCGACGATCAGCATATCGCATTCGAGCGGAGCATCGGCGGCGCGGCGGAAGATGCCGGATTGCGGTTCGTATTCGAGCAGGCGGTGGATCGTTTTCGCCTCGCGGTCCGACAATTCCGAAAGGCGTTTCGCCGCACGGCCGGTCGGCGCACAGAGGAGGTAATTGACGCCGAGTTCATCCGCGAGCTCGATGATGCCGTTGACGCACAATGTTTTTCCCGTTCCCGGTCCGCCGGTGAGGATCGTGATCGGTTTCTGGATGGAGTGGAGGATCGCGTCCCGCTGTTTTCCGTCGAACTCGATGCGGTGGCGTTTCTCGATGATCGACAGCGATGCGAGGAGCTTTCGTTCGGCAAACGGCTTCGGTCCTTTGCGCAGAAGCTGTCCGATCTTCTCGGCCGCTTCCATTTCCGCCTGGTGAAGGGGAAAGGGAAAGAGACGATCCCCTTCGGCGACGAGAAATCCGTTGCGGATGCTTTCGTCCACGGCACGCTCGACCTTTGCCTCGTCGACCATCAGGAGTTCCGCCGAACGGCGGGCAAGCTCTTCCCTCGGGAGGTAGCAGTGCCCTGCCGCGCGGCAGGCATCGTTCAGCACGAAGCGTATGCCGGCTTCGAGGCGGTACATGCTTTCGGGCTGGACGCCGACCTTCTGTGCGATCGCATCGGCGATCTGGAAGCCGATTCCCTGCACGTCCTGAATGAGCTGGTACGGATTGTTTTTCACGACGCCTGCCGCCCCTTTGCCGTATGCTTTGAAGATCCTGACCGACTGGCTCGTGCTGATGTTGTACGATTTCAGGTACGTCATCACGTCCTGCATTTCCCGAAGCGACGATGCTGACTCGACGATCTTGTCGAGCTTTTTTCTCCCGACGCCCTCAACCTCCAGAAGCCGCTCGGGGGTCTTGTTGAGGATGTCGAGCGTCTTGAAGCCGAATTTTTTGACGATGCGCGAGGCGAGCGCCGGCCCGACGCCGTAGATGAGGCCGGAGGCCAGGTATTCTTCGACGCCGTGAAGCGTCGTCGGTTCCTTCACCTCGTAGGTTTCAAACTGGAATTGTCTCCCGTATTTCGGATGCGTCGTCCATGCGCCCGACAGCGCATACTCATCCCCTTCGCGCGGCTCGATCATATAGCCGACGACGGAGACGCTTCCGTCGGAGGTTTTCAGCAGCCCGATGAGGTACCCGTTCTCGTTGTTCGTGAAGATGATCTTGTGAAGGGTTCCCCTGAGCGTATGTTGTTGGCGTGTTGTCGGAGCTGGCATAGTGTGAGTTGTTCCCCCCTGGTGATAAAAAATTGTGCAAACCGTCCTTCGTCTCGCGGCGCTCCGCGAGTCTCGCTCAGGATGTCCTTCGACTCGTGCTGCTTCGCAGCACTCGCTCAGGATTAACAGGCAAATTGTTCACCCTGAGCAAGTGACCCCGACGAAGTCGGGGGAACGCGTCGAAGGGCACCCTGTCGCAACGGGATCCCTTTGAGACGCAATCCCTTCGGGAAAGGTTGTCCTTCATCTCGCCTCGCTTCGCGAGTCTGGCTCAGGATGTCGTTCGTCTCGCCTCGCTTCGCGAGGCTCGCTCAGGATGAACAGATTCTTTAATTATAATAAATGCTTGTTCACCCTGTCCCCAAAGGACCCCTTCGGGGAGCAAGTGACCCCGACGAGGTCGGGGGAACGCGTCGAAGGGCACTTGCTCATCATAAAAGTGATTCTTTCTAGAGCGGAAAAGAATCAGATTCTCGCCTTCACCGCGTTGAACACTTCGCTGACCGACAGCAGCTTCATGCATTCCATATATTCTTCGCCGGCCCGGTTGCAGACATTGAGGTGGCACGGATGGCACGGCACGTCTTTTCGGAGAGGGAGATTTTTTGCCGAGCCTCCGGGGAACGCGGGGGTATACGGAAACCAGATATTTTCCTCGCCGGGACCAAAGATGCCGATCGTCGGCGTACCGACCGCGGCGGCGATATGCATCGGGCCGGAATCATTTGCGACGTACGCCGAGCAGAGGGAGAGGATCGCGGCCAGCTGCCGAAGCGGAAGAACTGGCAGCGTAAGCACCCCTCCGACCACACCGCTCCCCACCGCATGAACCGTTTGTCCGTCCTGCGGGCCTCGTGTCACAATAACCTGCGCATGGAGCTTTGCGGTGAGAAGGTCGGCCAGGTCCGCAAACCGTTCCGCCGGCCAGAGTTTCGCGGGCCAGGTGCCGCCGGGGTGGAGAGCGATGAGCGGCCTTGAAAAATCGATCCCCTGCCATTCAAGGTACCGTTTCGATTCCTTTCTCTCGTCCTCGGTCAGGAAGATCTCGGGGGCGAAATATTTCGGCTCAATGCCGGCCGCTTTCAACGACTGGTAATGGAATTCGACCGCGGATTTCGGCGTCCCGTCGTCCTTGATGCGGACGGTGTACAGCTTTCCCCTGCCTGGGAGATCTCCGCCAACCCTCACCGACGCCCGTGTCGCGTACGAAAGAAGGGCGCTCCGCGGATTGCAAAAAAGGTCCACGACGAGGTCGAACCGTTTTCTGTTGAGCCGGTAGAAGAGCTGCAGCTGCTGGAACCCGGCATTCCTGCTGAGGTCGATCGTGAATAGTTCGTCGAGGTACGGGTTATGCTCAAGGAGCGAAACGCCGTTCTTTTCTCCGAGGTACGCGATGTACGCATTGGGGAACGCATCCCGCACGGTATGAATCAACGGCGTCGTCAGGACGATGTCTCCGATGAACTTTAAGCGCGTGAGGAGGATGCGGTCGTAGTGAACGGACATGAAAAGATGAAAGGTGAAAAAGTAAAAATGAAAAATAGAAAGTGCATCGTCGACTTGAGCAATACCTTCTGAGCGTCGTCCTGAGCGTGTCCGCTTCTCAGAATGGCAGGATCGGAACTTGAGTCCTTGCTATCTTCTCCAGCGGTTGACAAATTCCCCCCATATAAGACCGCTCACCGAAAACGGAGGAATTTCATAATACCGTTCGCCGGTGTTTGCGTAGTTCTGCCGGAATGGGATGACGAAGTTCCGACTCCCCCCCAGGTCGTAATACCAGAGTTCATTCAGTCCCCCCTGACAATCGACATAGTCGGGGGGGCCGCAGACAATATATGAAATTCCCATCGGAGTTTTCCATCCTTCCATGCAGGAAGAAAAGAGCTGGTTCGCTTCGGCGATGCGGTTGTAAAATTCTCTCCGCCGGACGCCGCCGCCGTGGTCCTCCCAAAACTGCACGATCCGCCGCGACCGCTCCTCGGGCGTCTTCCCGGCGCGGATGCTGTCGATCTCCGGCGGCCAGGCAATATACGAGAGAGCGGCAAGTTCCTCCTCCTCGCCGTACAGCCACGGAAAGGCCGGAGCATAGACCGAAAACTTCTTCGCGGTGACGCTGCTGTCGGCGGCTCCGTTCCGCGAAAGAAAAACCTTCCGCGTGAGCGTCGTCGTCCCTCTCATCAACCGCGGAAAACTCTGGAATACCTGGAGAGTGCCGTCGGCGGGGGAGACGAACACCGAATCGGACCGGTAGTAGACCGAATCGGGAGGATTCACGCACTCGGCAAACCGGACATAGTACGGGGGGACGAGCGATACATGTTTTGTGTCCGGAGTATCCCGCATTGCAACGAACGAATACAAGACCGACAGATGAATCGAGTCGCCGCGGCGCACGTTGTAGAGCTCCTGGAACATGCCGATCGAATCTTTGATGAACGAAAGTCCGGAAGGGAAAATCGGCTTGAGCGAGATTTTCCCCTGCTCCGACGTGGCTTTTTCGAACAGCAAATAATCGCTCGCAGAGAATTCGTCCTTCGAAAAATTCGCCACTTCGACCTTTTGTCTGCGGCGAAAGATCTGGTGCGACCAGTCGTCCTCGACGACAATCTCGAGCGTGTAATCGCCCGCCGGCGCGTAGAACATCTTCAGAAATCCGTCGTAGAGCGATGAGACCGATTCGGCGTAGGTTTGCGCGATCACCGTCCTGTCGACGTCGTTGGCACGTGCGATCGCACCGTCGGCGTCACGAAGGACGAACGAAACGGTATACGTCGCCTTGAACACATCGACGTCCTTTTCAAAATGAATGCGGGTATAGGGGATCCGAAAATAGACATCGAGCCGGTTCCCCTCCTTCGTGCTGACGTTGAGCGTAAACGATTCGCCGGCCGGCTGCGCATGCTGCGACGCCCTCGTCGTATAATAGCATCCGCCGGAAGTGTTCACGCTCGATGAGCATCCCCACAGGAGTGCCAACGCAGCGGCCGCAGCCGGAATTGCGAAACCCCGCAGCAGGACCTTCAGTCGAGCGCCGCCGAGACCCAGTCGCATCGTTCTATCCATTCTCCGATCTGTTGTGCCGTCGCCGGAGATTGTGTGAAATTTTGAGCTTCCCAAAACATGGCCTTTGATCTTTCAAATTCTCCCGCCCGGTAGTATGCCTCTCCGCCGTTCATCAAAGCGCAAAACGACAGCACCGGGTCCGATAGCCGCGAAGACACCGCGCGGAACGAGGCGCCCGCTTCATGAAAATGCTTTGTGCGGAACTGTTCTGCGGCCAGAAGATACTGCGCCGCAGTGCGCGAGTCGCTGAAACCGAGGAGGTTTTTCAGGAGAAGCGTACGCGAAGAGTCCGCCGCCGGGCCGTAAAAAAAATCCCGCAGTGCCGTGTTCAGTCTCGGTTCCCGGACGATGAGGCACCGAACGGCGGCCGCTTCCGAGAACGCGGTGCTGTAATTCAATCCCTCAACGTGCCGGTACACCTGCAAAGCTTCCGGAACGTCTCCCGTGAACCAGTATGCGTCGCCGAGCAGCAGCAGGACTCCCGGATTGAACCGAAGCATCGAGCGGCTGTCCAGCGCGCCGTAGGCGTCGATGACATCGCGGAATTTCCTCTGTCCGATGAGCGATTGAAACAATCCGCGGAGCGCGAAGGCCGTCTGCGCGTCATCGAAGGAGGCGGAAAACTCGACCTCGGCTTCGGCAAAATTTTTCACGCGGATCGCCTGCACGGCATTCGAATTTCTCTCGGCGGTCACCCGTGCGCAGGTCTTCCGGAAGATCGATTGCTGCGCGAACAGCGTGCGTATCGTTTCGCGGGGAAGAGCCGAGGCGTTGACGGTCCGCAGAAACGCCTCCCAATCGGAGATGAGCAGGTCGAGAGGAACGCCGTAAACGTCGACAAAGCGTCCGGAGGGAAAGACCTCCTTGAACCGTTTTATGCCGAACCGGTCGATCAGGTATTTAGAGAACGAAGCGGCCACGACATACGCGTACGAACCCTGCTGCAGGGCAAAACCGGTGTAGGTGAAGAGGGCGGCCGGGTCGCCGAGCAGTTTTTCGCGCTGCATGGCGGCGGCATACTCGTGCGGCGAAAATTCCTGCCAGTTCCAGTCGATCGCCGTGGCGAGGCCTTCGTTGAGCCCCATCCGGTCGCTCGCGCCGATGACGGGAAGGCCGATGTTCGCCGCAAGGACGTGCACCAGCTCGTGGCGGAATGTCTCCTCGAACGAATCGAGCGTGATATGGATCTCCCTCCGCCACGGTTTCGCGATGTTGGTCGTTGCCGTACCGATAAATCGCCTTTTGGCCTCGCCGTTCGGGTAGAGGTAAACGGAGATCTTCTCGCCGGGCCGGAGCGGTTCGTCCATGCGCGAGACATCGACGGCATAGTGGTACTCCGCCTCGGCCTTGAGATACTGAAGATCATTCACCGAAAGAGCATTGTTCGGATAGTAGAGGATAAAATGAGGGGTTGCTGCCATCCCCCCAAGCTCCGACTGAATTTCGGAAGCCGAGAATTCAAAACCGAGCGCACCCCGTTCAAGATGTCCCCACGCCAGAAGGAGAAGACAGGCGAGCGCGGCGCCGTAGAGGAATCCATCCCCTTTTCTCACCCTGAATGCCTGGACGTTCTCGTGCCACCGGTAATCCGGCCAGAACATTTTGACGGAAAGGAAGAATACAACGATGCAGAAAAGCGATGCGATGAGAGTGAATTCCCGGTACAGCACGATGGAAGAAACGTCGTTCAAGGTTTCGTCGTACGTGATGCCCGGAAAATATCCCAACACGAAATTGTACGCAAAGAGCTGCGGCTCGGTGTACGTGATGACGACGATCTGAGAAAGGATCGCGAGGACGATGAAGAGAAAGACCGTGCGCGCGCGCTGAAAAAGAACAGCGATCGGCAGGGCCAGCGAAACCCCGAACACCATGGCGCAGCACGGAAGGAGCGCATAGTATTCCAGGCCGTGGATGAAAGAGCAGTTCTTCACCACGAGCGCGTTCGCCGAAATAACGGCGAGCGGAATAAGGAGAAGCACCCCGTTGACCAAAAAGTAATGAGCGAGCACCAGAAGAAATTTCCTCCGTGAGATCGCCTGATGCATGTGGACCTTCAGGAAACCGATCGTCAAGAGGCCGCTGAAGACGGCGGCGGGGATCGTCATGACCGCGGAAAATTCGTAGCCCAGGTAATTAAAGAGAGGGACCTGCGTGAGCGCCCCCGCGATCAGAAAATAAAGAACGGCGGCATTCCTGACGGAAGGGAGACGGAAATATGCGAGGAAAATTTTCATGGAGGAAAAATTCCGACTGCAGCGCGAGTTGTCAACTGGTGTTCGGGCGATTCGGAAAGCCGCCCAGCAAGACAGACACAGCCTCCGTCCCTCTCATAGCGAGCGGACCGGAGCGAAGTTCCCAAAGGAGTGCCTTTCAAAAAGGGACCCCCTCAGGACAGGATGACAGGAACCGAGATAGTATCCGACTCCATCCTGCTTACTGCTGACTGATTACTGTCTTCTGTCTCCTTACTTCTGTCTTCTCAAATTATTTTGATCATATCCAGAAACATCGCCAGAAAGAAGATGCCGAAGAGAAGGATGAAGACTGCGGAGATGCCCGACTTGATCATCATCTCCTTCGTCCGCTCCTTGTCGATGGCGACTTTGGGATAGGTCTTCACCGTCATATCCCCCATGACCGACGTCTGGCAGGAGAGGCGGATATTTTTTTCGATCCGGCGCGCGTAGAACGGCGTGCTGCTGATAAGCGTCTGCTCCTCGTCTTCCCTTCGTGCCGAGGCCCCTTTTCCATCGACGACTTCCACACGGCACGTGCCGCACAATTCAAAACCCCGGCAATTGATGATCTTGGCAAAACCGATATACGGCGAGACGCCGTTATTCAGCAACGCACGGCGGAGGTTTGCACCGACCGGAACTTCGATCGTCTTGTTTTCATTTGCAAGCGTAATGACTGGCATGCGGCAATGACTCCAAATTTGTTGGGGGAGGCTGTGTGGTTGATAACAAGAAAATATTGAAAAAAGCGGAGGGAATCAAGAAAAAGGCGCCGATGCAGCGTTCCTCGTCGAGTCAAGATCACGGCAAGGAACCATTGGCTCAAATTCCAGTCTAATACCAGGACAATCCGACGGTGTCTAAGAAGTATAGGCGGCCGGTATGAGACGCCGGAAAGGCATCAATTTCGGCGTGCAAATGTCCTCAGTATTTCGTATGTTATTGTTGCCGGCAGTTACCCCGCTGAACAGAAAAAAAGTCTTCAACGTTCAATAGTGGTTCATGGACAGCAGGAAGATCACGTCAGTATTATTTTTTGTCATAGCGGCTTCGCTATTGCAATGGGGATCTCTGTCCGGAAAGCCGATCGTTTCTTCCCCCTCTCAATTCCGCAGCGCACTTTACCAGTGCAGCAAACCGGCAGAAGGCCGTTTCAACGGCAAAGCCTTGAATTCTGTCGAAGTTCAGCGCGAGCTGACGTTCAGGACTCACAGAGGTTTGCAGGAAGACAACGACAAGATCTTTGCATACCTCATCATCTCCCTCGGAGTCTATTCTCCCGCTCGATGCAGCGTTGTCTCGACCGTCACGACGTTGTTCATCTCCCAGTATCATTCCAGTCTCCCTTCCTTACGGGCGCCCCCTTCGTTGTCGTAAACTCAGTTGTTCCTTGGTTCCATTCCGATCAAAATGAATTAAACCCTAATTTAATTCAGATTGAGGTCAGCATACATTAACTCCTTCATAGCGGATCACTCTATGTCCAAGTTAGTCTTGATGGCTTTTGCTGTTATGACAACTGCCGCAGCAGTGGGGCAAACAAAGGCCGTCATCAGTCTTAAAGGGGCGTTGAACACGGCGCTGGTGAATTATCCGGAGCTCAAATCGAAACGGTATCTCGTCGCGAGCGCCGAAGCGACGGTGACCGACGCCGAACATCAGGAACTCCCGGCGTTTTTCTTCAGCGACCAGGTCGACCTCGGCACCGACAACGGCGTCGGCGGTTCGTACTTCCCGATGGGAATCATCCCATCCACCTCAGGCGGAATTCGCACCGACAACATCACGAGCACATTCTCCGGCAACCTCGGCGTTGCCTACCTTCAGCACGAGCTCTATAATTTCGGCTTGAACGGGGCGCGGATCGACGCGGCAAGGTCTCTCGTCGATTTCAGCAACGCGGATTACCAGGAATCGACGTACCTGCTGCAGTACCACGTCGCCCAGCTCTATTTCGAACTGCTCCGGTACCGGCTGCTGGTCAACGTGCAGCAAAAGAACATCGACCGTTACAGCGTGCTCTATAATTATATCAAAGCTTTCACGAAGAGCGGCATCAAACCGGGGGTCGATTCGTCGATCGCGAACGCCGAAGTCTCGCGGGCCCGGATCGAATACGTGCAATCGTCCGAAGCATACCGGAAGCTGAAACAGGAGTTTCTCTACTATACCGGGTACAAGGTCGCGGATTTCGACATCGATACGACGCTCTACGGACTTCCCGAGGAGCGTCTCGGCCGTATGCAGCAAAGCGTCGCCGGCGAATCGGTGGACAACGGAAATCCGGTGCTGGCCTTCTACAACAACCGGTGGGAATATTCCCTGTCGCAGGAAAACCTGATCTCGAAAAGCTATCTCCCGAAATTGTATCTGGTCGGGAGCGCATGGATGCGCGGCTCGAGCATTTCCCCGAAGGACGTCTTCGGCAGCTTGTCGACGGGCCTGGACTACAGCCGCTACAATTACATGGCGGGCATCGCGTTGACGTACAACATCGTCGACCTTCTGCACCAGAGCGACCGGACGACGATCCAGCACCTGCAGACCGAATCGATGCAGCAGGATGCGGTGCAGCAAAGAACCGAACTTGAGCATCAGCTCCAGCAGGCGGACATCGCGATCCAGGCAGTGATGGAGAGGGAGCGGGAAATTCCCCGCCTGCTGAGCGCGGCGCAGAATGTGTTCGCGCAAAAATCGGCGCAGTACAACGCGGGCATCGCGAACATCACCGAGCTGGAAGAGGCCTCGTACCTCCTTTACAAAGCCGAGATCGACGAGGTGGAGCTCTTGCCCGATCTGTTGAACACGCTTTTGAACAAAGCGGTCACCAACAACACCCTTAACGCGTTTCTTACAAATTTCTGAGCAAGGACCATGGTAGACTTCGCACTGAAACGGCCGATCACGATCATCGTCATTTTCCTGGGAATTATTTTATTCTCGATCGTCGCGATCTTCACGATCCCGATCGACATCTTTCCCAAACTCAACTCTCCCACCATTTACGTCATCGAGCCGTACGGCGGAATGTCGGCGCAGCAGATGGAGGGATTCTTTGCCACGCGCATGCAGGATCAGTTCCTCTATATCACCGGAGTGAAGAACATCCAGAGCCGGAACATTCAGGGGCTGACGATCCTGCAGCTGACGTTCTATGAGAACACCGATATGGCGGAAGCCTCCGCTCAGGTAGCGCTGCAGGTGAGCCGAGCGATGAACTTTTTCCCGCCGGGGGCGGTCCCTCCGCAAGTGATCCGGTTCGACGCCTCGTCCCTTCCGGTCGGAGAACTCGTCTTCAGCAGCCAGACCCGCGCGCTGAAGGATATTTACGACCTGGCGATGACCCGCATCCGGCCGATGTTCGCCACCGTTCCGGGGCTTTCGGCCCCCCCGCCGATGGGGGCCAACGCGCGGACGCTCCTGATGAACATCGATCCGGAGAAGATCCGCAGCTACAACGTGACCCCCGACGAGGTCGTGCAGGCGATCGTCAAGAATAATGTCATCACCCCTTCGGGAAACGTCCGCATCGGCAACACGATGTACATTACGACCAATAACTCGCTGGAACAGACTGTCGAAGATTTCAAGAAGATCCCGATCGTCACGAACGGCGCCTCCACGGTCTTTATGAGCGACGTTGCGACGGTCTCGGACGCCGCCGACATCACCGTAGGCTACGCCCTCGTGAACGACAAACGGTCGGTGTACATTCCGGTAGTGAAAACGGCCGACGCATCGACAATGGACGTGGTGAACGGATTGAAGGCGCGGCTCCCGGAAATGAGGGACCTGATGCCGAAGGACGTCAGCATTTCGTACGAATTCGACCAATCGGTCTTCGTCATCAACGCGGTGAAGAGCCTCGTCACCGAGGGGGCCATGGGGGCGCTGCTCACCGGCCTGATGGTGCTCCTCTTCCTGCGCGATTGGCGGAGCTGCCTTATCGTTGTGACGACCATTCCGGTCTCTGTCATCAGCGCCGTGATGTTCCTGAAATTGGCGGGACAGACCATCAACCTGATGACGCTCAGCGGACTTTCCCTGGCGATCGGAATTCTCGTCGACCAGGCCACGGTCACCATAGAAAATATCCATCAGCATCTGGAGATGGGAAAGGATAAAAAACTCGCCATCTATGATGCCTGCAGGGAAATTTCCTTCCCCCTCCTGCTGATCCTCCTGTGCATTCTCGCGGTATTCGCCCCTTCGTTTGTCATGAACGGCGTTCCAAAAGCAATGTTCCTTCCCCTCTCGCTGTCGATCGGCTTTGCCATGATCATCTCGTTCCTCGCGGCGCAGATGCTCGTCCCGGTGCTGACGAACTGGATCTTGAAAACGGAGCGGTATACTCATACGCACGGAAAGGGGCACGCCCACGCCGGCCTCGCGCTGGACAACACGGAGGTCGGAGAGATCGACTCGCATCTTAACTACGAGGAGAAGCATCCCGACGAAAACGATTTCTTCCAGAAACTGAAAACGGGTTTTCTGAAACAGGTCGAGAAGCTTTTCCCGAAAAGGAAGATGTGGGTGACAGCATATTTCGCCGCCACCATCGTCGCCGCCGGCACGTGCTTTACCATCATCGGAAAAGACATGCTCCCCAAGGTCAACTCCGGCCAGTTCCAGCTGCGCATACGCGAGCCGGACGGCACGAGGCTCGAGCGGACCGAAGACGCGGTGCACCGGATCCTCGCGATCATCGATTCGACGGTGGACGGGCACATCGGCATCAGTTCCGCGTATGTCGGCCTGATCCCGTCAAGCTTCGGAACGAGCAACCTGTACGTTTTCAACAGCGGAACGCATGAGGCCGTGCTGCAGGTTGCGCTGGATGAAGACTACAAGGTGAACCTGGACGACTTGAAAGAGCGGCTGCGGTACGCGATCAACAAAGACCTCCCCGGCATCAAGCTGAGCTTCGAGCCGATCGAGCTGACGGAAAAGATCATGAGCCAGGGGGCGTCGACTCCGATCGAGGTGCGTGTGGCGGGAAAAAATATGGGGGATATTGAAACGTACGCCGGCCGGCTTCGCCGGAAACTGTCCGACGTCCCGTATCTCCGCGACGTCCAGATCCAGCAGCCGCTGAAGTTCCCGGTCATCAACGTCACCTTCGACCGGCTGAAGATCGCCCAGATGGGACTGAACCTCTACGATGTCGCGCATTCGGTGACGGATGCGACGTCGTCCAGCCGCTTCACCGAAAAAAATCTCTGGTTGGACGTCAACAATTCCTACACTTACCAGACCCAGGGGGAGGTTCCCGAGTACATGATGGACGACATGAGCCAGATCAAGTCCATCCCGCTTGTGAAGGGGATGAACCGGCCGATCCTCTCCGATGTGGCGACATTCTCCATCGACACGATCGCGGGGGAATACGACCGGTCGGGTCCGCGGCGATTCGTCACGGTGAGCGCCAACATCAATAGAAAGGATGTCGGGACGGCGACGGCGGCCGTTGAAGGAGCGATCGGCCAGCTCGGCGAACTTCCTCCGGGAATGAAAATCGAGATCCGCGGCATGTCGAGCCTGCTGACGGAGACCTTTTCAAGCCTGCAGAGCGGATTGGTGGTCGCCGTCGTGACCATCCTTCTTCTGCTGGCGGCCAATTATCAGTCGTTCAAGCTTTCGCTCGTCGTCCTCGCGACCGTGCCGGCAGTGCTGTTCGGCTCGCTCATCGCGCTGCTGCTCACCGGGTCGACGCTGAACCTTCAATCGTACATGGGAATCATCATGGCGATCGGCGTCTCGGTGGCGAATGCCATCCTTATCGTCACGAACGCCGAAGAGCTGCGTTTGAAATACCGGGATGTCGTAAGAGCGTCGCAGGTGGCCGCCGGCGTCCGGCTGCGTCCGATCCTCATGACCGGCATCGCGATGATCGCGGGCATGATCCCGATGGCATCGGGGTTCGGCGAAGCGGGGGACCAGACCGCCCCGCTCGGCCGAGCGGTCATCGGCGGGTTGGCGGCATCAATGGCCGCCGCGCTCTATTTTGTTCCGTTGGTCTATTCACTCGTTCAGGCAAAAGCGTCGTATGAAGACCCGTCGCTCTTGCCGGATCAATCAATTACATTAGAAAGTTCACACGCATGAAAACCGCATTGTATCTTCCCGTCACGGCCATCCTTCTCGCCGCTGCCTCATTTTCCTGCAGCAAAAGCGAGGGGGCCGCAGCGGATAAAAAAACCGCATCGATCGATTCGACGACCCATCCCCTGTACGTTATCAAAGCGCAGGCAGTGAAGAACGTTCTCCGTCTGCCTGCGCAATTCAGCGCGTATGAGGCCGTGAGCATCTTTCCGAAAGTGAACGGCTACATCAAAAAAATGAACGTTGACATCGGGTCGGTCGTCAAGGAGGGGGAGATCATCATGGAGATGGAAGCCCCGGAGATCGAGGAGAACGAACTTGCGGCCCATGAACGATTCCTGAAGGCAGAGGCGGCGTACGACGCAAGCAAAGACAGCTACGACCGGCTCCTCCGCGCCTCGAAAACCGCGGGAGCCGTCTCGCCGAACGACCTTGAGACGGCGCATTCGACGATGCTCTCGGACAAAGCGCTCTGCAACAGCGAGAACGCGAGCTGGAAGGCGACCGAAACGCTGAAAGACTATTTGATCGTGCGAGCTCCGTTCGACGGGACGATCACGCAGCGCAACATCCATCCCGGCGCGCTGGTGACGGTCGGAACAAAAACGGACGGTGTGCCGATGCTGGAGCTGCAGCAAATCTCGCGGCTCCGGCTGCAGGTGAAAGTTCCCGAAACGTACGCGACGCAGCTGAACGCAGACCAGGAAGTATCCTTCACGGTCGAAGCGCTGCCGGGACGGCTCTTCACCGGAAAGATCGCCCGTCAGGCGAATTCGCTGGACGAAAAATACCGGAGCGAAGCGGTGGAGATCGACGTCATGAACCCGGAGAAATTATTCATGCCGGGGATGTATGCGGAGATCCTGCTTCCCGTGGCGGGGCACACGAACGCGCTCGTGGTGCCGCAGTCAGCGGTGGTCACGTCAACCGAAAAAAAGTATGTCGTCAAAGTGAGCGGACATCTCGCCAGGATCGTCGACGTGACCACCGGAAATGAGAACGACGGAATGATCGAAGTGTTCGGCACCCTCAGCGCGAACGACAGCGTGATCGCCGCAGCCGGCGACAACATCAAGCAGGGGGAGTACATCAATTATTAAGAGACCGGTTCACCGTTTCTGTCATTCCGGGACGTAAGCCAGGCCGAAGATCCTTTTCGGCCGTGGGAGAGTTGGAAACTCGCCCCACGGAGAAGACGTTGAAACCGCTTGGCACCCCCGATTTTTCCGTCCGTACATACTCCCATAGCGACGGTGACGTGCTGTGAATCCTTCAGCCAGAGGCATCTCCATGGGGCAGGTTTTCCTTTGCCTCGTGCCGCCTCATGGCACTCGCTCAGGATGAAAAGACTTTATGGGGGGTAATAGAAGAGTTTTCAACCTGAGCGAACGCGTCGAAGGGCCGGGGGGAATACCTACTCGATATCTTGCGCGTGGTGTTTTACGATCTTTGCATCGACGAGATAGACCACATCCTCCGAGATGTTCGTTGCATGGTCGGCGAGGCGCTCGAGATGACGCGACAGGACGATGATATGAGCCGCCGGTTCGATGATCTCAGGATGGGACTTCATCTCCGAAACGAGGAAGTTGAAAATATTTTTGTTGAGGTTGTCGACAAGGTCGTCCTTCGGAAGGATCTCGCGAGCGAGGTCCGGATCGTTATTCACGAACGAATCGATCGCATGCTTCACCATTTCCCGCGCGATGCTCGACATTTCGATGACGCGGGATCTCCGCAGCAGTTCAAGGTTGTATTGAAGCGATATCGCCCGCTCGGCGATGTTGACCGCAATGTCCCCCATCCGTTCCAGTTCATGGTTGATCTTCAGCGCCGCCATGATCAGCCTCAGGTCTGTGGCAACCGGCTGCGTGAGCGCGAAGATCCGTTCGCACTGCGCATCGATGAGGTTGTCGAACCCGTCGACCTTGCCGTCGCGATCCATCACCAGCCGCGCCCGTTCGACGTTCGATTCAAGCAGGGCCGTCGTTGCGAGGTCGATCTGTTCGTCCACAAGACTTCCCATCTTGATGATATTCGTGCGAAGTTGGTCGAGCTCTATTTCAAAATGTCGGGGCATGAGGGATAAAGTAAAAGTTAAAAATGAAAAGGAAAAAATTAAAATTACAAATTTAGGATCTGGTAATAAGAATGACTATCCGAAACGGCCGGTGATGTAATCTTCGGTCTGTTTTTTCTGAGGTGAGGTGAATAACCGCTCCGTCTCGCCGAACTCGATGAGCTGGCCGAGGTAGAAGAACGCGGTCTCGTCGCTCACGCGGGCGGCCTGCTGCATGTTGTGCGTGACGATCACGATCGTGTACGTCTTTTTCAATTCCTGGATCAGCTCTTCGATCTTTGCCGTCGCGATCGGGTCCAGGGCGCTGGCCGGCTCGTCCATCAGAATGACCTCCGGGTCCACGGCGAGAGCCCGGGCGATGCAAAGCCGCTGCTGCTGTCCTCCGGACAAGCTGATCCCGGACCTGTCGAGAATGTCTTTCACTTCATCGAAGAGAGCCGCCTGGCGGAGGCTGCGTTCGACCGTTTCTGCGAGTGAATTCTTCCTTACCATCCCGTTCAGCCGCAATCCCGCCGCAACGTTGTCAAAAATGGACATTGTCGGAAAAGGGTTCGGCTTCTGGAAGACCATCCCGACCCTTCGGCGCAGAACCACCGGGTCATACTCGTCGATATTTTCCCCGTCCAGCATAATGGAGCCTTTGCGCGAACCGCCGGCAACTTCGTGCATCCTGTTCAGGCACCGGAGGAACGTAGATTTGCCGCATCCCGACGGGCCGATGATCGCGACCACCGCGTTCTGGCGCACGTCGAGCGATATCCCGTGCAGCACTTTGCTCTTGCCAAAGAACGCTTCCACGTTGACAGCGGAAACTTTTACGTTCATAGTTTTTTCCGGTTCACGTTTGCTTCCGATGACGAGCGGCGCCTGTGTGACCTTTTCGTCAATGACCGTTTCCTGCATAGCGTCCTCTCGTGACAAGTCGAAATATAATGTTCAGGATCGTAATAAAAAAGATGAGGACAAACGCCGCCGCCCACGCCTGCCTGTTCCAGTCCGAGAACGGGGCCTTTGCATAATCATAGATAAAAACGCTGAGCGAAGCGATCGGCTGGCCGATCTCCGTCGACCAAAAACGATTTCCAAGAGCGGTGAACAGCAACGGGGCCGTTTCACCCGCCGCCCGCGCAAGGGCGAGAATGATCCCCGTCGTGATTCCCCGCAGTGCGGTAGGAAGAATCACGCGCAGCGTGACCTTCCACCGGGCGATACCGAGGGCGAGCCCCGCTTCCCGGATCGACTGTGGAACGAGCAGGAGCATCTCTTCCGTTGTCCTTGTCGCCGTCGGGATCATCAGGATGCCGAGCGCCACGCCCCCCGCCAAAGCGGAGAACCGTTTCATCGGAAGGACGACGATGATGTACGCGACGACGCCGACCACGATCGAGGGGATGCCGCTGAGCACGTCGGTCAGGAACCTGACGACCGCGGCAAACGTGCCGTGCTTGTGTTCGGCGAGATAAATTCCGGTAAAGAGGCTGATCGGCAGTCCGAAGAGGGTGCCGAGGCCGATGAGGATCGCCGTTCCGACGATCGCGTTCGCCATCCCGCCGCCGCTTTCGCCGACCGGCTTCGGCATCTGGGTGAAAAAGTCAAGGTTGAGCGCTCCGATTCCCTGCGAGAGAGAATAGAAGAAGATGAGGAAAAGCGGGATGATGGCGATCAGGGCGCTCAGGACGCACAGCGCCGTCGTGATCGCGCTCTTTGACTTCCGCCAATAGTGAAGTTTTGAATACCCGTGTTTCATGCGTTCTTGAATTTTTTCGTCACACTCCAGACGATCAGCCGCGCTGCAGCGTTAAGAAGTACCGTGACCGCGAAGAGTATGAGGGCGATCTCGATGAGCGAACTGATGTACATGTCGGAGGTCGCTTCGGTGAATTCGTTCGCGATGACGCTCGCCATCGTGTAGCCCGGCGCAAACAACGACGCCGATATTTCCGGACGATTGCCGATGACCATCGTGACGGCCATCGTCTCCCCGACCGCCCTCCCGAGACCCAGCAGCGTCGCACCTAGTAAACCCGACCTTGCATCCGATAATATGATCCTCGTCGTTTCCCATCGTGTTGCTCCCAGCGCAAGGGCCGCCTCGCGCTGCATTGTGGGGATCGCTTTCAGCACATCGCGCGAGATGGAGGTGATGATCGGGAGAACCATGATGGAAAGAATGATCCCTGCGGCGAGCATGCCGAACCCGTACGGGGCGCCTTTGAACAGCGGTAGAAATTTCAAACTCTTCGACAGGAACGGCTCTACCGATATGCGCAGCCAGGGGACGAGAACGAAGACTCCCCAGAGACCGTACACGATGCTCGGGATCGCGGCAAGGAGTTCGATGAGCATCGAGACCGGTTTTTCAAGCCAGGACGGGGCCAGCTCCGAGAGAAACACCGCCACGCCGATACTAAGCGGCAGCGCGATGATCAACGCAAGAACCGACGAGACGATCGTCCCGAAAATGAACACCAGCGCGCCGTACTCTTCCTGGACCGGGTCCCAGATCTCGCGCGCGAGAAACGACCAGCCGAACTTCTCGATCGACAAGCTTGAACCCTTGAACATCTCGTAGGCCATCAGGAAGACGAGCGCGAAGACGAGAAATGCAAAGAACGCGGTCGAACCCTGAAACACCAGATCCCCAAAATTGATATTCTGCCTTTTTTTCGCTTCGGCGGGAATATCAGGCGGGGGAGCATTCTCGGCTCCTCCGCCTGCATTCTGTCCCAGCGGCAATGCAAGACTCGATAAGGTATCAGCCACAAGACATCAATTAATTGTGATGGTGTCGATTTTTTGCAGGCAGAGTTTCGCAACGGCTCCCGGCAGCGGTGCATAGTAAAGGTCTTTTGCGTAGGCCTGTCCGTCGGTCATAGCCCACTTCAGGAACTTCGTTATTTCTTGTGCCTTGGTTTTATCTTTCATGTCCTTATAGATCAAGAGCCACGTAAATCCGGAAATCGGGTAGGCATCTTTTCCACCGGCATCCGTGATCATCAAACGAAAATCCGAAGGCATGTTGTCCGCAAAACTAGCTGCAGCAGCCGAGACGGCATCAAAAGATGCTTGGACGAAATTACCGGACTTGTTTTGCAACAAGGCATAAGGGAGATTGTTTTGCACAGCGTACGCCAATTCAACGTAGCCGATCGCCCCTTCCGACTGTTTGATAAGACCGGCAACCCCTTCGTTTCCTTTTCCTCCCAAGCCGACGGGCCAATTCACGGATGTCCCCTTACCGACACTCAGCGCCCACAGTTTACTTACTTTCATCAGATAATCTGTGAAAATGTTTGTGGTGCCGCTTCCATCGGAACGGTGTGCAACAATGATCGCCTGGTCGGGAAGGTTCTTGCCTGGATTGATGGCCGCAATTTTGGAATCATTCCAATTGGTTATCTGTCCGAGATAAATTCCTGCCAGCACATCGGGCGAAAGACGGAGGTCCTTCCCGGCCGCAGGAAGATTATAGGAAAGCACGACAGCCCCCATAACGGTGGGAATATGGACAACATCCGAGCCCTGCTTTTCCTTGATCGCGCTCATCTGTGCCTCGGTGAGGAACGCATCGGAAGCTCCAAAATCGACCGTCCCTTCCGTCACCTGCTTGATGCCGCCGCCGCTTCCGATCGACTGGTAGTTGAATTCGACGCCGCTCTTCTTGCTGTAGATGTCGAACCATTTCGAATAAATGACGTACGGGAAAGTCGCCCCCGCTCCGTTCAGCTTCATCTGCGCAAGTGCAGCTTCGCCGGCAACCAAGGATGCGACGAGCAGCAGTAATGCGATTGTCAGTGATTTCATTTTTTGTCCCTTCACGTTCAAGTTAATGGATAACAATGATCCGCTATCAGAGGTAAATGTACCAGAACGTCAGACGAGCCGTCAGCGATGCTTTGATCGATGCGCCGCCAACCGGTGTCTCGTAAGACTCATACACAATGTTGGGCGAAATAAAAACTCGACCGTCCGGCTTATACACTAATCCGCCTAATGCATAGTTGCGCGAATCGCCCTTTGCGGCATTGTCGCTTGCCGTGTTCGGGTCGTAGCTGTCGTACCTGGCGACGATGCCCCAGTCCGGGACAAAATAATACTGAGCATACACCCAGTACCCAAGCGCGTTCTTCGAAGAAGGCGATGTCGCACCGGTGGCTGTGTATCCGTTGGCAGTCTGCTGCATGAACACTTCCGCTCCAAGATTTGTCTGGGTCGGCACTGTTGCGGTCAACGTCGATCGTCCGTAGCCGACAAAGACCGCTTCCGTCAATGTGCTGTTGCCTACAAGCCCTGTTTTCGTTGCGAGTTCTCCGGCATCAGCATAGTCAATGTACGCCGTTGCATTCCAGGTGTTCGAGGTCACGTATTGAATATCCGCGTAGTACCGTTTGTATTTGTTGTTCTCGGGGATGGTTCCGCTCGAAGAATTATTTCCTATCATTAACCAATAATTAAACGTCCCGTCCGAAGTCAATCTCCCTCTGAGAGAGAGCCCGAGATCGACCGCCGGAACGAGCCCCTTCTGATCCATGATGGTCTTCTCGAGGAATCGAAACCCCCAGTTCGCTTCTGAAATCGCGAACCCTGGCGTTAACTGGGTACCAAACGTCAAATTGCTTCCTGCAAACACGTTCTTCCAAGTAAGCCAAGCCTCTTTTACGAACGGAGCCATTTTGCCGCTGGCGAGTTCGTCTGCGGAGCTCGGCGGAGTTGTCGTATTAGGCGACGTTACACCCGGGTTGGCCGCTTGATCTGCTTCGAAACGCAACCGCGCAGCGAACATCTCGGAAATGTTATCGTCCATGGTGAAATAAATACGACGGAACTGAAACGCTTGCATCGATTCCGCTCCAGGAGCTGCTGAACTCAGCGCCGAGGCCGCTGGTGCTTTCACGTTGAAAACGGGGTCCCGTGTGACATTGTAATAATAATCGCCGAACATGTAACCGCTAAACGTCATCTGCGAAAATGCAGCCTCCGACACGAGGAAGAGCCCAACCGCCAGCAGAAACAAGAACTTCTTCATGTGTATCCTTTCTGTAATTGATGAATTGTGAAGATAAGATTGAATTGAGAGATGCGCAGCGTGCTTTTTTGAGTGCGCTAAAATACACTTAATACAATAGCTTTATATTACTCGTATGTTAAGAAATTGTTAACAGGCCAAATGGGTGGAAAAACCGCCAAATATTTCTGATAAAGAAAAAGAAACGAACATCGGGGAAAAAAAATGAATGATCCGCCCCGGACCCGTCGAGTAGCGAGCCCGATCATCGCGCTGAAACATCGAGCTCGGCAAGACGTTCCTGGGCGTGCTGGTGCTGCCGCTCTTCCCGTTCGCTCCGCACCGGAAGCGAAAGGACTTTTTTCAACGATTCTGCCGCTCCGTCCTTGTCCCCCATCGCCATTTTCGTAAAATACATTTCGTAAAATGCGTATGAGCTGCCCGGGTCGCATTGAACCGCTTTTTCGAGCAGCTCTTCCGAGCGTGCCAGCGATCCGTGGAGATCCTCCCCGAAAATGACCCGCGCGATGGTCCGCTCGAACCAGGAAAGTTTCGAACTCTCCCGCTCGAACACAGCGAGAACGACGTAGGCGAGCGCGAACGTCGAGTCGAGCTCGATCGCTCTCTCGGCGTGAAATCGGACTTCCTTCCCGCGGCTCATTTTTTCCGAGATGCTGCCGAACGGAATGAGGCTCCCCTGCGTCAGCGAAACCCAAAAATGCGCCGCGGGGGAGGACGGGTTCAGCGCCAGCAGCGATTCGGCGAACGCCGCGGCATGGAGGTAGTATGACTGCGAGCTCGTATCGGTATGGAGATGGAGCCAGCCGAGATCGCATTGCGCCCTGACGAGCCGGAGAAGAATTTCGTCGTTCCGGGGAGCGATCGCATACGCCTTTTCGTAGTAACGGAGCGCTTCGTCGGTTTCCTGATGGAAAAAGCGATCGTCCCCCGACTGCAGAAGCGTTTCAAGCTCCTGTCCCCGGGCGCAGAATGGAAGTGTGAGTACAACAAGGAACGCGAGAAATTTGCCGTGCATCCATCAACCGGACGGTGGAAGAAATGCTTTGACCGGCATAAAGATAGGGGAATGCCGTGACTAGGGTATTACAGCGGTATTATCAATGTGTTAAGGAAATGGCGGCGAGGCAGAGAGAAGAAGTTATGCCGCGGGCGAGAAGCGGACCTTGACGCGGAAGGCTTTTTCGAAAAGCTCTTTTTTTCTGTTCGCCCCCCAGACCTCCAGCTCGATCTTTGCTTTGTGCGACCGCCGCAGTTTGAAAAGCACCGCCGACCGCGTGCGCTTGCATCGCAGACTTTTGATGACCGAGAAATGCGTCCGGTCAAGCCCGTCCGCGATGCGCAGCATCGATGCGAGCTTCATCACAACATCCCGTTCGTCGGCGCTGAGCCTGGAGTACCCCTCGTGTTTCATCTTCGGATGGCTCTTCCTGTGGTACCGCGCGACGTTTGCGATGATCTCTTTCTCATTCTCCGTGAATCCGAGGAGCTCCGAGTTGCGGATGAGGTAGTATGAGTGACGATGATGCTGGGCGTGCGAGACGAACAACCCGACCTCGTGGAGCAGCGCGGCCGCTTCGAGGTAGACCCGCTCGCTTTCGCCGAGCTTATGGAGCGGCGCGGTCTGGTCGAAGATATCGAGCGCGAGCCGGCTCACCTGATGCGCGTGTTCCTTTTCATACCCGAAACTTTCCGCGATGTGCAGCACGCTCGTATACCGGATATCGTGAAAATGGTCGAATTTCTTTTTCCGGTGAAACTTCTCGATCGTATCGAGGATGATCCCTTCGCGGAGCGCGTACTCCGAGATCGTCATCCGTTTGATGCCGAGCGCGCGGAACGCTTCTTCCAGAATGATCACCCCGGCGACGACGATGTCCGCCCTCGCCGGGTCGAGCCCGTCGATCTCGGTCCGGTCGTCGGGATCGTGCCGTTCGAGGATCCTCTCCGCCACTTCGGAAACCTCGTCGTCGGTGAAGGTAAAATTGTTGATCGAGGATTCCGACTCCTCGTCCCGCCGAAGCCGGATGATGTGGGCGATGTTGGTGATCGTCCCCGACGTCCCCACCGCGACTTCGTAGCTGTTCTTCCGCGCCGCCCGCGCGATCGGGCTGAGCATTCCTCTCACGTACTGCCGGCAATCTCGGATCGATTTTGAAGAAGCGACCCCGTCCTCGAAAAATCGCTGCGTCAGCCGCACGGCGCCGATCTTGAGGCTGTTGGTGTAGAGAATATTCCTCTGGTAGCCGAAAAGAAATTCCGTGCTCCCCCCTCCGATGTCCAGCATCAGGTGCCGTTTCTTGAAGATCGGCAGCGCCTGGAGAACGCCGAGGTGGATGAGGCGCGCTTCCTCGAACCCGGACGCAACCTCGATCTTGATCCCCGCCTCCGTTTTCACGAGCCGGAGAAATTCGTCCTGGTTCAGCGCTTCGCGCACGGCGCTGGTGGCGATGGCGCGGATGGAGGCGTGATACGAGTCGGCGATCATTCTGAACCGGCGCAAGGCGTGGATCGCCCGTTCGACGGCGTTCCCCGCGAGGTACTTCATGTCGGTCGAACCGGACCCGAGGCGGACGATCTCTTTTTCACGTTCGAGGATTTTGAAGTTCCCCGATTCGGGGGAGACTTCAGCGACGAGCAGATGGAGCGAATTGGTACCGACGTCAATGGCGGCGAGGTTTTTCTTCTGATTCTTCATCTTCGAGTACTGCGAGAATACCCTGTTTTAATGCACGGTTGGTGTCTTCGAAGCTTTTCGCGGCATCGATCACCTGGAAATTGAACTCGTTGGTCATCTTGTCGAACTCTTTCAGGATCAGCTTCTGGTACTCGACAAAACTGTCATAGAAATCGTCTCCGAGGCGCATGTCCATTCCCGACTCCCAGTAATCGAGCCCTTCGCCGGACTGTTCTTCCCAGTACCGCTTGTGCAGCGTGTGGCTGTTGATCACGCGCGGGATCAGGTCCTCGAGGGTGATGCGCATGTAAAAAACGGCGTCCGGCTCGACGGCAAAACCGAAGACCTTTCTGATCCACTGACGGTCCCCGCCCCGCACGGACGACCGGGCGAACGCGGTGTGGATGTACCGGTCCGCGAGCACGACGAATCCCGCCCGCAGCGCCGGAATGACCTCGTGCTCGAGCCTGTCCGCAAAATCGGCGGCATACAACAGGCTGAAGGTATCAAAGTTCAACGTGTGCCCCGACTTCGCTTCGTTGATCGCTTTTTCCATCAACGGAGAGCGGGTCCAGCCTGTCGTCGTCACGCCGTAGCCTTTCACCTCGAGCCATTTTTTCAACTCCTCGAGCTGCGTCGAGCGTCCGACGCCGTCGGTCCCTTCGATCACGATCAGCTTGCCGCTCAGGTCGCTCACGTCGACATACGGAAGCCCGATGCCGTAAAATGTTTTTTTCTTATGCGACATAGACGTTCTCCTTCTTCTGGAGGAACGGGGTCGGCTTGTAATCTTTCAGGCGCTCGCGGACGATGTCGCGCACAATCGACTGCTGCTTCTGGATCGAGTCCGTCGCATCGATCACCGTCAATCCGTACTCCGCCGAAATTTTGTCGTATTCCTCGAGGATCTTCGACTGGAACAGCCGGAAGCTTTCGCGGGGATCGTCGCTCAGTCCGAGGTCCATCCCGGCTTCATGGAATTTCAGTTCGATCCTTCCGTTCAGGATCCGCTTGAGCGAGACCTCGATCGGCACTTTGAAATAGAACTGGATGTCCGGCTTGACGGCGAAGCCGTAGAGATTCCGGACCCATTCGGGATGGACGCCCCGGACGACGTCGCGGGCGAACGCGGTATACACGTACCGGTCGGCGCAGACGATCATTCCCGCTTTCAACGGCGGGATGATAAGGTGCGCAAGGCGGTCGGCAAAATCCGTGGCGTGCAGAATGCTGAACGTCGTCGGCGTGAGGAGATTCTTCTTCTTCCCGCGCTTGATCGTCTCGTTGACGAGCGCGGAAGAATTCCATTCCGTGAAGAACACCCTGTATTTGGAGTTGAGCAGCCATTTCTGCAGAAGCTGCAGCTGGGTCGATTTCCCCGACCCGTCGATCCCTTCCACGATGATCAGGATGCCGGGGTACGGACGGGGTTGGTCAAAAAGTCGCGCCATGCGTTTGTCCTATGGTTTTATTTGAGGTCACGAAGTTGTTTCGGCTGCAAATGCCAGCGGAGCGTTCCCGCGCTGCGCGGCGGCATGCCGGAGACCTCGATACAACAGAGGGCCCCTTTCTTGAATTCAATGATGGAATGCTCGGAGCCGAGAAGGGCCGATGCAAGAAACCCGAGGTCGGGTTCATGTCCCACGAGCATCACGTCTTCCAGGTTCTTGTACTTTGCGAGGTAGAGCATCAGCTTTTTTGCGGAGCTTCCCGGCAGCAGTTCTCTGCACACTTCGACTTTGTGGTCGGCTCCCAAAGCGTCGGCAGCGATCTTGGCGGTGTCGTGCGCGCGAATGAGCGGGCTCGTCAGGATGAGGTCGATCTTGCCGATGACCGCCGCGATCCCTTTTGCCCCCTTCCGCATCTTCTCCTTGCCGTCGTCCGTCAACGGCCTGTCGTCATCCGGAAAGCTTGCGGTGCCTCGCTGGACGGCGATGCCGTGCCTCAGAATATAAATAAACAAATGCTCTCTCCGGTTAAAATTGAAGGATACCTCTTCTCACGGCTTGTTCATCGATTGGATGATGCGCAGCCTAAAATTTTCCGTTTCCCATCCGGCGATCATCGCGCAGGCATCGGCGAACATCGTATCACGGCGATGCTGTTCCGCGCGGATCAGGTCGACCAGGGCTTTCGTGCGTATCCTGTCGTCCGGGTTCGGCGTTGCGCGGTTGAACGCCCGGATCTCTTTCAGCTGTGTGCCAAGCGCCGGAATGTTCACGTCGCAGTCATGCACCTGTCCCATCACATCGAGAAGCTGCTTGACGGTCTTCAGGCAGAGCGAAAATTCAGCATCAAATGCATCCTCGAAAAACTCCATCGCGTACCGGAGGACCTTTCCCGCATTCCGCATCTTATGCAGGTCGTCCTTGAGCCTCGGGTGGGCGACCACGCGGTTCCTGTACGAGAAGAACTCGTCGAACAGGGACGGCACCAGCACACGTGCGTTCTCGCGAAAAGTCTTGTTCGGTTTCACACCGGCGGACGCTGCCATGACGCTTCACAATGAAGACTTCACAAACGCGGCAAACGAATCCGCGAAATTCATCCTTCTGAGATATTTCATCTCCCGCAGAAGCGCTCTGCGGTCGGCGAGCCGGGCTGTGGTCTCCCGGGCGATCAGAAGGTCGATCACTTTGCGGTCGGTGGCGGCAAGAGTATTTTTGTACGCAGAAAGCGATTCCAGGAAAACGTCTCGCTCGCGCACGGCGCCGAGGGCGCGGATGAGAGCCTGAAGCCGCGCGTCGTGTTTCTTCAGCTTCTTCCTGGAAAAACAATCCCGAAAAATCCGGAGCACCGCCCTCAGCCTGCGCGCCGACACGCGCATGTCGTGCAGCGCTTCGGGGTCGTCTCCCCGCATCGTCGCCGGCTCGTGCGAAAAGGTCTCCTGGATCCGCGTCAGCGCGATCTTCTGCAGGCACTGCTTGAGACTTTCGTCAGGGTTGAGATCGACAATTTTCCAAGGTTTTGCCATAAGCGCCGCTTTAATTTTGTCAAAGCAAATCAAATGTGCAAGTGACGTTCCCCCCTTCAATGATAAGAAATTGTTAAGTTTTCATTCGCGACGCCTGAATTAGGACGTTTAAGGAGGTGCAGAGCTGCAAGGGATCATTTGAAAAAAAACGGAAAGAGGCATGCGGGGGGAAAACGATCAGATCTTGAGAAGGAAGCTGAACGATGTCCCTTTTCCAACCACACTGCGCACTTCAACCTTGCTGCCGTGCGCCTCAACGATGTGCTTGACGATCGCAAGGCCCAGCCCCGTGCCGCCGACCTCGCGCGACCTGTCCTTGTCGATCCTGTAAAACCGTTCGAAGATCCGCGTGAGATGTTCTTCGCCGATGCCCGCTCCGGTATCCGAAACGACGATCCGCACTTTGTTCTCCTCGGGCTCTGTGGAAACGAGCACATCTCCCCCTTCCCTGTTGTACTTGATCGCATTGTCGATCAGGTTGCTCAGCACGCCCCGGAGCCGTTCCTTGTCGCCGAAGACTTCGACCTCGTCTCCGGTCTCCGCCGAAAGCCGGAGCGTGACGCGGCGCTGTGCCGCCGCCCGCTGAAAATCGTTGACCACAAGCTCGAGAAATTCATTGACGCGGAAGTACCTGAAGCTCATCTTCATTTCCCCCGATTCGATCCTCGAGATGTCGATGAGGTCGTTCAAGAGGGCGTTGAGCCGCGCCGCATGGGCCGAAGCCTTTTCGATGAAAAGCCGGTTCACCGCCGGGTCGTCGACCGCGCCGTTGAGAAGGGTTTCCAGATATCCCTGAAGGGTGAAGATCGGCGTGCGGAGCTCGTGCGAGACGTTGCCGAGGAACTCGCTCCGCGCCCGCTGCAGTTTTTTCAATTCGACAATATCGGCTTTCAGCTTGTCGACAAGCTCGTTCACCGCGCGGGCGACGTGGCCGATCTCATCGTTGGTGGTCGTCTCGATGTGCTTTTCCAGGTCGCCGAGGCGGATCTTCTCGACGTTCTCCGCGATCGCGACCATCGGACGCGAAATTCTCCGGGAGACATACATGCTCACGCCGACCACGAGCGTCAGCGTGATGAGCCCCGCCCACAAGATCTTCCAGCGGATATCCCGGACGTTCTCCTTCATCTCTTCCATGTGGGCGCTCACGCGAATGAAACGAATGCTGTCCATCGCCGGGGAAGGGACGGAGTCGCGGTATTGTTTTGCGACGTACAGGAAATCTCTGCCGACCGTGGCGCTGCGCCGGATGTTCGTCCCGATCGGCTTCGCGATCGCTTCCTGAATTTCAGGCCTGAGGAGATGATTCTCGACGGCGGAGAGTTTATCGAACGGAACGTCGGAATCGGCGACGACCGTCCCGTCGGCGGAGACAAGCGTGACCCTGGCGCCGAGCACGTCGGCCAATTGCTGGATCGAGGCGGCGCGCCCGCGGTCGTTCCCAAACTGCCTGTCCATCAAAAGATGATGCACGATATCAGCCTGCTGCTCGAGCTGATGGACCAGCCGGTCCTCGAACAGCGATTCTATTTCGAGGCTGGTGATGACACCGACCGCGACAATGATGACGACGGCGAGCGCTAAATAGGTAAGCGTTATTTTGGTCTGGATGTGGATCATCGTCATGCTTTGAAGCGGTACCCGACCCCCTTGACGGTCTCGATCATGTCTGCGTACTTACCGAGCTTTTCCCTGATCTTTCTGATGTGGACATCGACCGTCCTGTCCACCACGAACACTCCTTCTCCCCACACAGCATTGAGAAGAACGTCCCTCGAGATGACCCTTCCCCGGTGGCGGACAAGGTACACGAGCGTTTCAAATTCCTTTTTGGGGAAGACGAGCCCCTTTGCACCGAGCGTCACCGTATAATTCGGCACGTTGATCTCAAGGTCGTCGATGCGGAGAAGGTTCGACGCTTCCGACGCCGCGTCGTCCTTCGCGTCTCGCCGGATGGCGGTGCGCACCCGAGCAATGAGCTTCTTAATGCTAATCGGTTTGACGATATAATCCTCGGCGCCCAGCTCGAGCCCGATCACTTCGTCGACCTCCGAGCCCTTTGCCGTGAGGAAAACGACCGGGATCGATTTCGTCCGCTCGACGCGCTTCAGTTCACGGAGAACGTCGAGACCGTTCATCTCCGTCATCATGATGTCGAGGAGGATCAGATCCACATGTTTCTTGACCTGCTCGAGCGCCTGCTTGCCGTTCCGCGCGGTGAGGACTTTGTACCCCTCTTTCTCGAGGTTGTACTGGAGCATCTCAACAATGTCTTTTTCGTCGTCGACAACAAGAATGGTCTTTTGCATTGGCCGGTTTCAAGTTTTATCGTGAAAGGGAATAAGGGTCGAACACTGCGATCCCGTTGAACTGCTGGTAGGTCCGGAGTTTTTCCACCGGAGCCATGTTTTCGATGAGCGGGTTCGGGCGCTCGTTGTTGTACCGGTAGAGGTACCGCGCCGCCTCCTGCTGCAGTTCGTCGGGCGCTGAGAACGGCCTCGTCGTGTACGGTTCGACCTCGTCGAACCGCCTGACGCGTTCCATAAACCTGTTCACGGCGAGCTTCTTTTTGGACGGGACCTCGTGCTTGATGCCGAGCCGCCGCAGGTTCATCGTGAACGCATGCGTCCGTGACCGCGGCTTTGAAACGCTCGCAAACACGCTGTCGAGCGGCGTTTGAATATAACGAATTAAAAACGGAAAATGCATCAGGCTGAACTGGATAAAGTCGAGCGCCGACAGGGTCGAATGACGGCCGTAGATCTTTGTGATGCGCAGACGGGAACATTCGTCGATGGCGCTGTACTGGACGTACTGCTGTTCCCCCTCCCCCTTGGCGATGAACTTGAACATCAGGATGACGCGGTCGCCGGGAAGGAGCGCATCGTTCGGGCGGAGTTTCCGGCGATGCGACTTCTTCTGCTTCATGTCGACGCCGGACTTCTTCAGCAGCTTCCAGATCGCGCTCTCCGACAGCTCGATGTCGTACCAGATCGAGAGATACAGCTTCAGACGTTTTTGACCGAAACCGGTCTTTTCGCGCAGCTCGCGCAGCCGCTGCACGATCGGCGGCGGCGTCGCCCGCGGGCTGTGGTGCGGACGCCTCGAGCGGTCGCCCAGGCTGAGCGCGTCGTTCGACGATCTCTTGTACCGCTTCAGCCATTTATAGAACGTCTTTCGGCTGATGGAATATTTCTGGCAGATCGAAGGAACGCTTTTCTTCTCTTCGAATTCCCTCATCCATTCCATTCGCCTGGCGGCTGCGGCGTCACTCATAACCGATTCATTGGACAGCATGGCTTTCGATTCCTCGAAAAGATCCCCCTCACGAAGCTTTCTTCACCTTTTCAAAACGTTGAACTACCCGCGTCTCCCCCCCCGTGACGAGGGCAACGACCACCACATCCCCGTCGGATTTCAAAAGCGATTCCTTTGCCCGAGCGATCGCCTCCGCTTCCGTCCCCTCGACCGTGTCGTGGGCGACAGTCTTGGGGACCTCCAGATATTTGTAGACCGAAACTCTGTACGTCATACGCCTCCTTGTGAAATGATATTGAACTCTTTCATGCTTTGATTGGTTCCACGGCTTCCCACAAAAGCTCGGCGACATCCTTCACCTGGACCCGGTCGCCTGCTTCTTTCGCTTTGACGCCGTCCGACATCATCGTCATGCAGAATGGACAGGCGGTGCCGATGGCCCCTGCGTGCGTCGAGAGCGCCTCTTCCGTCCTTTCTATATTGATGCGCTTCCCTTCCTTTTCTTCCATCCACATCCTCCCTCCCCCGGCTCCGCAGCAGAGGCCCCTGTCCTTCGACCTCGGCATCTCGACAAGCGAGGTCCGGGGGATGGCGCGCAGCAGCGAGCGGGGGGAATCGACGACGCCGTTGTACCGGGCGAGATAGCATGAATCGTGGAACGTTATTGCCCCGGTCTGGGAGCGCGAGGGCGCAATTTTTCCCGACTGTACCAAATTCAGAAGAAAATCGGTGTGGTGAACGACCTCATAGGTGCCGCCAAACTGCGGATACTCATTCTTGAGCGAGTGAAAGCAGTGGGGGCAGGTCGTGACGATCTTCTTGACCCCGTACCCATTCAACGTTGCGACGTTCTCGGTCATCAACGACTGAGCCAGGTATTCGTTTCCCATCCTTCGCGCGGCATCTCCGTTGCATTTTTCTTCAACGCCGAGGATGGCAAATTTCACTCCGGCATGCTTCATCAATTTTGCAAAAGACTGCGTTACTTTTCTGTACCGTGCGTCAAACGCTCCCGCGCAGCCGACCCAAAAGAGTACGTCGGCGCCGCCGCCGTCGGACGTGCGCGGAATCTCCAACCCCTCAGCCCAGTCGGCGCGGGAAGAATGGCTGAATCCCCACGGAGTGAAATTCCGCTCCAGGTTGTCGAAGGTCGCGCGGAGCTCGGCAGGGAACCGCGATTCATTCAGCACCAGGCCGCGCCGGAGATCGACGATCTCGTCGACGTGCTCGATCGTCACCGGACATTCGTTGACACACGCCATGCAGGTCGTGCATGCCCAGATTTCATCTTCGGAGATGTACGTATCGACGAGCGTGCGTGCCATGACGTCGCTGTTCTCCTCTCCGGCCGCAGCGAGAGGGGCTTTTTCCATTGTACGCCGCCGCGTATCGACAATGATCTTGCGCGGGGAAAGTTTCTTGCCGGTAAGGTTTGCGGGGCACACCGAATCGCAGCGGCCGCATTCGGTGCACGTGTAGCCGTCGAGCAACTGTTTCCATGTCAGGTCGTCGACGTCGGCTGCGCCGAATTTCACGGCGGACTCGTCCGCAAGGTCGATCGGCTTCAACGCTCCGCGCGCCTTCAAACTGGAAAAATACACGTTGGGAATCGACGTCAGCACGTGAAGATGCTTTGAGTACGGAAGGTAATTGAGGAACCCGAGAACCAGCACGATGTGCATCCACCAGAAGATCCTGCTCCACACCGACGACGCAGCGTCCCCCGAAAAGAGACCGGCGAGGGATGACGACAACGGATAGTTCAATCCTGCGCTGTACTCGCCCAGCGAAATGCGCGATGCGTTCTGGAGGAGAAGCGATGAGACGATCAGAAGGATCCAAACGAGGATCACCGCCGCATCGGCATTCCCATGCGCATCAACCTGGAGGCGTTTCACCTTGGAGACGAACCTTCTCCACAACGCGACCGCGACCGAGACAATGACGAGAAGGCAAAAGATTTCCTGGGTGAAAGTGAGGAGTGAATATATTCCGCCCAGAAACCGCAGCGAAAAGTGTCCCGCGATCCCTTCGCCGATCGATTCAACCACCGCGGCGATGAGGGCGAGGAATCCCCAAAAAATCGCGACATGCAGCAATCCCGCCAGCGGTTCTCGAAGGATCTTGGATTGCAGCAGAGCGACCTTGACGACGTTCCTCAGACGAACGAACGGACGGTCGAACCGGTCTTCCGGCTTTCCGGTCTGGAGATATGCAAGGAGCCGCCGGACGCTGGTCCCAAAAAAAAGGAACGACGCAACAAGGAGCGCGGTAAAAAGGATGTTTGACAGTCCCATAAATTTTATCCGAAAGACGGTGAAGACCTAGAGCGTCAGCGCTCCTTCGAGGACGGTGACGCCGCTGCCGACGATCGCGACAGATTTCGGTTTGCCCCCTTCGACCCGGACCTCCACCTTCACGCGCCCCGCCCTGCCGATGATATCCCCTTGCTCGCCGATCATCTCGATCGCGCCGTCCGATTTTCCGACGAGCCCCTGCTCGACCATGTACACGCCGAGCGGTCCGTTCGCCGAACCTGTGACCGGGTCCTCGTCGATGCCGTCGTTCGGCGCAAAGAAGCGGGAGTGAAACGTCGAAGCCCTGTCAATGGTCTCCGTCGAGAAGACGCACAAGCCCAGGATTTTTTTCCTCGCAAGCATTTTTTTCATCAGCTGGAAATCGGGGCGCAGATCGTAAAGGTCGGAAAGACGCCGGACGGGGATATACGCGTTGACGCTGACAACGCAGGGGAGACGTTTATCGAAGCCCGCCTCGTCCATCCCCAGCGACGCTTTGAAATCGGTCTTCAAGTGCTGGTTCTTATTGAAGTGCGGCATCGGGAGCGAAAACTTCACCGTCGCCTTCCCTTTTTCCTTCACCACAAGGATGTCGAGAATACCGGAAGCCGTCTCCAGGCGAAACGGATACGATCCGTTCTTTTGCATGCCGAGAGAATGTTCTTCGGCAAGAGCATGGAAGCTTGCGATCGTCGCATGGCCGCACAGGGCGACTTCGTTCGAGGGGGTGAACCAGCGGATGCGGACATCGGCGTTTTTTGTCGACGGCGAAAGGACAAACGCCGTTTCCGACAGGTTCATTTCCCTGGCGACGTCCTGCATTTGTTTCTCGGTGAGGCCGTCCCCCGAGAGGACGACCGCGGCCGGGTTTCCCGCAAAGGGCTTGGCGGTGAAGGCGTCGATATGTTTGACGGTCAGCGATTTCATGCGTCAGCGGTTCACGAGCGGGACAGCAACAAGCGTTTTCTTTTCCTTGATATAGTACATCATCGTATCGTCAACGAAAAAGGAGTCGGGGACGGCTCCCGGCGTCGAAGAATTTACAACATCGGCGTAGACCTGTTTCCCGTTCGCCTCGTCCACGATGCACAATTTGTTTTCCAGCAGGTCCACATTTTTTTCTTCGTCGTGCGACAGCGTTGCATGGTAGTTGAACACCAGTTTTCCCCCCGTCCGCACGTACTCCACCGGTCCATGGATGGCGCTCCTTCCGCAAAAACGTTCAACAAGAGGTGCAACGATCGGAAATTCCGGAGTGTCTTCGGTCAGGAATTCGGGAAAGAGAAAATTTTCGCGTCCGCGGTATCTGTTCTTCGTCTCCGGAAGTTCGACGGGGGGCTCGCTGAACTCCTGGATGAACTCCCCCGTCGCCGCATCGAGTTCGTAGAACAACCGTTTCTCAAAAAAATCCCGGTAGGCAAATACACGGCCGGGCGATGCGGAATAAAAAGCAAAATCGTTGTTCCGCCATAACTCTTTGCCGGTACCAAGGTCGACGGCGATTATTTTTCCATGCTCGGGCATGTCGGGCTTCCTGAAGCCGTGAAGAAAAACTTTATCGTGAACGATCCCCTCGATGCCGATCCACCACGGCTCGCCGAACGACGCGCTTTTCCAGAGGACGTCTCCGTTCGCGGCGTTCAGGCAGAAGAACGATGCCTGTTTTGCATCCGTGTCCCTCTCTTCTCCGACGATGAAATTTGTTTCAGAAAAAAGAAGCCGCCACAGAACGCCGGCAGTGGAGTACGACCATAACGGTTTGAGATGCCTCTGTTGAAAGAGGGAAGAAATATCCATTTACCAATGAGTGTCGATAAAGACGATGGTGTGGCCAAAATAGCTCATTTTCCCGAGAGTTTCAATGGCCTGAAAGCGGGCTCCTTTAAGTAGGCAGGTCGGAGAAAACGGGAGACGCTTTTACCTTCGGCTCCGCCGTTTTTTGGCGGGATCAGGGGGAACATTTCCCTCGTTCCCAATCTCTGATCGGGAGCCGAGTGAATCGAGTGCCGGATGCCTTCGGAAGAAAGACGAGTTACGCACGCTGCTCCCAAAGAGAGTTTAGGAGCGAGGGGTGAAATCCTCGAACTGCAACACTGCCCAGCAGCCCCCTCCTCTTGAAAGTAAACGAATAGCTCGCTACATTTGGGAAAATTTTTCCACTAGCACGCCTCCTCCCGTGATCCGCATTCAGCTCGACGGCAGCAGCCTTACGATTCCCCAGCTTTTCAGCGCGGCAACTCAGCCGGCCCGTATTTCATTGGCGCCCTCTTCAAAACGAAAGATGCAGCGTTCCCGTACGCTTGTCGAAGAATGGCTGCAAAAAAAGGAACGCATCTACGGCGTGACGACCGGCTTCGGGGAATTCAGCAACGTCAGCATTCCCTTCGACAAGATCGAAGAGCTTCAGCACAACCTTATTGCGAGCCACGCCGCCGGAACGGGAGAGCCGCTGCCCCCCGAAGTTGTGCGGGCGATGATGATCCTTCGGATGAACGCGCTTGCGAAGGGATTCTCCGGCATTCGCCCGGAGACCGTGGAATTTATCGCGAAATTTTTCAACGCGGGGATCGTCCCGGTGATTCCGTCGCAGGGGTCCGTCGGTTCGAGCGGAGACCTTGTGCAGCTGGCCCACCTTGTCCTGACCATGATGGGTAAGGGAACGGTTTTTGGGGAAGGCGGAAGGAACAAGAAGAAAACGCATGTAGAATTTGAGCTTGCGAAGAGAGCGCTGCACCGCCATCGGCTCGTTCCTCTCCATCTCACCGCCAAAGAAGGACTCGCCCTCATCAACGGCACTCAAATGATGACGGCGTACGCTTCGTTGATCTCCCGGATGGCGACAGAGTTGTGTATTCTTGCCGACATTGCGGCGGCGATGAGTGTGGAGGCTTTGAAAGGAAGCGATACGCCGTTCGACGAGAGGATCCACCGGCTGCGCCCCTTCAAGGGACAGAGAGAGTCGGCGGGCAACCTGAGAACACTCCTGCACGGGAGCGAGATCCGCGAATCGCACCGCTACAGCGATCATCGCGTGCAGGACGCCTATTCCCTCCGCTGCGCGCCGCAGGTCCACGGCGCATCGCGCGATGCGCTCGAGTACGTCAGCGGAGTTGTTTCCGTCGAAATCAATTCAGCGAACGACAATCCGCTGATCTTTCCGGATGAACGGCAGCATCTCGAAGGAGGAAATTTCCACGGGCAGCCGATCGCGCTCGCGATGGATTTCGCCGCGATCGCCCTTTCCGAGCTGGCGAATATTTCCGAGCGCCGCATCGAGCGGATGGTGAACGGCTCGCTGAGCGGTCTTCCGCGATTCCTTACTCGGGACGGCGGCCTTAATTCAGGTTTTATGATCGCCCAGTATACGGCCGCTTCGCTCGTGTCGGAAAACAAAGTCCTTGCCCATCCCGCAAGCGTCGATTCGATCCCGACGTCCGCCAACCAGGAGGACCACAACAGCATGGGGTCGATCAGCGCTCAAAAATGCTGGCGCATTCTCCGCAACGCGCAGACCGTCATCGCCATCGAATTTCTGTGCGCGGCGCAGGCTATCGACTTCCATGCGCCGCTCCAGTGCGGCAAGGGAACGCGGGCTGCGCACAAAGCGGTCCGGGCATCAATTCCGCATCTCACGCGCGACCGCGTGCTGTACAACGATATTCAAAAAGCGCTGAAACTTATCCTCGACGGGGAGATTCTTCGCAGTGTCACCCAGGCAGTGAAAAAGCTGGCGTAGGACCGACAGGTCACAACGGGGCGCCTTCGGGGCATCTCCTTGGAACTTGTCTGGCCATATTAGAAACTATCTCAAAAATGGAATTAGATTGACCCTTCGGCGCGTTCGCTCCGCTCACTTGCTCAGGGTGAACATGCTTTTTTACGGCTATAACAATCGTTCATCCTGAGCGAGTGGCGCGGCTCTTTCGCGCCACGAGACGAAGGACATCCTGTCCCCAAAGGACCCCTCCGGGGGAGAAAGCGGATCTCACCGAGACGAGTTTTTCAACCCCTCGAAGAGCGGAGAGCGCATCGTCAACGACCCTGCGGGTCGCAGACGCGTTGGGAAGGATGATGCGACATATTATTGAGATAACCTCTAATTAAAATTATTCAAATGTTATTGCGATAACTGTAAGACACGCAAGTCCTAAGGGGATGCCCCGGCAAATGCCTCTCCTGCGAAATGCATTCTACAATTGCTCCAGCCGCTTCAGGATCTTCCTTCCCCTTGAACGAAAGCCTGCGCTTCCCGTCGGCATTTGCTGCTCGATGAGAATTGTGATCTCTCGCTTCAAGTCGGGCTCCCGCTGAGCGATGTTCGCGAGAACGGTCATCGCGAACACTTTGACGGCGATCGGCTCCTTCGCCGATCCCAGCAGGTCAAAACAGATCGTCGCAATTTTTCCCGCCAGCCGCGTCGGGATCTCGACATCCTGAAGGATCCTAAGAACGTTCCTTTTGACGGCATCGTGAACCCCCGGCTGAAGCATGCGGTCGATCATCCGGTTGAAGTAAGGGGGAGCAAGTTCTTTGTCACTATCGGCACAGTGCATCACGATCCACGCGGCGCGTTGCGTCGTCCGATATTCTCCCCTCAAAAATAGCTCCATCAATTCTTTGAACCGTTTTTTGTCGCTGCCAACCCACCGCGCAATTCTGCGGCATTGATATTTTGAATGCTCTCGCCGTATCTCGGTTTCAAGGTCCATTGTATTCACCCGGTCATCGAATAGGAATCCGTGTCAACTTTACTTAAAGAGAATTCGAAAAGCAAATGGGTAAAAAAGCAGCACTCCTGTTGGAACTAAGGACTTTCGTCCGTACATTACGAAAAGGAGATTCCATCAACATTGCTTCCCGTCCCCTATGAAACTCACCAAAAATGTTCTCCGCTCAGTCCCTAAGGTCCTTCTCCATGATCATCTTGACGGCGGCATCCGTCCCCAGACCGTCATCGAATTAGCGCGCGATCAACGCTATACGAAACTTCCGACAATGGACGCCGGCGAACTCGCGCAATGGTTTCAGCGCGGAGCCCAGCGCGGGAGCCTTCCCCTCTTCCTCGAAGGGTTCGAACATACCTGCGGCGTCATGCAAACCGAAGAAGGGCTCGAGCGTGTTGCGTACGAGACTCTTGAGGATATGAAACGCGACGGCATCGTCTATCTGGAGACCCGCTTCGCTCCGGTCTTTCACCGCCAGAAGGGGCTGCACAACGAGACGATCGTCAAAGCCGTTCTTCGCGGACTGGAACGAGGCAAGAAAGATTTCGGGGTGGAGTACGGGCTCATCATCTGCGCGATGAGAAACATGGACCCGAAAATTTCTCAGGAAATTGCCGAGCTCGCGGTCGATTTTCGGAGCCAGGGAGTCGTCGGGTTCGACCTTGCCGGAGAAGAAGGGGGCTATCCGCCGAAGAAACATATCGACGCCTTCCATTACATCCAGCGCGAAAATTTCAACATCACGGTTCACGCGGGGGAAGCCTTCGGCAAGGAATCGATCTGGCAGGCGATCCAATGGTGCGGCGCGCACCGCATCGGCCATGCGACCCGCCTGATCGAAGACATGAGGGTGAAGGACGGGCAAGTTCTGAGCATGGGGACGCTGGCGCAGTATGTGCTCGATAAGCGCATCCCCCTCGAGATCTGCTTGACGAGCAACGTCCACACGGGCGCAGTCGCGAATATTGACGAGCATCCGTTCGGCATTTTCTACCGCTACAAGTTCCGGGTCACGCTGAATACGGACGACCGCTTGATGAGCGGAATAACGTTGACCGACGAGTATCATACCGCCGCCGAACACTTCGGATTGACGCTCGACGAACTTGAGAAGATCACCATCAACGCCATGAAGAGCGCGTTCATCCCGTACAAACAGCGGATCGCGATCATTTATGACGTGTTGAAACCGGGGTTTGCAAAGGTGAGAGGAGTGCGAAAGAAGAAATAGTCTTTGATTTTACAGATGACGCTGATGCAGCGCAGATTGCAGATTGCGCAGATTTAAGCACACAAAAATTATCAACGGGGGGAGCTATGAAAGAATATTCGGAAGAGAACTATCCAAAAAAGGAAATAACCGAAAAGATCATAAAGGCTGCGTTCACCGTACATAATAAATTAGGCTTCGGGTTTGTAGAAAAAGTTTATGAAAATGCGTTGGCAAAGGAATTGCGGAACGCGGGGCTTATGGCAGAACAGCAGAAGAAGATGAAAGTTGTCTATGGGGGTGAGCCTGTCGGAGATTTCATCGTCGATATTTTAGTAAGCAACAGCGTTATCGTTGAGTTGAAAGCGGTCCACATGCTGGAGAGTACATTCGAAGACAAGCTGCTTCACTATTTAAAAGTCTCAAACCTTCCGGCCGGATTGCTTCTCAATTTCGGAACCCCCAGCGTTCAAATCAGACGAAAAGTATATTCTGTCCGCAGAGACCAATCTGCGAAATCTGGAATCAGCGTAAAATCTGAGGAATCTGAGTAATCACATGAGATTATTTATTCTCCGCCACGCGGACGCGGAAGCCCAAGGGACCTCGCACGACGCAGACCGAGCGCTGACGCCAGAAGGAATTGAAGAAGCCAAATGTGTCGCTGGCGCCGTCCATGCCATGAAGTTGGGTCTCACTGCCATCCTCACAAGCCCGACGGCTCGCGCAAAAGCAACGGCAGAATTAGTCGCTGCACAATTCCCTCCCCTTGAGGTCCGTCCCGTTGAGCAGCTGGGGCCGGCGTCGAGACCCGAGGGGCTGTTTCAAGAACTCCGGTCGTATCCGCGCGACAGCCGCATCCTCCTCGTCACGCATAAGCCGCTCATCGTGAGTCTCATCGCAAGTCTCATCGGCATGGCCACCGAATCGAAGGTCGGCGTCAAGAAGGCGTCGCTCGCCTGCATCGATGTCGGGTCGACCGTTCAGCGGGGCTCCGGCGTTCTCCTGTGGCTCCTGACCAACGAACAAATGCAGTTGATGAGAAAGAAAGACTGACTGTTTTTTCCCTCCCAAAATTTCCCCCCGCTTTGGTATTGTCCTAATTTCACAATGTTCCTTTCTTTCCGAGAAAGAAAGGAACCAAAGAAATCCTTCGAAATCGTAACGCGCGCACCCGACGATTTCGATAGATGACCCAAAAGCTGCCGGGTTTTCAAAACGCGGAATCGGCGGACGTGTGTGTGTGTTGAGGGCGATGCGTGCGTTTAGAAAACGGCAGGCAAGCGGGATGGCATGCGGGGCCGTTTTCTTCGGCTTGTGTGAAGGATAGCATCGCCAGGGTTCCGATTCCGCGAAGCTCTCTTTGCTTCTTTCTCTGGCTACAGAGAAAGAAGAAAGGGATATGAGAATTCAAATTAGGACACTACCCCCGCTTTCTCTGGATTCTAACGCTTTTTTTGAGTAGATTAAGTTTTTGACTTTTTCCCCGTCCACAATTGTGCAGGCTGAAATGAGCGAACGAACATCCGCACCTGATTCATCCCTCTTGTTGACAAAACTTCAATCGCTTTCCGAAAATTTATGGTGGTCCTGGAATTTTGACGCGCAGGCGATCTTCCGCGACCTCTCTCCACAGGTGTGGGAGAGAACGCATCACAATCCCGTCGCCCTTCTCGCGGAGATGTCGAATGCCGAAGTTCGCGCGCGCCTAGGGGACAGCGAAATGGCGGCGCGCATAGAGTCCGCGTGGGAGAAATTCGACGCGTACATGAACAGCAAAAAGAAATGGGCGGTATCCGAAGCCAAGACATTGAAGGGGCCCGTCGCATACTTCAGCGCGGAGTTCGGCTTCCACGAAAGCTTGAGAACCTATTCCGGCGGCCTCGGCATCCTCGCCGGCGACCATACAAAGTCGGCAAGCGACCTCGGAGTGCCGTTCATCGGCATTTCGCTCTTTTACCGCCAGGGATATTTCGAGCAGCGCATCGGGGCCGACGGATGGCAAAATGAGATGTACGTTTCCGCGGACCCGTCAAAGCTTCCGCTGAACATCGTCACGGACAAGAAGGGGGAGCCGATACGCTGCTCGGTCGAGATCGGGTTCAGCACGGTCCGCTTCCTCGCGTGGCAATTGAACGTCGGCAGGAGCGTCGTCTACCTGCTCGATACGAACGTCCGCGAGAACGAAGAACGCTTCCGCGACCTCACGGCACACGTCTACGGCGGCGACAGCACGACCCGCATCTCGCAGGAGATCATCCTGGGCGTCGGCGGGGTCCGGCTGCTCCGCGCCCTCAACATCCATCCGTCGACCTTCCACATGAACGAAGGGCATTCGGCGTTCCTCACGCTTGAGCTTCTGCGGGAGGCTCTCGAGAAGAACGGCTCCGCAAGCGCCGCGGCGGAGAGCGTGAAACGGCAGTGCGTGTTCACAACGCACACGCCGGTTCCCGCCGGACACGACCGGTTCTCCATAGATCTGATGGAGCATTCTTTTTCATCGATGAGCAAGGCGATGAAGATCTCGACCGAAGAGCTGATGGGATACGGACGGATCGACCCGGCCGACGCGAACGAGACGTTCTGCATGACGGTCCTCGCGCTGAAGATGTCGCGCGCAGCGAACGGCGTGAGCCAGCTGCACGGCCAGGTGAGCCGCGAAATGTGGAAGACGCTGTACAAGGAGACGCCCGCCGAGAACGTTCCGATCGGTTCGATCACGAACGGCGTCCACATCGGCGGGTGGCTCAACGAAACGTCCGAGCGGTTCTGGAACAAACATCTTGGCGGCGATTGGCAGGAACATTTTCTCGACCCCGCGTTCTGGACGAAGGCCGCTCAGGATCCGGCGATCTCGGACGAAGCGCTCTGGTCAATGCGTTATCAGCTGCGGCGGGAGCTTGTCGAATTTGCGCGGCACACGCTCCGCGTGCAGCATTCGCGCTTCGGCAACGGCACCGCCGTCTACGAGAAGGTCCTCAACCCGGACGTCCTCACGATCGGATTCTCGCGGCGGTTTGCGACCTATAAACGCGCGCCGCTTCTCTTCACTGACCTCGAGCGGGCGATCCAGCTGTTCGGCGACGAAGCCCGGCCGGTGCAACTGATCTTTGCGGGCAAAGCGCATCCCCGCGACGATGAGGGAAAAAAATTCATCAAACAGGTCATCGACCTGACGAATAATCCCCGCCTCTTCGGAAAAGTCGTCTTCCTTGAAAACTACGACATCAACGTCGCGCGGCATCTCGTGGCGGGAGCCGACGTCTGGCTCAACAACCCGCGCCGTCCCCTCGAGGCAAGCGGAACCAGCGGACAGAAGGTCGCGATCCACGGAGGATTGAACTGCAGCATCATGGACGGGTGGTGGCGCGAAGCGTGCGACAACACGAACGGCTGGGCGATCGGAAAGGACGAACCGCCGGCTCACGCAGAACAGCAGGACATCGTCGATGCGGAGAATCTTTTTACGGTGATGAAGGAAAGCATCATCCCGGAATTTTATCACCGCGACGAACGGAATATCCCCCGCCGCTGGCTGCAGCGCGTGCGCCGGTCGATCGCAACGCTGGTGCCGCGCTACAACACGCACCGCATGGTCGCGGAGTACGTCAAGAAATACTACGTGTGAGACCTTACCGTGCCGCACGGATGAAAATATTTGACAAGGGGCACAACTTTTTCTCCGGTTCTTCGTTATCTAAGAGAGAAGAAAGGAGGAAAAGAGTATGGAAACGTCATTCGGTTTTGAGAACCTTTCGCAGGAAGAACGCCGGGCTATTGAAGAACTTCTGCTCGACGAGATGGAAAAACAACAGTGGGATGCGATCACATACTCTGTCATCTTGGGCGAAGAGGTGGTCCTCCCCATTCAATAACAGATGAGAACCATGCTTAAAGTCATTACGTGGACGGCGGTGATCGCGGGAATCGTGGCGCTCCCCTTCTTGATCAGGCGGCGCTATGAGAACACGCATTACCGTTCGCTCAATGTCCGATACGACATTGACGATTACATTTCGGAGAGCAGCCTGTAAGCGCACCCGAACGGGGGACGTTTCAGCTACGAAATTTTTTCGACCTTCACCATATTCGTCGTGCCGCGCGCCAGGAGAGGAATACCTGCGGTCGTCACGATGAAATCCCCTTTCTTGACGTACCCCGATCTCAGAAGCTCCTGCTGAATGGCGGCGAGCGTGGAATCGGTGTCCCCGATGCTCGGCACGAGAACCGACCGGACCCCCCAGACCAAATTCAGCCTCCGCCTGATGCGCTCGCGGTCCGTTGCGGCGATGATCTTGCCGTACGGCCGGTACTTTGCGATCGTCTTTGCCGTCTCCCCCGAATGCGTGATCGGCACGATGGCTGCGGCGCCGATGCGCTTCGCCAGCACACACGCCGCGCGCCCGAGCGCCTTGAAGATCTCCGCCTGCTGCTCCCCCGTTTCGTCCGGAAGGTCGAGCTGGTCCCGGTATTCTTCTTCCGCCCGGCGGATGATCGAATCCATGGTCTGCACCACTTCGACGACGTATTTTCCGACCGAGGTCTCTCCGCTCAGCATCACCGCATCGGCGCCGTCGAGGACGGCGTTCGCGACGTCGTTCGCCTCCGCACGGGTCGGACGCGGGTTCTCGATCATCGACTCGAGCATCTGGGTCGCGATGATCACCGGTTTGCCGGCGGCGTTGGCCTTCTTGCAGATCATCTTCTGCGCGATCGGCACGTCCTCGGTCGCGCATTCCACGCCGAGGTCGCCGCGCGCCACCATCACCGCATCGGCCTCGCGAATGATGTCGTCGATGTTCTCCAGCGCTTCCCTTTTTTCGATCTTGGCGATGATGGGAAGCTTCTTCCTCTTGTCGATCTTCGCGATGATGAACTCCCTCAGCCTGCGGATGTCGTCGCCGGTGCGGACGAACGAAAGCGCGACATAGTCGATGTCGTTCGCGATGCCGAAGTCAAGGTCTTCCATGTCCTTCGCCGTCATCGACGGCTCGCTGACCGTCACCCCCGGAAGGTTGATCCCTTTGTGCTCCTTGAGAATGCCGCCGTGCACCACCTCGGTCACAACATCGGTCGCCGTCGAACTCAGTACTGTGAGCTGCAGCAGACCGTCGTCCATCAGGATCGTGTCGCCGGGCTTCACATCCTTCGGCAGGTTTTGATAGGTGGTCGATACCCGCGTTTCATCGCCGGCAACCTCGTTGATCGTGATCGTGAACTTCTGCCCGTCGGCGAGATGCACTTGCGGTGACGCCAATTTCCCCGTCCGAATTTTCGGCCCCTGCAGGTCCTGCAGGATCGTGATCGGCTCGCCGACCCGTCCGGCCGCCTCTCGAACGGCCTTCATGGCAGCGAGATGCTCCTCGTGCGTGCCGTGAGAAAAATTGAGGCGCACGACATCCATCCCCGCGCGCATCATTTTTTCCAGGACGTCTGCGGACGACGAAGCCGGTCCGAGCGTGCAGACGATCTTTGTTTTTCCGTAGAGTTCATGTGCTTCCATTGCTACGGTGTCCTCTCGTTAGTGTGCAGGAAGAAGAGTGAGGGTATGCTTCGCCGCCTCCGCCACGCGGGCGCTGTCGAGCGGCATCGGATGGTATTCCCCGCTCAGCCACAACGGCGTCTGGTCGGAGTAATGCTCGTGCATCGGCTGCCCCGATTCGCCCGTCGGGATGATCGAAAGCGCCCCGTTGATATCCGCAAAATCGACGATCTGCCGCATGGACGGACCGAGCGTGACCTGGTACGGCGCGGCCAGATAATATTCCCCGTTGTTGAGCGTCGTCCCCGATCCTCCGATCGGAAACGGGCCGATGTTGAAAACGGAGCCGAGCGGCGGCTGCGACCCGAACGGGTGGCGCAGCGTAATGGTGTGGATCATCCCCCACTGCCATGTCTTCATCTCCCCCCCGAGCGTGGCCTTCAATTCCCGGATCGCATCCGCCAGACTTTTCCTGATGACGTCGTCGCGCGTTTCGACCCGGGGGGTGGAAGGATCGTCGAACCACCATGACGTCGGATTTTTCAGCAGTGCGGGGACTGTGCGGTACGGAATGTTCGCGATAAAAATATATTTTTGGAAAAGCTCATCCCCCATTTTATTCTGGAAGATATTCTTCATGAGATGGGTGAAGAAGACGTGGAACAGCGTCGTGGGCACGTCGTCCTTCGTGAGCTGAAAATGCCAGTTCCTGAAATAGCTCAGCGCCGTCTGAACATCCGGGTCGGCGACGGACGCCGAATCGAACGCGTGGAGAATATACGGCGTCGTCTCCTTCGCAAAAAACGAATAATAATCCCCCTGGATCCTCTGAAAATCTTCCACCGAAAATTTCTCCTGCTTGCGCAGAAGCTCGTCCAGCCGCTGGATCCGCGACGGCGGCTCCCACAGGTTCGAAATGTGATACGGAAACGAGCTGTTCGTCGTCTTGTTGTTGGCGGTGGCGATAAAATGCTGCGGCGGGTTGAACAGCGACGGAAGGCGCTCGAACGGAACGAACCCGTTCCAATCGTATTCCCCCGTCCATCCCGGCATCGGCAGCGTCGGATTCTGCGCCGACCGGATCGGCAGACGGACGCCGGCAAGGTACCCGATGTTCCCGTCCGCATCGGCATACACGAAATTCTGCCCCGGAACCGTAAATTCCTTCACCCCGCTTTTGAATTCGCTCCAATTTTTGGCCTTGTTGATGAGCAGCAGCGAATACAACTCGTCGCTCACGTCCTGCCCGGTCCACCTCATCGCGACCAGAACATCCTTCGTGATCGAGCCGACGCCGTTCACATCGTTGATGACCGGTCCGTGGTTCGTCGATTTCACCGTGAGCGCGACCATCGAGGAGTCTTTCACGAGAATGGTATCCAGCGTCACCGGCATCGGACTCCAGACGCCGCGGTAGAGATACTCGCCGCCGGCGTTCGTCATTTCAAGATAGAAATCGGCGTCGTCCGCCATCACGTTCGTCATTCCCCATGCGACGTGCTGATTGTGACCGATGACGACGGTCGGTGCCCCCGGCAGCGAAACGCCGGCGACGTCGTAATCGCCGCCGTGGAGATGGAGTTCGTACCATTTCGACGGCGCGGAAAAACCGAGATGCGGGTCGTTGGCGATCATCGCCCTGCCGGACAGAGACTTCTGAGGCCCGACCGCCCAGGCGTTGCTCCCGATGTGAATGCCGGTGGTGCCGTAGAATTTTCTGAAATCCTGGTCGATGTCGATCAGCTTAAGGAGCCCGTCGGGCATTGCATCGGCGCGAAGCTCTTTGGGGACGATGACCGGCATGTTCTCGGGATAGGTCGGAAAGATCTCGTTCGCCTTTTCTTCGCCGAACGTCTTGAACAGGTCTCCGAGGACGAGGTCGACGTACCAGGAAATGTTCAGCTCCCATGCCATCATCCGCGCGACGATGAGGGAATGAAGGGGCTTCCACTCTTCCGGGGTGTAGTTCAGCATGTCGAATTCGATGGGATATTTCCCCCGGTGCGAGGCAATGAAGGCGTTCACCCCGTCGCTGTATTCCTGGAGAACGCGGCGGGATTCGGGATGCAGGTTCTGTTCGATCTTTTCGGCGATCCGTTTGATGCCGACCGTTCTGAACATCTTGTCGAACCTGAGCGTCGAAGCCCCGAAGACCTCCGATAACCGTCCTTCGCCGGCTCTCCGCGAGACGTCCATCTGCCAGAGCCGGTCCTGCGCATGGACGTAGCCTTCGGCGAAGAAGAGGTCGTGTTCGTTGCCCGCAAAAATATGGGGGATGCCGAACTCGTCGCGCTGGACCGTCACCGGCTGCTGCAGCCCTGCGACGGTGATCGTTCCGTCCACCACCGGAAACGATTTCGTGACAAGATAGCGGAGGATGAGAAGCGTGACGAGCGTAATGACAAGGAGAGAACCGACGATGCCGATGAAGATTTTAAGTTTTGACTTCATAGATTTTTGAGGAGGGAATTTCGTCCGCCGCTAATTTTTCAGGAGGAGAGGGAGATTCCACTCGAGCAAATATTCCCGAAAGGCCGACGCCGGAAGCTGCACGAGCAAAGGATGATCATCCGGGTCGAGCCATTGCATGAGAAAAAGAAGATTTTCTTCGCGCATCGCCGTGCAGCCAGACGTTGTTGAGCTGTCGGAGCCTGTCACATGGAGGAAAATACAGCTCCCTTTACCCGGGATTGAACGCGGGTTGTGCCTGACCACAATTCCCAATTTATAGTAATTCGAATCCATTTTCATCACTTCCGATGACCTCCACGGAAGCCTTCCCGCCGAGTCTCTTTTGACTTCATTTTCGGAGATAAGCGAGTTATAAAAGACGGAGCCGGTGTCGTCGACGCAATGGAGCGCTTTCGTGGCTTGTTGGTACGGAAACCTGATCCCCGGCGGCGGGAGCGAATCGTATCCGAAAAAATCCCCCAGTTCAAAAATACCCGCGGGAGAACGGCGGTCCCCTTCCGTTTTCATCCGCTCGCCGGCGGGGATCTTGTGGAGGCCTATTCCCCATGCCAGGCCCGAGTCGCCGACGACCACCTTCCACGGGATATTGTATTGCAGCCACCCGTCGCCGGTCCGGTTGAACAAGTACATCAAGCCGGTGGTGGAATTCCAATCGGGGGTGATCACGAAGACAAGCTGATTTGCATTTTCGATTTGTGCAGAAGAGCGAAGCGGCAGCGCAAAGAGGACAAATGCACAAAGCGGAAACAAGATCTTGAAACTTCTTTTGACATTCGAGGACATAATTAGTACATTGGCGTCGTAATAGTTTCACTCTGGCACGGAACGTAGCGCAGCCCGGCTAGCGCACTACCTTGGGGTGGTAGGGGTCGCGGGTTCGAATCCCGCCGTTCCGACATTTTTCGAAAGAACACCGTTGGGGGATTCACGGTGATCGTATTCAGCGTTCGTAGGTCGGGCATTCCTGTCCGACCTTTACTTTTTACGGGGACAGGCAAGAATGCCTGTCCTACGACGGCAAACCTCTTTTGATTCAGTCGATGCCGAATTCCGCTGTTCCGACCTTGCATAAGTCAAGACAAAAAAAGTCTTTGCCGCTCGGCAAAGACTTTTTCGTTTCTGCAGACGCAAAGACCCGCCTTGTTCAATTTAATTTCACCAACAGCTCTTCGAGCAGCGATTTCACTTCCAGCAGATCCTCGCGTAAATTCCGCTCCGAACCGGCGTGAACTGCCGCAGCTTCCAGCGCGGGAGCATGTGCGGGCTGTGCGTCGGCCGGCAAGAGCTGCAATTGCTCGCCGCTCTCCACCTCCGGTGTCCAGGATTTTAAGACCTGCTTTGCCCCTTCGATCGTGTACCGTTCTTCCCGCAACAGCTGGCGGATGTAGAGGATGAGCTTGATATCCTTGTTCGTATAAATCCGGTTCCCCGCCCTGTTCTTGGCCGGCTTCAACTGCTCGAACTCCGATTCCCAGTACCGCAGCACATACTGCTCAAGGTCGGTTATCTTGCTTACTTCGCTAATGGAATAATACAATTTTTTTATTCCAGTGGATTTCATCGCTTCCTCGCTGTTGTGATAAAAGGAACCAGTGCAATAGTATAAAAAAGTGATGATAATTGCAACACAGGATACCTAAAGGCAGCGCCTTGGCCTAAATTCCGATAACCACTCTTCTTTCCCTGTAGGCAGGGAAGGAAGCAAACTCCCGCATTACGGGATCCGCCTTTCACAGTTTTGGAAAGCGGGAAGAGCTTCTTGGAATCGGAACCCTCTGGGATTGGGAAAGAGGCGCGGTTTATGAAATCGCGACACCACCATAAAGCGGCTCTCACCCCTTTAAATTACTACTTTTGTGTGATTGAATTGTCCCGATCCAGAAATGTATATTGATCATCATTGTGCCCGGAGACACGGCGGCGCCGCTCTTAAAAAAAATATTTTGCGTTTAGACGATTTTAACGTATATTTGACAAAGAATTATTCGAAACCATTCATTGCCTGATGGGATCTTGATTCTTCCCCCTTTCCGCTATCGTAGCTAATTTCACACACTAACATCGAGGAGTCAAACAATGAAAAACCTCTTGCTCTTGTCGCTCTGCTGCTTGCTGATTGTTTCGGGTTCCGCATCAGGCGGTTCACTGGATGAGACCTTGCAGAAGATGGCGGGAAGTGCGGTGCAGGGATACGTCAGTCCGATCGTCACGGCATTCGGGACAGACCTCAACGGAGGCTGGTTCCACAGAGCTCCGGCGGCCGAGATGTATGGATTCGACCTTGAATTTGGTCTTGTGGCGATGGGAGCTTCAATGAAGAATGCAAACACAACGATACCGGGAGGCGTGGGAGGACAATTCACGTTCGACGACCAGCAAAGCGCGCAAATTGCCCAGAGTATCCCGAATTGGAATCTAATTCCGGGAGCCCAGCAGCAGGCAATCATCAATAAGATCGCCACGACGCCGTTCAACGTCCAACTTACCGGGCCGACGATTGTCGGATCCAAGGATGATTTCGTACAAGTAAAATTTCCGGGACAAACCATCACGGTGAATGGACAATCATTCACAATTCCCGACAATGTCATCAACACTTCGGTCACCGGTTACCTCGGAACGATCTCCACGATTCCTCTTGCCGCTCCTCAATTGAGCATCGGCACACTCGTCGGCACACAGCTCACATTCCGATGGCTGCCGAGCTATAATAACGCCGATTATGGCAAGCTGAAATATTTCGGTTTCGGCATTCAACACAACCCTGGTATCTGGTTCCCGCAGCCTCTTCCGGTCAACCTCTGCCTCAGTTTCTTTACGCAGTCGCTGGATGCAGGAAGTATCTTCACCACAAAAACAACGGCATTCGGCATCAACGCCAGCAAGACATTCGGTCCCGGCGCCCTCAATATTACTCCGTACGCGGGCTTTATGCTGGAGAGTTCCAAGATGACATTCAGCTATACGTCGACGCTTACGCTGCCTAACAATGCCGGCACGCAGCTGATCAACGTCAACTTGCCGCTGACTGGGGACGACAAATCGCGGCTCACAGTAGGCCTGAGCATCAAGATCCTCTTTCTCGACATCAATGCGGATTACAACATCGGAAAATATAATTCGGAAACCGCAGGGCTGATGTTCATCATTTAACTCTCTTCGAACATTGACACCGAAAGGCCGAATCCTCCGGGTTCGGCCTTTTCTTTTTTCGCCGCGGGTTAGTATATTGTGTGCGGCCCGGTAAAGCATCCGGTTGCCGTCACATTCGTAACACCCATCCTCACAGTGACATTCAGTTGAAAACGTACTCCGCTCTGCGAATTGCTACGCTGATGATTCCCGCCGCCGCGCTGATGCTTGGCGGCTGCAACATCGGAGAGGATAATGAAGATCCTGTCGTGCGATCGCAGGAGCTCCGCTCGAAAGCCGCAGAAGAGGCGGGAGCGCATGACTTCCTTCATGCGGAAGAACATCTCACGCAGCTCTTCCCGATCGACCAGCAGATGCAGCAGTGGGAACGGCTCGCCGAGGACCGCGCCGCCGCCGCCAAAGTTGAAACCTCACTCGGCCACTTTTCCGCCGCCACGGAAAATTACAGCGAGGCGTGGAAGTACTACCGCGAGTCCGGAAACCATGCGGCCGAGGTCCGGATGATGAACGCCGTCGGAATTCTATCCGTGGAACTGGGGGACTTCGAACAGGGGATCGGCATGCTCGCCAACGCGCTCGACGTCAGCAAGCTCGCATCCAACAACGAGCCAGACCCCGAAACGAGCATGAACCTCGGCAACGCGTATTGCTGGTCGGGGCAATACGAAAACGCGCTCGCTCAGTTCACTTCCGCGCTGGCGGTGTTCAATAAACGGCGGTCTTCCCCTTCGGTCGTCCGGGCTCTTTCGGGTGTCGGCTATGCCGATGCCAGGCTTGGAAAAAGGGACGAGGCCCTGACCGCGTTTGCAACGGTCGAGAACATTGTCAGCACCGTCCCGAACGTGATCGTGAAGGGGGAATTCAATTACGATAAAGGAAGGGGGCTCGAAGCGCTCGGAGAATGGAGCGATGCGGCGCAATCGTTCCACGACGGCATCGGCATCCTTGAAGATCTCCCGAACAGTCAAAAGAACGAACAGACGAACGACCTGCTGATTCTCCTCTACACGGCCCTCGGCAAGGTCTACGCCCACAATTTTGCCTACCAGCTCGCAAAGCAAAGCTTCATCGAAGGGTACTCGCTCGCCAAAGACGCCGGCAGAAAAATCGCCATCGGCTATTTATTGACCGCGATCGCCGACTGCGAACGGAAAATCACAGCGGTGAACCCGGACCAGCAGGCCACGATCGCCGCCGGAACATACTACGAGCAGGCGATGAACCTCTTTTCGCGGAACGGCAACATCTCCGGCGAAGCGTACGCCAACTACAAGCTGGGAATGATGAAAGAGGAAGAGGGGAACACGGACGGCGCTCTCGCATTCTACCGGCGCGCGTTCGAACTGCGCAGCGGACAGTCCGGCGAGTTCAACAACTGGGGGGAGGACGAAGAATTTTTCGGGATGCGGCGTGGGGAGGCGGCTGAAGGGATCTCCTTCTCCGATGAGACGTACTGGTACGAGCCGCTGGTCATTCTGCTTGCACGCCAGGGGCGCGCGGAAGAGGCGCTCGACATCTTCGAACAGGGAAAGACAGGATCTCTCGCGGCCCGGCTCCGTTCATTCCCCTTCCAATACCGGGACAAGAGCACGCAGCAGAGCGTCGAGGCGGTCCGTCGTCAAATGCATGCGCTCAGCGTGAAAGAGGCAGAACTCGCTTATCAGAAGGGGTTGAATGCGAATCAACGCGACGGTGCTGGGATCGCATCGCTTGCCACAGACATCGCATCCGCACGCACAGCGCTGTCGGCCAATGCATCGGCGCTTGCACAAAAGGATCCCCAGCTCGAAATTCTCTTCCGCACGCCGGCATTCCAGGAAACGGAGTTCCGTTCAGCGCTGACCTACGGCACGGTCGTGCTCGATTATCTCATCGCCGAGGACCGCATCGTTATTTTTGTGGTTTCCTTCGACGGCATGGGACGGCAGATGCCGGTCAGCGTCGTGGAAGTGCCGATCTACAAGGATATCGTGCTTGAGAAGGTCCGCCAGTACGACCTGATGCTCAACGAGCACATCCACAGCATCGGGACGGGATATTTTCAGACGACCGACATCGAACGGCTGTCGCAGGAGCTGTACAATTATTTTCTGCGCCCCGTGGAGCGGCTGTTCGTGCAGCGCGTGGTCATCATACCGCCGCGCGAGATGGAGAATATTCCGTTCCATGCGTTCACCCGCTCGACCAACGAAGGGGTGAAGCCGATGGTGGAGATCGCCGATGTCTCTTACCTGCCGTACCTCGCCGCGGCGAAAAGCATTCCGCCTCCCCCCCGGTTCATCAACTCCGTCGTCGCCATGGGAAATTCGCGGGGGAACAACTGGCCGCTCGACTTTGAATTGCGCGACATCCGGAGTTTCTTCCGCGAGACGGCCGTCTATGTCTCGCAGAACGCCGGCGAGAAACAGCTGTTCGGATCGTCGGGGGACGTGCTTCAGCTTTCGACCGACTTCGCGACCGACACGCTTTTCCCCGGCCGCTCATCGTTCGTCCTGGCGAGCGGAAGCATCACGGACCCGGATGCCGAAATTCCGGTTGCGAATTTCCTGAGCCTGCATCCGTACCCCGTCGTCTATCTTTCCGACGAGCAGCCCGGCGTC